>JAFMJR010000013.1 GCA_017853385.1 Ilumatobacteraceae bacterium | reverse complement strand
CAAAAGTTTTTGGCCACAACATCACCATGAACTATCGCGAGAGTTATGGACTGTACGCATGTTCAGGTATTTTGTTTAACCACGAGGGTCCACGTCGTGGACTTGAATTTGTTACTCGCAAAATCACCAATACTGCAGCTCGGATCAAGTTGGGTGTTGAAAAGGAGTTAGTACTTGGCAATACCGATGCCAAGCGCGACTGGGGCTATGCCGGCGACTACGTAAAAGCAATGTGGCTGATGTTGCAACAAGACGAACCAGATGACTATGTCATTGCAACTGGAGAAACGCACTCTATTGAAGAGTTCCTCACTCTTGCCTTTGACAAAGTGGGACTAGGTGATTGGAGGCCGTATGTTCGCCACGACGCGAAGTTTTTGCGCCCAGCCGAGGTTGACCTGCTGATTGGTGATCCAGCAAAGGCGAAAGCGAAGCTTGGCTGGAAGCCAGAAGTGAACTTTGAGCAATTGGTAGAGATGATGGTGCAGCACGATCTTGAATACGAGTCGCGACGTTTAGCTAAATAATGAACTAGTCGAGAGGCCGTTCGGCGAAGGCATCAATCATTGATGCATCATCAAACGAAACATTGCCCGACATTTTTGTTCTTAAACTCAAGAAAAAAATGGCCAATGAAATTACTGAACTGGCAACTAATGCCAATTCAACACGAAGATAAAGATCGTTGCTAGAAAGCCATGCGACCAGTGCGAATGTCGCAAAACCCGCGCACCAGCCAAACGCAACGCGACCGTGTCCGCTGAGCGCAATGACTGCCTGAGCAATTGCCAGTGCAAGCATGTACAGCGCACTTGCGAATGCAAGAAGCGTCATCGTTCTGCGGTCAATTCCTCCGTCATACACCAGTTCAAGCACCCAGGGACCAAGAATAAATGCACCAACGGTGCCAATCACTCCAACTGCTCCAACGATAATTAACAGTTGATGCAGTCCACGTTTGAATTCGGAAAGTTTTCTCTGAGCGGCTAAACGTGCGAGTCGTGGCAACAACGCTGCTTGTACTGCTTGAAAGAGAAACAGTGGAATGCGAGCAAAGATGACTGCATTTCCAAATCGAGTAACCAGTTCTGGTGGCGCGTCGTGGCCAAGGATGTCAACGGTAATCGGGCCGGCATTCACTAACGCTGCAGCAAACAGGGATCCGATTAACAACCATCCAAGATTTGGGGTGACTTCAGACCATGATGCAGATGGTCCATGTTCGGTATGTAGCTTTCCAGTTACTGCAGCGATTGCAATTCCAACTACTGGGGACAAGGCAATGGTGAGTGCGTAAGCTCCGATATTCGTAACCCCCGCCAACCACAAACCTGCGCAACCAACAACGCGCAGCGCACCATCTAGGCCGATGATGAGTGAGTAAGCACCAAATCGAGCATTTCCCGAGCAGATTCCCCGCGCAAGATGCATTGGTGCATACGTGGCGAGTGAAAGCAACAGACACCACGTCACCACTCCATAGCCGTCAAAAAGATTGTTATTGATTTGACGCGACAGCAGAAGTACTGCGACACACAGTGCAACGAAAATGATGACTGCTAATTGAAATACGCGTTTAACAATTGGGCGACCGCCCTCGCCAATTGCACGACGATGCGATAGTGCGCGACTTACTTCTTGTTCAATCGGTAGAAAGAAGCCAGGGATGAGAGCAAAAGCAATAAACCACATGGCAACGATTGGCTTGAAGCCGTCTTGGCCAAGTGCTTGTTGCCCAATTTTAAAAAACACATATGCCGAAATTCCGGCAATGAATAGTCCGATACCAACTGAAGCAGTGCCCTCGGGGAGGGCGTACTTCGAGGAAGTTGCGTTATTCGGCGGAAGGTTTGGTGTTGTTGACAAGCCCTCGTAGGTTAGTAAGCGCGGCGCTTGCTTGTGTCACAGCTTGTTCTGCGAGAACTGGAAGTTTTACTTTCAATTCAGAAACGATTTCTTGGCGACGAACCTGAGTCTTTTGAAAGGCGAGTACACCGAAACCAACAGTGGTATAGGCGGCATCTTTTACAAGATCCTTTGCACGCTCAGTTGGCAGGTGCGGAAGGCGACTGAGCACTGCTTGTGCGTCCAACTTGGTGAGGTCGATACTTGGAACTGTTGGAATCTTGAATGCAGGAATTTTCATGCTTGCAAGGGTAATTGCTAGTGCTAACTTTTGCAAGCACAAGACAACAAAGCCACCTATTTAGCGGTGAAATGGGGCTTCAACCCCTGCGAACTAGCCTGAAGGAGTCGTGATGAATCCTGAAGAGCACTCCGATTTGTCTCGGCCCGAGCCCGTCGGGCGGGTGGCACCGCCGGTTGTGGCAAGTGTCGTGGTGTATCAGCCGGGGTCCTGGTTTATTGAAACCCTGCAGGGCCTTGCCGCTCAGACCTATCCCGAACTGCAAACTTTGTTCCTGCTTGTCGGTGGAGATGCATTCTGTGACCAAGACCTGTCGACATCAATCACCGAAACGATTCATTCGGTTTTGCCCAATGCGGTTGTTCGATCTGTTGAGGGCAACCCAGGTTTTGGCGCGGTGTGTAATGAAGTTGGTCGACTTGTTGAAGGGAACGGTGGTTTTTTCTGCTTGATGCACGACGATGTCGCCCTTGAGCCAAACGCCATCGAGAATCTCATCGAAGAGATGTTTCGATCTAATGCAGGCCTCGTTGGCCCGAAACTGGTGAGTTGGGATGATCCAACCATTCTGCAAAATGTCGGCCTCAATGTTGATCGAATTGGCGAGGTTGAGTCACTCATCGCAGAAAATGAAAAGGATCAAGAACAGCACGACAGCGTCCGAGACGTTTTTGCATTGTCATCTGCGTGCATATTGATTCGTTCAGACTTGTTTAGAGAGCTAGGCGGGTTTAATCGCGATATTGAATTCTTTGGTGAAGACCTCGAGTTGTGCTGGAGAGCTCATTTGAGTGGAGCTCGTGTACTGATCGTTCCAACTGCAAAAGCTCGTCATCGAAGCGGATTTAACGAACGATGTTCAATCCCCAATCAAAACTCAGCACAATCACGAAATCGGATACGAACTGTCATGACGCTGTCAGGTGCCTTGCAGTTGCCATTTGTGGTTTTGCAGATGCTGCTGGTATCTCTAGTGCAAGTAGTTTCTGGTGTTTTTGGCGGAGGATTTACGTCGGCATTGTCCTCCCTGCGCGCAACATTGAGATTATTTTTTGACATTCCTTATGTCGTTCGTCGACGTTCTGAAGTTCGATCACTGCGCCGAGTTTCTGCAAGTGAGATTCACGATTTACAAGTTTCGGGGAGTGCGCGCTTTTCTGCCTTCCTGCGACGTCGTAGCGCTCGAATCCAACAAACCTCTCTTGCACAAAAGGACCGCAAAGATGCGGTAAAGCATCAGCGATTCGTCACCAATATTTTCTTGATCGTTGGAATCTTCGTTCTTATAGGAAGTCGAAACATTTTCTTCAATGGGTTAACGCACATTGGAGAATTTTTGCCGTTGCGAGCTGGCGCGGATTCGCCTCGCGCATTATTCGGTTCTTATTTCAGCGGATGGGTGCAAGGCGGATTCGGAATCGCAGGATCAAATTCAATGGGCGTGGTGCTAATGGCGCTGGCAGGCCTTGTGATGTTTGGTCAACTTGGTGCCTTATTGACAGTCGTCGCAGTTGGTTCGGTATTTCTTGGTGCATTTGGCATGTGGAAATTGCCCGCTAGTTATTTCTCCCTACGTGCTCGCGCAGTTGGCATGGCGGTGTATGTCGCAATTCCACTGCCGTATGTGGCCTTAAGCAAGGGGCGATTAAGTGAGTTGATCGTGTATGCGACTATTCCTTGGGTGCTTCGACTTTTTGTTCGAGCCGAATCCGGTTTGCGTGGAGCAAAGCAGACTCAATTGCTTGCATCTGGAGTGTTGCTGGTAGCTGTGTCGTTCACGTTTGTGCCGTCAATCGCAGCGATAATTGCGTGGGTTGCAGTTGTGTGGATGATTGGTGGATTGGTTGCAAAGGTTGATTTTCGCCACACATTGAAAATTCTGCAAGTGGTGATTGCGATGGTTTTTGGCTCGTATGTGCTGAATGCATTGTGGGTGAGTCAATTTGTTGACTCAAATTGGGCTGAAATTTTTATTGGCTCACAGAATCGCTTAATTGATAGTTTTGGGTTGCAAGACTTATCACGATTTGATAGTGGCTTGTTGCGGATAGGCATCATCGCAATTGGTCTGTATGTTCCCGTTTTCATCAGCGTGATAGTCACGAGGTCGGCCACATTCGTATGGGCAAGCCGTGCAATTTCTCTCGTCGTACTCACGGGTCTACTCGTAGTCGCTGTAGATACAGACATAGTGAATATTCCAACTCCGCAATTCGGACTGTTGTCGGTAGTGATTGGATGTGGTCTTGCCCTTGGTGCGGCCGCACTTGCAAGTTTTGTTTTTGACGATGATCGTGCGAAGTCGTATCGCTGGTGGAAGCCTGCTGTTGTAGTAGCAACTCTTGCTGCTTTGATTGGGGCAATTCCAACTGCCTCTCTGGTAGTCAATGGTTCGTGGAAGCAATCTGAAGTTGCGATAGCCGACTTATATTCACAATTGCAGTCCAATCCACCAGAGGGGGATTACAACACAGTCTTTGTTGGACGTCGCGAAGTTCTTCCATTACGAGGTATGCGAGTAAATGACGCAATTGCATTTGCAGTAGCCGATGATGGCGAATTGACTTTCCGTGATACGTGGTCTGTGCAAAGTGATGCAGATCGAAGTGTTGCTCATGCACTTAAAGCAGTGGTAGAGCGAGAAACAGTACGTGGAGGACGTTTGTTGGCTCCGCTCGCTGTTCGTTATGTGGTGGTGCCGATAATTGATGGAGGAGAGTCCACCTTTTCAAGCCCTTTGCCGGCGCCCGATGGGTTATTGGCGGCTTTGTCGACTCAGCTCGATTTCCGTCGCGTTTACCAAGCCAGCGACTTGGTGATTTACGAAAATACGGCCTGGATTCCTTCACTTGCAGTACTCGACGAAACAACTGCCGAGCTCAGCAATCAGGCAGGAGATGAAGTGCTTTTGTCATCTCGTTTGAATTCAGTGGTTCCGATTCTTCGTGACGGAGAAATTGGCAGTCAAAAAACTGAAATTAAGTCCTCAACAGTTCATGCCGCGATTCCATTTAGTAGCAATCTTGAGTTGGTGGTTGACGGAGAAAACGTTTCGCCACGAATTGCCTTTGGCGGCACAACCGCATTTGACGTAACGAATGACGGAGTCGCCGAATTGAGGTACAGGGTTCCGATCGTTCAGAGGTTGTTCGCCTTTTTTCAGATTGCCCTATGGCTTCTTGTGATCATGGCAGTTTTTGATTTAGGTCGGCTAAAGCGACGAATTCAACACTCACGAGTGGCAAAGGCTTCGGATCTTCATGTCGAATAATCGAACCCACCTCAGCATTCGCCAGTTATTAGTGTTTCTGGTCGCATTGTTGCTGGTTGGTGTAATGGTGTTCGCCGAGAGAACAAAATCAGAAGAGATGCAATCTTCAAACGTTTATGCACCCCCGGTACCAGCAATGCCAATTGCCTCTTCAGATTCAAGAATTTCTACTAGCTGGTTTTGTCCTGGTGTGCCCGGAAATGATGGAACTGTTTCTGGTGCAATCATTATTTCTAATCCGACAGATTCGGATTTCAACGCAACGGTTACACGTTTAGGTTCTGGAGTTGAGCCAGTTGTTTCAGCAGTAACAGTTCTTGCGCGCTCGCAATTATCAGTGAATGTTAAAGAGGGAATTGAGTCGCCGTTCATTAGCGCCATCGTTGAAATCATTGGAGGAGCGGGAACAGCTGAACAGTTCATTAATCATCCAGCCGGAAATTCAGTTGCGCTTTGTGCAAACGAGCCTTCCCCAGATTGGTTTTTTGCTGATGGGTTCACGGGCGCAGACAGCTTGAATCACATTGTTCTTACGAATCCGTACAGCGATTCGACTGTTGTCAATGTCTCCTTTGTAACAAAGGATTCAACGCGTGAGCCAGCGCGACTGCAAGGGTTTGTGATTCCTCCACGCTCAGTTATTTCACTCAATATGGCAGATGAAGGTGCGCGCAATGAGCCAGTAGTCGCTGTGGAGGTGCATGCAACTGCAGGAAAGCTGATTGTCGGTAGATCGCAGCACTATTTGGGAGCCGGACGTCTCGGTTACACCATGGCACTCGGTGCAAGTGGATTGAGTTCGGAGTGGTGGTTTGCTGACGGTGAAAAGTCTGAAGGAGTTACTGAGCAGTTGGTCGTTCTTAATCCAACGGCCAACGATGTAAATCTCAGCGTCTTATTCGTCAATGGCGTAGACCCAAATTCCCAAATTGAACCCGCAACTCTTACGGCACCTTCTGGAAGAGTAACGGTTTTTGAAACCAGTTCTTTGCCAAATCTGCCAAACGGGAGATATGGAATCATCGTCTCGACAGTTGGGGACCCAGGTCAAACTTCTCCTGAAGTTGTGGTGGAGCAAGTGTTGAATCGTCGTGTTGGAAACACCGTGGGCACTTCTGTTGTGCTTGGCGCTCCATTTGGAGTTAGCTCGACGATGTGGATTGCACCGAGCGGCGTGTCAAGTGGAGTTGACGACGGTTTGGTTGTATTGAACGCGACTCCAGTCGACGGCGTTCTTTCGGTGGCCCAAATTGGACCAGCTGGCGAAATTGCGATTACGGGTCTTGAGTCAATTCAAATTGGTGCTAGCGGCTTTTCGGTTATACCCATTCCGCCAGGTATCTCCAATGGCGAAGTTGTACTGAGAGCAACAGTCCCTGTTGTGGTTCAACGCATGTTAAATCGAGGGCACGATCTTGCTGGTCGCAGTGCAGTGCTTGCGCTACCCGTAATTCCATCGCCTGAGGCCGCCGAGTGACTCGCATCATTATCGTCGGGGTAGTCGTTGCTCTTGCTATTGCGTTAAATCAAGTATTTGCGCGAAGGGGTAAGCAATCTCCAACACAAGCCGATCCAACCATGCCTACGCATATTGATCGATCTGATTTTGCCGACGAGCAAAAGGAATGGCTGGTGTTGGCGTTTACTTCTTCGTCGTGCAACACCTGTGCAGATATCGAACGAAAAGCTGTGGTCTTACGTTCACAAAATGTTGCAGTCGATATTTGTGAATACTCCGCGAATCAGTCGCTCCATAAAAAGTATGCAATTGAAGCGGTACCCACACTGCTATTTGTAGATGCAGATGGGGTGGTGCGCAAAGGCTTTCTCGGCCCAGCAAGCGCAACTGACATTTGGGCAGCTCTAGCGCGCGTGCGAGATGGCGTGCCCGACACACACGGCGAAAACTGCAATTAGTTGTTTGGCGCAGTTTGACGGCTCGGTTCGCCAAGACCCTGCTGAATCAGTCGCGAGACCATAGCCCCGTCAATAGTTTCTTGATCAAGCAGTGCTTGGGCAACAAGATCAAGACCACGACGATGTTTTTCGAGTGTTGCCCGTGCACGTGACTCTTGTTCGCGGAGAATTCGATTGATCTCTTCGTCAATCTTGCGTGCCATTTCGTCACTGTATTCACGACCACTTGTCATCAGGTCTTCACCCAAGAACACTTGCTGCTGTCCGGCAAATGCCATCGGTCCGATTGCTTCGCTCATTCCCCATTCGCGAACCATGCGGCGAGCAATGTTGGTGGCTTGTTCCAGGTCGTTGGCAGCGCCGCTATTCAGCGCACCAAACACCATCATTTCAGCAACTCGACCACCCATGGCTTTGCAAATAACGTCCTCAAAATACTCGCGTGAGTATGTGTGACGCTCTTCTGGTAGCGACCATGTGACACCAAGTGCCATACCGCGAGGCAAGATCGTGACTTTGTGTAGGGGGTCGCTATGTGGCAGCACTGTTGCCAACACGGCGTGACCGCCTTCGTGATATGCCGTTGCTCGCTTTTCTTCAGCATTCAAAATCAAACTTTCACGACGAGCTCCGAGCACTACGCGGTCTCGTGCATTTTCAAAGTCGATTCGTTCAATGTGAGTGGATCCACGACGTACGGCAAAAAGAGCAGCCTCGTTAACGAGGTTTGCAAGGTCTGCACCGCTCATGCCAGGCGTTGCTTTTGCCATGGTGTCCAAATCGATATCGGCTCCCATGCGCTTGCCTTGTGAGTGCACTTTCAAAATTGCCAGGCGTTCGTCAGACTCTGGGAGCGGAACCACGATTTGGCGGTCAAAACGGCCGGGGCGAAGCAACGCTGGATCAAGAATGTCTGGTCGGTTTGTTGCCGCCATTACGACGATTCCTTCGGTGGCTTCAAAGCCATCCATCTCAGCGAGCATTTGGTTGAGTGTTTGCTCGCGTTCATCATGACCGCCGCCAAGACCTGCGCCACGCTTGCGACCAATGGAATCAATTTCGTCAATGAAAATAATTGCGCGACCCATCTTTGCTGCCTGTTGAAACAAATCGCGAACGCGACTTGCACCAACGCCAACAAACATTTCCATGAAGTCAGAACCTGTTACCGAAAGAAAACCAACTCCAGCTTCTCCGGCAACTGCACGCGCAAACAATGTTTTACCTGTGCCTGGAGGACCGACAAGCAAAATACCCTTCGGTACTCGTGCACCGATCTCTTTGAATCGTTCAGGCATTCGCAAGAAGTCGACCACTTCTTTAATTTCCTGCTTCACACCGTCGTAACCAGCAACATCTGCAAATGTTGTGCTCGGTTTGTCGGCGTTGTAATTCTTCGCGCGGCTGCGACCAATGGACATGATGTTGCCGGCTTGGCCCATTGCACGACGTTGCATCCAAATAAAGAAACCCATGATCAAGAAGAATGGGAGCAAAATTGGAATCAGGTTGGTGAAGAAGTTGCCTTGTGGCGTTGAGTAGTCGTAGTCAACACCCTTTTCCTTAAGCAATTGTTCGTCGGCATCGGAAAGAGAGGTTGCACCAGTAGTGGTGAACTCGCTTCCGTCAGACATTTTTCCGGTGATGGTGTTGCTGAGATTGTTGATTTCTACGCTTTCCACCTTGCCGCTTTGAACGAGGTCGAGGAACTCGGTGTACGTCACTTTGGTTGCAGTGGTTGCTGGCCAGAGGCGTGGGCCAACGATGAGCGCACCAGCTACAACGATGAGCACCCAAACTGCCCATTTCGGCATTGGGGTCCGCTCTTTGCCCGACTTGCTTGTTCCAGGCTTGTTTGCCCCATTTTTTCCTGACGAAAGTGGGGAACCTTTGCGCTTGTTTGATGGTGGGGGTGGTGGGGGAAGTTTGCTCACAGCCGTCATGTTACGGGCAGATGTTGCAGGGTGTCATGTCGCGCTCAACTATTGAGTAAATCCACCTTTTTAGAAGCCCTGAGAATTAAGTTTTAGGTCGTGGCTCGCAAGTGTTCTCGTCCTGTTTGCAAAGAAGACGCGTCAATGACGCTGACGTACCAATACAGCCGAGCACTTGTCTGGATTGACGATTTGGCTAGCGAAGCCGACCCTCATGCCTATGACCTTTGTGAGCAGCATGGAAGGCGATTGACGGTTCCTGGTGGTTGGCGAATGGAAGATCGTCGCGATCGATTCCGTTTAGTAGTGCCGAATCGTCTTGCAGGATAATCAACACGAAAATTCTTCCGCCCTCCGCACCTTTGCGATTTGGGGGATCACCTTTGTTGTTGCCAACGTCGGTGCGTCAATCGCAATTTCAGTAACGGGATATGCAGCGGTAGACGTAGTCCCCACTTGGGTGTTGGCTCTTTCGGCTTTTTTAGTGTGGATTCCATTTATCGGAGTATTGGTGTGGAATTCGAAAGCCTATGAAACCGGTAATTTTTCTAGCGACTATCGCATCTCGTTTAAGCCGAGTGATGCGTGGGGGATACCAATTGGCGTGGCGAGCCAGTTGTTCCTGGTTGGGCTAGTCACCATTCCGTTTCGCTGGCTGTTTCCGTCGACATTCAATGCCGAAACGGTTGAGAAACGAGCGAACGATTTATTTGATGCCGCCCACGGTTTGTGGATGGTGTTGTTGGTAGTAGTTGTTGTTGTTTGTGCCCCATTGGTGGAAGAAATTCTGTATCGGGGTTTCATTCAGCAGAACCTGTCTCGTTCAGTGGGTGCTCGTTGGGGGCTGATCATCGCATCTGTTTGGTTCGCCGCAGTTCATTTGCAGCTAGCAGAGTTTCCGGGATTGTTTGCATTTGCTTTGGTTCTAGGGCTTTGTTTTGTACGCACTAACCGCATTGGAATGTCAATAGTTGCCCATGTTTCTTTCAATGCATCTGCTCTTGTTGTAATTGCGCTGACCCGCTAGTCGGGAGCAATCCACCTAGGCTTGCCGTCGTGGAAATTGAACCTTCGGAAAACGAGCAGATCGAATCTGGCGATCAACTAGTTGAAGAAGTGCAGCCAATCCAGAATGAAGAAGTACGCGTAAATCGTTTTGATCAAAATGTCGCCTACTGGAAAAAACTTTCAACCATTGTTGCAGTTGCAGCGCCAACGATTTTCTTGTTGTTGGCGCTACATCCGAATTTAATTTTGCGGAACAATATTCCAACTGGTGGTGACATGGGCGCCCATGTTTGGGCTCCCGCATTTTTGCGCGACCATTTGTTGTCCAATTTTCAGCTTTCTGGTTGGAGCATGGATTGGTATTCGGGACTTCCGATCTATCGGTTCTACATGGTCATTCCCGCGCTAATGATCGTGTTACTCGATGTAATTCTTCCTTATGGAATTGCCATCAAAATCATTGCCGTAATCGGCATATTGACGCTTCCTTACTTTTCATGGCTGTTTGCAAAGTTTGCAAAGTTTGCTTATCCAGTGCCCGAGCTGTTTGCCATTGCTGCAACCGTGTTTTTGTTTGACGAAAGCTTCACCATCTATGGCGGAAACATCGCCTCAACAATGGCGGGAGAATTTTCGTTTTCCATTGCTCTCTCGTTGGCAATGCTGGGGTTCGCTTTACTGGCAAAAGGTCTAGAGACGGGCAAGCACCGTATTTCTGCTGCAATCATTATTTCGCTTTCAGCGTTAAGCCACGGAATCGTTCTGCTGTTTGTTTTCGGCGGCGCGGCGCTGATGTTGGTGGTCTGGAATAAGCGTGAGTCGTTTCAATTTGGTGCAAAGGTTTTAGTTCTTGCCACATTGCTCTCGTCGTTTTGGGTAATTCCGTTTGTCACTAGTCATGCGTACATGACCGACATGAAATATGAACCAAGGCCAAGTGGGATTAATGATTCGTTTTGGAAAATGTTCTTTCCACTGCACACGTTTCTTGATGTATCCATCACGCTGATCGCACTTGTAGGCGCGATCGCACTTGTTCGCAGAAAGCACAAAGCTGGAACATGGTTGACTCTGCTCACGATTGTGCTTGCGGCGGGGGTGTTCATTGCACGCAATTCGTTGCCAGTCATTGGTCTGCTATGGAACCCGAGAATCTTGCCGTTTTTTTACCTGCTCCGATACTTTTTGTTTGTCGTTGGAGTGGTCGAGCTGTGTTCATTCGTCTTGCGCTTGCTTTCAATTGAACGTATTGCTCGAACTGAGCCAGGAGTTCCGGTCGTACTTAATGTTGGGCGGCCAAGTGACAAATTCAGTTTCAATCTTGCGGTTCTCTCGGCATTCGCTTTGATTGTTCTTGTTTCTATTGGTTTTCGATTTCAAGAACTGCCATTTGGCTCAACTCGGGTGAACGCTGCAGGTGAATATCAATATGTATGGGGTCCTTTAAGTACAAAGTCGTCAAACGACGGGTTTGTCGATGGTTGGGCGCGATGGAACTTCACGGGTTATGAAGGAAAGAGTGCCTATGGGGAGTACTACGGCATCGTGCAAACGATGAAAGCCTTAGGCGAAGATCCATCAATGGGTTGCGGTCGGGCATTGTGGGAAAACAATGGTGAGCTGAACAAATACGGAACAACGATGAGTTTGATGTTGCTTCCATTTTGGACCGATGGATGTATTGGTTCGATGGAGGGATTGTTTTTTGAAGCAGCCGGGAGTACTCCGTATCACTTCATTACTGCGGCTGCGATGTCCAAGCAAAGTAGTAATCCGGTTCGTGAATTGCGATACGACAACAACGACGCGTCAATTGGAGTTCGCTATCTGCAAGAACTCGGTGTGAAGTACTTCATGGGGTTCACGCCAGAAGCCATTGATCAAGCAGCGGTGCAAGAGGGACTTACTGAAGTCGCGCGGTCGGGTCCTTGGGTGGTGTATCGAGTTGCAAATAGCGATGTTGTAACGGCTATGGCAACGCAGCCGGTAGTTGCCAAATTGTCATCAAGCAATCCACGAGAGCGATGGTTGGAAGTTGGTACGAGTTGGTTCCAACACCCTGAGATGTGGGCTGCACCAGTTGCCGATAGCGGTCCCGACGAGTGGCAACGCGTTGGTGTTGTAGTTGATGAGACATTGCATGAAGGTGAACCAAATGGTTCAAATCGTCGTGTAGATGTGGTCAAGCCAGATACTGCCATAGCTCCAGTTGCTCTTGAACCTGTAGTGGTGAGCAACGTGAAGATCGGTCAAGAGTCCGTGAATTTCTCAGTTGACAAAGTGGGCGTACCAGTCTTGGTGCGCGTGAGCTATTTTCCGAACTGGAAAGTTGATGGAGCCAAAGGCCCTTATCGAGTAGCGCCAAACATGATGGTGGTGATTCCAACCAGCAATGAAGTGAGCATGCACTTTGGTTGGAACATGCTTGATTATTTGGCTTACCTGTTGACATTTATTGGTATTGCCTGGATAGTGAAAATACGACGCAATGCCAAACCCCTTAGCGAGTAGCCTGAACGCTCGTGCCAGATCTCAATGCCATTGTTAAGGCCTATGACATTCGTGGCATCGTCCCCGATCAATTAGACGCTGAAGTTGCCTATGCCATAGGCGTTGCATTTGCCAAGTTTGCAAACGCGCCGCACATTGTGATCGCGCACGACATGAGGCCAAGTGGGCCAGAACTTGTTGACGCATTTCAGCGAGGTGTTCTTGCTCATGGGGTAAACGTCACCAACCTTGGCCTTGCTTCTAGCGATTTGCTGTATTACGCATCCGGGAAACTTGATTCACCAGGGGCCATGTTTACTGCGTCGCAT
The DNA here is from genome assembly GCA_017853385.1 of Ilumatobacteraceae bacterium. GTDB lineage: Bacteria > Actinomycetota > Acidimicrobiia > Acidimicrobiales > Ilumatobacteraceae > UBA3006. Next base: position 18,090 of record JAFMJR010000013.1, on the reverse strand, counting down.
AATCCAGCTCAATACAACGGCATCAAGTGTTGTCTCGCTGGTGCGCGCTCAATTGGGATCGACAATGGCTTGCGCGAAATACATGCGTTAGCCGCCGATGTGCTTGATGGCAAAGAGCCAGTGCCTGCTGTAACTGCTGGCACGCTCAACCATGTCAACATGCTTGCTGAGTTTGCTGATCATGTTGTGAAATTCATTGCAAGTGACAAACTGCGAAAACTGCGCATCGTTGCAGACACCGCAAACGGCATGGGCGGCCTCGTTGTTCCTGCAGTATTCGAGCGTCTTGCCGATTTCGAACTTGAAGTGATGTATGGCGAACTTGATGGCACGTTCCCTAATCACCCTGCGGATCCTTTGCAAACCGCCAATCAACGAGACCTCATGGCACGTGTAATCGCAGGCGGGTTTGATGTTGGCCTTGCATTTGATGGCGATGCTGATCGAGTGTTCCTTGTAGACGAGCTCGGTCTAGGAATGTCGGGTAGTACTACTACGGCGCTACTTGCCACGCGTTTTCTGAGACTAAATCCGGGCGCAACAATCTTGTACAACCTCATTTGCTCCCGCGCGGTGCCCGAGGTAATTGCCGAGCATGGTGGAACTGGCATTCGCACAAAAAACGGACACAGTTATATGAAGCAGATCATGGCCGAAACTGGCGCGGTATTTGCTGGTGAGCACTCAGGTCATTACTACTTTGCCGATAACTACCGTGCTGACAGCGGGCTAATTGCCAGCATGGGTGTTCTTGGCGAAATGTGTCGCACCGGTAAGAAGCTGTCTGAAATTCGAAAGCCCCTTGAGCGTTACGCCTCCAGTGGCGAAATTAATACGACGGTTGCCGATATTGGAAAAGTGATAGCCCAAATTGGAAATGATTACTCGCAGTACTCGCAAGACCATTTAGATGGCCTCACCGTTGATTGTGGCTCGTGGTGGTTCAATGTTCGCCCAAGCAACACCGAACCGCTGCTTCGATTGAACCTTGAAGCCTCTACTCGTGACGAATGCGATACGCATGTCGCTGAGTTGCTCTCTGTCATCACCGCCTAGTCTTAGGCCATGACGCTTGATGCAAAATTGCTCGAAATACTGGCATGCCCAGAAGACAAAGGCCCATTGTTTTATTTCTCTAACGATGGATTTCTGTATAACCCGCGGCTGCATCGTAAATACATAGTGCGCGATGGCATTCCAGTAATGTTGTCCGAAGAGTCCGTCGCGGTAGATGCCGCAGAGCACACAGAGCTCGAACGAAGAATCGTTGCGGAAAATATCCGTCCTACATTCGCTTAAGGAGTTTCCATGTCCTCATTTGCTCAACGTCGTGATTGGCGTGTTGCTGATCTTTCACTCGCCCCATTTGGTCGCAAGGAAATTCATCTTGCAGAACATGAAATGCCGGGTTTGCGCGCTTTGCGCAAGGAATTTGGAAAATCAAAGCCGCTAAAGGGTGCGCGCATTTCTGGCTCACTGCACATGACGATTCAAACTGCAGTGTTAATTGAGACCCTTGTTGAACTTGGCGCAGAAGTTCGTTGGGCGAGTTGCAACATTTTCTCCACTCAAGATCATGCTGCGGCTGCAGTGGTTGTGGGTCCGAATGGGTCAGTTGAAGAACCAAATGGTGTTCCGGTGTTCGCGTGGAAGGGCGAAACGCTTGAGGAATATTGGTGGGCAACTGACCAAATGATGACATGGCCAGATGGTGATGGCCCGAACATGATTCTCGACGATGGTGGCGATGCAACCATGCTGTTGCACAAGGGCGTTGAATATGAAGCTGCTGGCGCCGTGCCAGACCCAACTTCTGCATCGAACCCTGAGTTGGCAATTGTGCTCGGACTTCTGCAGCGCACACTCAAAACCGATCCGAAAAAATGGACGGTGATGTCAAAGGGTATTAAGGGCGTTACCGAAGAGACCACTACAGGTGTTAAGCGTCTTTACAAGATGGCAGAAAAAGGTGAATTGCTATTTCCTGCAATCAATGTGAATGACAGCGTGACTAAATCTAAATTCGACAACTTGTATGGCTGCCGTCACTCGTTAATTGATGCGATTAACCGTGCAACTGACGTGATGCTTGCCGGAAAAACAGCTGTGGTGTGTGGATATGGAGACGTAGGTAAGGGTTGTGCGCAGAGCCTTCGTGGTCAAGGCGCACGCGTTGTGGTTACTGAAATTGACCCGATTAACGCATTGCAGGCGGCGATGGAGGGTTACCAGGTTGACACTCTTGAAAACATGGTCGCAACAGCAGATGTGTTTGTTACTGCAACTGGTAACGAAGCCATCATCACTGTTGATCACATGGCACGTATGAAGCACAACGCAATCGTGTGCAACATCGGACACTTTGATAACGAAATTGACATGGCCGGTTTGGCTCGCAGTGGTGCAGTTCGAGACGAGTTGAAGCCAGGCACCGACCTCTGGACGTTTAAAGACGGCCATGCAGTGATCGTGTTAGCAGAGGGCCGTTTAGTGAACTTGGGCTGCGCAACTGGTCACCCGAGCTTCGTAATGAGCTGCTCGTTCTCTAACCAAGTCATTGCTCAGATGGAGCTCTTTGGAAACTTAGACAAGTACCCATTGGGTGTGTATGTCTTGCCAAAGCATCTTGATGAAAAAGTTGCGTCATTGCACCTAGAGGCACTCGGAGCCGTGCTCACCAAAATGACTGACGAACAGGCTGAATACCTTGGCATTCCACCAAGTGGCCCGTTCAAGCCAGAGGCTTATCGCTACTAATTAATTATTCGCCCCATTGCTCATCTTGAGTGCTCGGAGTGAGTGCTTCAAGGTGAAGCAATGGGAGCGTGCGAGCGACAATTGGACCAATTCCAAACGCAAACACCAAAGTTCCAATGCCAACAGCACCACCGAGTGCAAATCCAACAACGAGCACGCTCACTTCAACAATTGTGCGTGCGCGACTGACTTTTATTCCGCGCTGAGCAAGTCCAGTAAACAATCCATCACGTGGTCCGGGCCCAAGACCGGCGCCGATGTACATGCCAGATCCAATTCCGAGTATCACGATTCCACCAATCATGAGAGCGATGCGCAGTGGAAGAGCTTCAGCACGTGGAATGATGTCGATCACAACACCGGCAACGAGTCCAATCTGAACAGCATTCAACAATGTTCCAATGCCAGGTTTTTGTTTAAGGGGAATCCACAAAATCAGAACGAGGAAGCTGGTCAAAATGAGTGCGCGACCAAATGGCCAGTCAATTTGCTTGCTGAGTCCGTCATGAAAAACATCCCATGGGGCAAGTCCCATGTGTCCTTGCTTTTGCATACCCACACCAATTCCAAACAACACAAGCCCACCCACACATCTCACTAGTCGTTGAATCGGGCGATCACGTAATGGGGCAATGAAGTAATTAGGCACCGCTTTACCGTAGTCGCGAGTAAGAGGAGAGTTGGGATTGTTTAGTTATCGATGTTTGGGCTGCGGTGAGAAAACGTACCGAGCGTGTGTGCGGTGTGCCGATTACTTGACCACGCTTGTGGCGCCATCGTGTGAGCACGCAACTGTTGCATTTGAGTTTGCGGGAGTTGTTCGAGACCTTGTGGTCGGATTCAAGTATCGCAATCATCGTGCTGTTGGACATTTGTTGAGTGCATTTCTTGTGCGCAACATTAAAGAATTAGTTGCAGATGTGCGGCCAGAAGTCATTACATGGATTCCAACTACTCGTAAGCGCAAGATAAATAGAGGCCACGATCAGGCTGAAACTATTGCGCGGTACGTGGGCAAACAATTGTGCGTTCCTGTTCGACCGTTATTAGAGCGAATTACGCAGGAACATCAAACGGGACGCGGAAGGTCTGACCGACTCGTAGGGGTGCAATTTCGTCCGCGAGGAATTGGGGGATATTCCCGCATCTTGGTTATCGACGATGTGGTGACAACTGGCGCAACTATGCGCATGGCACGACGCGCATTGATGTCGGCCGGGGCAACAGAAATTGCGTGTGCGGCATTGGCTGCCACTCCGGCTCACGGGCTACGCAGATAGGATCTGTGTCTGCATGGCACTTCTCGATCGAATTCTGCGTGCCGGCGAAGGCAAAAAGGTAAAGGCGCTTGCATCGCTTGTGCCAGATATCAACGCTTTCGAGCCTGAGTTCAACAAGCTTTCAGATCAAGCCCTGCAAGCCAAGACCGTCGAGTTCCGCCAGCGCTTAGAGCGCGGGGAAGATGTTGACGATCTCATGGTTGAAGCTTTCGCGGTAGTGCGCGAGGCGTCTTTACGAGTAATTGGCCAGCGACATTTTGATGTTCAGCTGATGGGTGGGGCCGCACTGCATGCTGGCTGGATTCCAGAAATGCGAACCGGTGAAGGCAAAACTCTTGTCTCTACGTTGCCTGCATATCTCAATGCGCTCTCTGGAAAAGGCGTGCACGTCATCACGGTGAACGATTACTTGGCCAGATTCCATGCTGAGTGGATGGGTCGCATTCATCGTTGGATGGGTCTCGAAGTTGGACTTGTTATCCCTGGCGTGCGAACTTCGCCTGCCGAAAAACGACGTGACTACGCAGCAGACATTACGTATGGCACGAACAACGAATTTGGTTTCGACTACCTGCGCGACAACATGGCAGGAACCAAGGAAGAAAAAGTTCAACGAGGCCATCATTACGCAATTGTTGATGAGGTCGACTCGATTCTGATTGACGAGGCGCGTACTCCATTAATCATTTCTGGTCGCATTGCAGATGCGGCAAAGATGTATTACCGCTTTGCTTCAATCGTGCGTTCGCTAACGCGTGATGTTGATTACGAAGTTGAAGAAGATAAGCGCATTGTGGTGCCCACCGAATCGGGCATTGAAAAAGTTGAGCAGCAACTTGGTATCGACAACTTGTACGACGAGGTGCAACAAAATCTGGTGCATCAATTGCAAGTTGCCCTTAAGGCTGCCGTGTTGTATCACCGCGACAAGGACTACATCGTTCAAGACGGTGAAGTGAAAATTGTTGACGAATTTACGGGACGAATTCTTGAGGGCCGGCGCTGGAGCGAAGGAATTCACCAAGCGGTCGAAGCCAAGGAAGGTGTGAAGATTAAGGAAGAGAATCAAACTCTTGCCACGGTCACGCTTCAGAATTACTTCCGCATGTACGACAAGCTTGCGGGCATGACAGGAACTGCACAAACCGAAGCTGCAGAACTGATGAATACGTACAACCTTGCAGTTGTGCCGATTCCGACGAATCGTGAAATGATTCGTAAAGATCAAGCCGACCTTATTTATAAGTCGGAGCAGGCAAAGTTTGCAGCAGTTGTTCAAGACATTGAAGAAAAGCATAAGGTGGGCCAACCGATTCTTGTTGGAACAGTCAGCGTTGAAAAGAGCGAACTGTTATCGCGTCTTCTTGATAAGCGCGGCATCAAGCACGAAGTGCTCAATGCAAAGCAGCACACTCGAGAGGCACATATTGTCACGCAAGCCGGTCGACTTGGCGCAGTCACCGTTGCAACCAACATGGCCGGTCGTGGAGTAGACATCTTGCTTGGCGGAAACCCCGAAGGCCTTGCTCGTCAGCAAGTTCTTGGCGAAGGTCATAGCGAAGACGCATTGAAGGATGAATTTGAATTGGCGCTTCCTCTCGATCAAATGCCAGAGGAGTACCGAGCAGCGCGACAGGCTGCCCAGGCTCGTTATAAGGAAGTGCTTGCCGGTTTTGTTGAGCAATGCAAAGCCGAAGGTGCCAAGGTTCGCGAGCTCGGTGGCTTGTATGTGTTGGGTACAGAGCGACATGAGTCGCGTCGAATTGATAACCAGTTGCGTGGTCGCGCAGGTCGTCAAGGTGACCCAGGTGAAAGTCGGTTCTATCTCAGTCTTGATGACGAATTGATGCGTCTTTTTGCCACTGGTGCATTGAGTTGGGTGATGGGTAAAGCACTTCCCGAAGACGAAGCTATTGAAGCAAAGATGGTCACCAAGGCAATTGAACGTGCGCAAAGCACAGTCGAACAACGAAACGGCGAAATTCGCAAAAATGTTTTGAAGTACGACGAAGTGATGAACGAGCAGCGCAAGGTGATCTACCAGCGCCGAGACCAGATTTTGGAAGGTCTCGATTTAAAGGTTGCTGCAATGGAGTACCTCGCCGATGCAGTTGATTCGCTCATTGATAGCCATTGTGTTTCCGATGCCGATGACGAATGGGATTTGGAAGGCCTCGCTCGCGAGCTGGTGTCGTTCTGGCCGACAACGGTCACCGAATCGTCGCTTGCAAATTGCGGATCAACCGATGACATGTATGACCATGTAATGGCAGACGCATCGCGTTACTACGCCCAGCGCGAAACCGAGATGGGCGAAAAGACGATGCGTGAAGTCGAACGTCAAGTGATGCTGCGCATCATTGACCAGCGCTGGCGCGAACATCTTGAAGAGATGGACTATTTGCAAGAGGGAATCAACCTGCGCGCAATGGGTCAAAAAGATCCTCTCACCGAATGGCAGCGTGAAGGCTTCGAAATGTTTGGTGCCTTAATGAAGGGCATTGCTCAAGACTTCGTGAAGTATGTAATGCACGTACAAGTCGTGAAAAACGATGCTCCGGCAGTACAGGTGCAAAACATTCAAGAGTCGTCTTTTGATTCTGAAACTCAAGGCGGTTTTGCTGGAGCAACAGCAGATCCATTGGCTCCACCACAACCAGCTGCACCAGTAGCTCAAAAAACTGTGGTGAAATCGGCTGATGACTGGTCGCTTACTCCGCGCAATGCGCCTTGCCCATGTGGTTCGGGTAAGAAATTTAAGATGTGTCACGGACGCGATTAGCCGCTGCACCGAATAGCCACCAGTTATGCGCGATTTTTCAAACGATCTCACCGAGCTACGCCGACGCGTCGATGAGGCAGCGGTGTATCTGAAGGTAGATGCAAGCAAAGCTCGCATTGCAGAACTTGAAATTGAAGTTGCTCGACCAGACCTGTGGGACGATCAAGAACATGCCAAGAAAGTGAATACTGAGTATTCAAATTTGAAATCAGATCTTGATGAGTTTGCATCATTGGCCGGATCGGTGGAAGACCTTGAAGTTTTGCATGAGATGGCGCGCGAGATTGACGATGAGAGTCAAGAGCCAGACCTCGAGCGAGGAATCGCCCAGGCACGAACAAAGCTTGATGCTCTTGAGCTACGAAGTTTGTTCACAGGAGTTCATGACGAAGCAGATGCAATTGTGCAGATCAATGCGAAAGACGGTGGTGTAGACGCTCAAGACTGGAGCGAAATGTTGCTGCGCATGTTCACGCGTTGGGCTGAGCGCAAGGGTTTCGATATTGAGATCGGCGATGTTTCTGAAGGCACCGAAGCTGGAATCCTTTCAGCAGACTTCACGGTGCGCGGGCGATACGCCTACGGTTTACTCACATCCGAGCGCGGAACTCATCGGTTAGTTCGTATCAGCCCGTTTGATAACCAGGGTCGCCGACAAACGAGTTTTGCCAATGTGCAAATTTGGCCGGTGCTTGAAGAAGTTGATGTCGAGATCAATGAATCAGATATTCGTATGGAAGTGTTCCGTGCGTCTGGCGCAGGTGGTCAGCACGTAAACAAAACTTCCTCTGCCGTTCGACTCATCCACGAACCAACAGGACTCGTTGCCTCGTCGCAACAAGAGCGCTCGCAATTGCAAAACCGAGAAAATGCATTGAAGCGTTTGAAAACGATGGTCGCTTCACGTATTGAAGAAGAGCGTGAAAACGAATTGCGCAGCATCGCTGGTAAACAGGCACAAGTTGGTTGGGGTAGTCAAATTCGCAGCTATGTGATGCAGCCTTACCAAATGGTGAAAGATGTTCGCACCGAAATTGAGAGTGGAAATATCGCGGGAGTGCTCGATGGAGACCTGGATTCCTTTATGGAAGGGTTCCTGCGATGGCGACGTGCAAACGCCGATTCATAAATTAGACTTGTTGCAAGTTGCCTGAGAGGGGCCCCATGATCCGTTTGGAAAATGTGACCAAGAGGTACGGGTCCGAAACCGTTGCGGTTCGGGACGCATCGTTTGACGTCGCCAAAGGTGATTTTGTGTTTTTGGTTGGCCCATCTGGGTCTGGCAAGTCCACCATCTTGAGGCTCATCAATCGTCAAGAACGCCCCGAGCGCGGCGACGTGTGGGTCGCTGGTCAAAACGTCAATGATCTTCCGGATTCGCGCGTACCGTTTCTACGCCGAAATATGGGCAATGTGTTTCAGGATTACAAGTTGCTCACAGGAAAAACCGTTTTCGAAAACATTGCCTTTGCCCTTGAGGTAATTGGTAAACCGCGTCACGTAATTGCTCGACAGGTTCCCATTGTTCTTGAACTGGTGGGCCTTGCCGGCAAAGAAGACCGGTTTCCAAACCAGCTCTCTGGTGGAGAACAGCAACGTGTTTCAATTGCTCGAGCATTCGTCAATCGCCCGTTGATCTTGCTGGCAGACGAACCGACAGGAAACCTTGACCCTGCAACGGGTGAGGGAATTATGTCATTGCTTGATGAGATTAATCAGACAGGCACAACTGTGGTCATGGCAACGCACGACCATCGAGTGGTGAACGCAATGCGCAGGCGCGTCATTCAGTTGGATCGCGGAGTGATAGTTCGTGACCAAGAGCGAGGAGTGTACGAATGATCGCTCGTATTGCGTATGCATTCCGTGAAATGTGGGCGAGTTTCCGTCGAAACCTCACATTGACTGCTGCAGCCATTTTGACGTCCGCAATTGCATTGCTGCTTGTTGGCACCACGTTGCTAATTCAGCGGGCATTTGAGAATTTGTTAGTGCAGTGGAAAGGCGATGTTGCAATGATCGTGTTCGTGCGTAGCGATGCTACGCCCGAACAAATTGCGCTTATTGATGAATCAATCAGGTCGGCTCCAACAATCATCAATGTTGACAAGCTTGAGTATCTTGACAAGACGCAGACTTACGAAGAGGCAAAGCGAATCTTTGCCGGAGACCCAGTCACACTGAGTTTGCTCACCCCAGAAAACATTCCCTCGGAATTCAAGGTTGTTCCACTTACGCAAGACCCAGCGCTCGTGCGCTCGCTCAGTGAGCAGTATCGATCGTTGCCTGGTGTAGAAGACGTGGCGCTCGCCGAAGACGAGTTTCAGGTGATTTCCACGCTGTCAAGATTTGTGCGCACGGTAACACTGGTGATGTCACTCGTGTTATTGGTGGTTGCAGTAGGTCTTATTTGGAACACCATTCGAACTGCCATGTTCGCAAGACGGCGTGAAATAGAAGTGATGAAACTCGTTGGAGCCACTAACTGGTTTATTCGCGTTCCGTTCATGCTTGAAGGCCTGTTGCAAGGGTTGATCGGTGCGGTTTTGTCGTGTGGTGGACTTTGGGCCTTGAATTCTGCGTGGACAGGCGGTGTTGCTGGGTTCAAACCAGGAACAGGAATCTCGTCGCTAGTTGTTCCATCTGGGTACTTGTCAGCAGTGATGGTCGTAATTTTGCTGATCGGGGCTTTTGCGGGTGCAATTGGCTCGGCCATTGCGGCTTCGCGCTTCTTAGACGTGTAGTCGTCGCATCTAGATTGGTCAAATGGCCTACAGCGAACTTTTGTATCAGGTTGAAAATGGCGTAGCAACAGTCACGCTGCATCGCCCAGACAAACTCAACGCATTCACGAACGTCATGATGCGTGAGTTGCATCAAGTGTTTGACGAAATTGATGCAGACGACAACGTGCGTGCAGTCGTAATGACCGGTTCTGGCCGGGGTTTTTGTGCAGGAGCTGATCTTTCAGCTGGCGGTGACACATTTAATGACGGATCACTCAGCACAGAATCTCAAACAACATTTCGTCGCGATGGCGGTGGCACGGTGACGCTGCGCATGTTCAAATGCAACAAGCCAATTATTGGTGCAATTAATGGCCCTGCTGTTGGCATTGGCGCAACAATGACGCTGGCAATGGACATGCGCCTCATTTCAAACACCGCAAAAATGGGTTTTGTGTTTACGCGGCGGGGAATTGTGCCTGAAGCATGTTCGTCATGGTTTTTGCCGCGCATCGTGGGTATTGCGCAAGCACAAGAGTGGGTGATGACTGGCCGCGTCTTCGATGCACAAGAGGCATTACGCGGAGGGTTGGTGCGCAGTATTCATGAACCAGCGGAACTGTTGCCTGCTGCTTATGCATTGGCGAAAGAAATTGTTGACAATGCAGCGCCGGTTTCGGTTGCTCTTGCTCGACAAATGATGTGGCGAATGTTAGGTGCTCCGCATCCGATGAATGCGCATCGAGTTGACAGCCGTGGAATTCAAATTCGTGGTCGCTCAAAAGATGTTCAAGAAGGCGTGATGAGCTTTTTGGAAAAGCGCCAAGCGGTGTTTACCGAGCGAGTAACAACAGATTTACCCGACATTTTCCCCGAGTGGGAAGAACCGGAATTTTTCTAAATCTGATGTCCATGTTGTACGACCAGGTTGGTGGAAGCGACTTCTTTATTCGTTTGGTAGACAAGTTCTACGAAGGGGTGGTGGGCGACGAAGTTTTGTGGCCGCTGTATCCAGATCAATCCGACCTTGATGGTGCGCGCGAAAGATTGGCGCTTTTTCTCATTCAGTATTGGGGAGGTCCGACTACCTATAGCGATGAGCGGGGGCATCCGCGTCTTCGTCAGCGCCACTTTCCCTTTGCAATTGGCGAATTAGAGCGTGACCATTGGTTGTTGCATATGCAACGTGCAATTGACGAATGTGCTGTTGACCCACATGTTCATGCGCAGCTCACCGAATACATGGTGAGCGCAGCACAACATATGGTGAATCGCTAACTGCAATTACAACAAAGCAAAGCAGGCAATTGCAGACGCCGAAGCAACGTTCAAAGAATCAACGCCTTTAGCCATCTGGATTGTTGCAAGTTGCGAGCACAATTCAAGACTTGCATCACTTAAACCTTGGCGCTCTGACCCAAGCACCACCGCTCGTTTTCCGGAAACCTTAAGGGTGCGCAAATCTGCAACTTCACGTGATTGGTGATGTGGGGTAAGGCCAATGGTTAAAAACCCATGTTGCTGCAGCTTGTTCAGCATGTCGCCTGTGTTTGCGAATCGCGCAAAAGCAAGTTTGAAGGTGGTTCCCATGCTGACGCGAAGTGCTCTGCGTGAAAGTGGGTCCGCACTTGTTGAATCAAGCAGTAGACCGTCCCATCCGAGAGCAGCCGCAGTGCGCGCAATTGAACCAACATTGCTCGGGTTGTCAACGCAGTCAAGCACGATCAAGCGCGTTGCGGCTGCGATCATGTCATCGCATGAGATCAGGGGAGGACGCTTAAATACTCCGATCGCATCGAGCGGTACCCCAAGACCCGTAACTTCGCGACGGATGTCTGCACTAGCAACGAGGGTTGTTCCGCCTGCCGCGTCTACAGCGGTCGCAAACTGCGCTCCGCATTTTGGATCACACAGCACGACATCGGGGACACATCCCGCCTCGAGAGCCCGCTGTACTACGAGATCGCCTTCGGCAATGAATAGTCCTTCAGCGATTGCTGCTTTGCGCTGAGCAATAGTCGTAAGTTGGCGTTCTCGCCAACGGAATGCGTTTAATCGAGGATCTTGCGCATCGTCAATGGAGACGAGCATGAAGGATCAGTACAACCAAGGAAACGCGTCCCAATTTGGTTCGCGTTTTTCAAGGAATGAATTGCGTCCTTCTTCGGCTTCATCAGTCATATATGCAAGTCGTGTTGCTTCACCTGCAAAAACTTGCTGGCCAACAAGGCCGTCGTCAATCAAATTGAACGAGAACTTCAACATGCGCTGAGCCGTTGGGCTCTTGCCGTTGATTTCTTTTGCCCATTGCAACGCTGTTGCTTCAAGTTCTGCATGGGGAACCACCGCATTCACCATGCCCATTCGGTGCGCATCATCTGCAGAGTATTCACGGCCGAGGAAAAAGATTTCTCGAGCAAACTTTTGGCCAACTTGGCGAGCGAGGTATGCAGAGCCAAATCCACCATCAAAACTGGCTACATCAGCATCAGTTTGCTTAAAGCGTGCGTGTTCTTTGCTTGCAAGAGTGAGGTCTGCAACAACATGCAAACTGTGTCCGCCTCCTGCTGCCCAGCCTGGCACCACACAGATCACAATTTTTGGCATGAAACGAATGAGGCGTTGAACTTCCAAAATATGCAGACGCCCGGTTCTGCCTGGCTCAATCGTGTTTGCCGTCTCGCCTTCTGCGTACTTGTAGCCATCTTTGCCACGAATGCGTTGATCTCCACCACTGCAGAATGCCCAGCCACCATCTTTTGGTGAAGGTCCATTGCCAGTGAGGAGGACGCAACCAACATCACTCGACTGACGTGCGTGATCGAGGGCTAGAAAGAGTTCGTCAACTGTTGCCGGTCTAAATGCGTTACGAATTTCGGGGCGATTAAACGCGATGCGCACAGTTCCGTGAGCCTTTGCACGGTGATACGTAATGTCGTTAAACGAAAAGCCCTTGACTTCATCCCACTGGGTTGGGTCAAAGATGTCAGAAACGTGTTGAGTGCTCACGCCTTTATTGTAAGCCTTGCCACATCGTGGTTCTTCCGACGTGCTCTGGATATTCGGCAAGAAATCGTTCGGCCCAGTCTTTGTTTATCGAGTCGCCCTGCTTTTTGGTTTGAGGCGCGGGAACAACTTCAACAGGAGATCCAATAAATGTCATCACGCGTTTAATGGTGCTCTCCATATCGCGGGTGAGTTGTTCGTAGGTGATGTGCAAAGGATTGATGTTGTGTTGTGTGAAGTACACATCCCAATCCGAGTTTTCTTCAGAGATTCGTGCAAGTGCAGCCGCGATCGCATCCGCGTCGTAAACCGGGTCAGCTTTTGTTGCCATATTGCTATTCCACGATTCAGTTTGTGCTGCACGAACAAAAGAAATGGCCTGTCGAAGTTCATCCTCGCGCGTAATGCGCACCCACTTCACCGGCACGTTCCAAAAGTTTGCATCGACGCCTAAATCAAGCATGTGTCGTTTGTATTGATTCCAATGCATCTTGATTCCGAACACGCCATTTGCGGTTGTGTATTCATGTGCAATTGCTGCGAGATATTTTCTCCACGACGAGGCGCTGAAATACGAAATGTCTCGCCACGGATAACGGCCTGTGAGTTTGCGCACTCGTGCAATGGGTTGGTGGGTCAGCTTGATTTTGGGGTAGCCGCACTGCTGCGCAATGCGCTCAAAGTTTTTCGTTTGAATATTGAGGTATTCAATTGGGGTGCCGGCCAAATTGGTGCCACGCAAAATAGAGCACAGCAGTGTTGAGCCAGTGCGCTCAACTGAGGCAATGGCTAAAAATGAGCGCGTTTCCACGCAAGAAGCCTAGAAGCGACCTTATTGCTGGTACGGTTTTTACGCTTTACGAACAGATTCAAGGAGAAAATCCCCATGGCAAATGCACTCACCACAGCAGACTGGACAAAGCGAGCAGGCCAAAAAGTCGCACGCACTCAATTGTTCATTGATGGCAAGTTTGTTGACTCTGCAAGCGGAAAAACCTTTGAGTCAATCAACCCGCGGGATGGGTCGGTTATTGCCAATGTTGCAGAAGGCGATGTTGAAGACATCAACCGGGCAGTGGCCGTGGCGAAGCGCACGTTCGAAGCTGGTGTTTGGAGCGAGATGGCACCACAAGATCGTAAGAACGTCATGTTGAGGTGGGCGCAACTTATTCGTGAAAATGCCGAAGAGTTGGCATTGCTTGAAACCATGAACTGCGGAAAACCAATTAGTGACTCGCTGAATGTTGACGTCGCTTCTTGTGCAAACAACATTCAGTGGTACGCAGAAACCATTGACAAGTTGTATGGAGAAATTGCTCCAGTTCCGCGTGACAGCATTGCATTGATCGAGCGCGAGCCAATGGGAGTAGTTGGTGCGGTTGTTCCGTGGAACTACCCACTCATTATTAGTTCGTGGAAAGTTGGAGCAGCGCTTGCGGGCGGAAACTCAATCATCTTGAAGCCGGCAGAACAATCACCGCTCTCAGCGTTGTTGTTTGCAGAACTCGCAATTCAAGCAGGACTGCCAGAAGGCGTGTTCAACGTGGTGAACGGTTTTGGTCCAAGTTGTGGTGGAACACTCGGAAAGCACATGGATGTCAACAAGTTGGCATTCACTGGATCAACTGAAGTGGGCAAGTACTTCCTGAAGTACGCCGCAGAAAGCAACGCGAAAGCTGTCTCGCTTGAACTCGGTGGAAAGACACCGCACGTAGTGCTCAGTGACTGCCCAGATGTGGATGCTGCTGCGTCAGCAATTGCGTGGGGAGTGTTTTACAACGCAGGTCAAACGTGCCACGCAGGTACGCGCGTTGTAGTTGACCAAAAAATTGAAGATGAACTTCTTGAAAAGGTACGCAAGGTTTCTGAATCAATCATGCCTGGCGACACCTATGACCCAAGCACGGCAATGGGAACCATCGTTGATCGCGCACAGTTTGACCGAGTAAATGATTACATCAACATCGGCCAGCAGGAAGGCGCAACAATTCACACTGGAGGAAAGCCAGTTGAACCGGTAAAGGGTGGAATTTTTATTCCGCCAACTATTTTCCAAAACGTAAAGCCTGGAATGCGTATTGAAAAGGAAGAAATCTTTGGGCCAGTCCTTGGATCAATTCGTGTTTCAAATGACGATGAGGCAGTGCGCATTGCTAATGACACTCAATATGGTCTTGGCGCAGCATTGTGGACCCGTGATGTAAGTAAGGCCCATAAGATTTCGCGTCAGTTGCGTGCCGGCACGGTGTGGGTAAACACGTTTGATCGTTCTTCAATCACCACACCGTTCGGTGGTTTCAAGCAATCGGGAACCGGTCGCGATCGTTCGTTGCACTCAATTGAGGGTTATACGAATTTGAAGACCACCTGGATTCAGTTGTAAACATAAGTATTCAGACATATTCAAAGGGGAATATATGCGTTGCGGATTTATTGGTTTAGGCCACATTGGCAAGTTTCTTGCGGGCAGTCTTGTGCGTAACGGTTTTGAAGTCACTATTTATGACCTCAATGCCGAAGCAGGAAAGCCACTTGTAGCTAAGGGTGCCAAGTGGGCCAATTCCATTAAGGAATTGTGCGACGCATCAGACACTGTGTTTACGTGCTTGCCTTCGCCGCGAGCAATTGATGCTGTTGTTGCAGGCCCAGGTGGCGTACTTGAGTCACTTGCAGGTCGTGCAACGCCAGGAACTTGGGTGGACATGAGCACCAATGACCAAAGCGAAACACTTCGTTTGGGCGAGATTGCAAAATCAAAGGGAGTGCAAATTCTTGAGTCACCAGTTACAGGTGGTGTGCACAAGGCAGCACACGGAGATATCACTGTGCTTGTAGGTGGCGACGACAAAGTGTTTCAAGCACATAAGGCCGCGCTTGCTGCAATGGGTAATCCTGTGTTGTACATCGGGCCGTTGGGAAGCGCTGCTGTTATCAAAGTCATCACCAACATGCTTGCCTTTATTCACTTGGTGGCGGCAGGCGAAGCGCTGATGCTCGCCAAGCGTGCGGGTCTAGATCTTGGTGTTGCGTTTGAAGCAATTAAGGAAAGCTCTGGCAATAGTTTCGTTCACGAAACCGAAAGCCAAGTTATTTTGAATGGCTCGTACAACATCAACTTCACGATGGATCTGGCATTGAAAGACTTGGGATTTGCTATGGGCTTTGGACGCGAGTTCGGTGTTCCATTGGATCTTGCTGGTCACACTTACCAAACGTTCATTCGTGCAAAAGAGGCCTACGGCGGCGACGCATGGTCTTCGCAAGTGGTGAAGTTGCTTGAAGATGCAACAGGAACTGACTTGCGCGCGCCTGGCTTCCCAGCCGAGCTCGAGTAGCTCGATTCCTGCCAGCGCTAGGGGGAAGCGATGTCAGTAGAAAATCAGCGAAGAAAAGAATTGGCGGCAGCATTTCGATGGGCTGCCCGTTTGAATATGCACGAGGCTGTTGCAAATCACTTCAGCATGGCAATTTCAGACGATGGCCAGAGGTTCATTGTAAATCGCGCCGGCACTCACTTCTCTCAAGCCACTGCAAGTGGTTTGGTCGCTGTCGATACATCACTGCAAGGCGATTCGCTCGACTATGGAGTAGACCCCACTGCGTGGGTGTTGCATTCGTATTTGCATCGCAATGTTCCGCACGCCAAATGTGTGCTGCACACGCACATGCCGTACACAACTGCACTTGCATGTTTGAAAGATTTTGAGTTTTTAATGCTTGATCAAAATGCATGCGCTTTTTATGGACGTATTGCCTATGACCGTCATTATGCGGGAATGGCGCTCGACCCTTCGGAAGGGGAGCGCATTGCCTCGCTATTGGTGGATGGCAAAGACGTCCTGTTTATGGGTAATCACGGCGTCATGGTGGTGGGTGAGACGGTCGCGCAAGCTTTTGACTCCTTGTATTACTTGGAAAAAGCTGCACAGTTGCAGGTGCTGGCGCTATCGACACATCAGCCACTGCAGCTTGTAGATAACGAAACCGCAGCAATGGTCGCAAAGCAAACACGCGAGTATCCAGGAGTGGCAAAACTGCATTTTGAAGCACTAATGCACATCCTTGATAACGAGTGCCCTGAGTACGCCAAGTAGTAGTTTTTACGAAAACCCCAAGAGCAAAAGGAAGTCATGGTCATGAAAGCAGCCGTCTGTCGCGAATTTGGAAAGCCCCTCGTAATCGAGGAGGTAACTCTTGCTGAAGCTGGCCCGGGTGAAGTGAAAGTAAAACTTTCTGCAGTTGCAATTTGCCATAGCGACATTACGTATGCCGATGGTCATTGGGGCGGAACATTGCCTGCGATCTACGGCCACGAGTGTGCTGGCGTTGTTGAAACAGTTGGCGATGGTGTTACCACCGTTAAGCCCGGCGATCATGTTGTGGTCACACTCATTCGTTCATGTGGCCACTGCCACGGATGCAGTATGGGCAACCCGGTTACGTGCTCAACTCAGTTTCCTCTCGATGCTGAATCACCAATCAAAGACAAAGACGGAAAGCCAGTCGTGCAAAGTATGCGCACCGGTGGTTTCGCTGAAAAAGTTTTGGTGCACGAATCACAGTGTGTAACGGTTCCAAAGACGATCAAAATGGCAAGTGCTTCGTTGTTGGCATGTGGTGTGATCACAGGTTTTGGTGCTGTTACCAACACGGCAAAGGTTCCTGCGGGAAGCCATGTGGTGGTAATCGGAACTGGTGGCGTGGGACTTAACTCCATTCAAGGCGCACACGTCAGCGGCGCCCGCACAGTTATTGCAATTGATGTTGTCGATAGCAAGCTGGAGGCGGCAAAAGGTTTCGGTGCGACGCATGGCATTAACTCAAAGACGCAAGATGTTGCTGCTCGCGTGCTTGAGATCACAAGTGGGCATGGTGCGGACTACGTCTTTGTAACTGTAGGAGTGAAGTCGGCATTCGACTCTTCGTATGGAATGCTCGCAAAGAGTGGCTCGGTAGTGCTCGTTGGCATGCCGGCAAGCGGAGTGATGTCAGAAATTGACCCAGGAACAATGGCGGCTTACAGCCAAAACATACTTGGCTCGAAAATGGGTAGCGCTCGCATTCAGGTGGATATTCCAAACTTGGTTGACCTATACGGCCAAGGTCGCGTGAAGCTTGATGAGTTGGTAACAAAGACATATCCGATTGAGCAGATCAACGAAGCAATCGACGCGGTAAAGCGCGGTGAGGCACTTCGTAACGTCATCGTTTTCTGATATGAAAATCGTTGACATCAAGACATTCGTGGTGGGTAATCCACCACCGCGATTTGGCGGTCGTTATTTCATCTTCGTAAAACTCACTACCGATACCGGCATTTCAGGAATCGGCGAAATTTACACCGCAACGTATTCGCCGCATCTTGTCGCCAAGATGGCTGAAGAAGTTGCCGCTCGTCATGTCATTGGTGCCGATCCTTTTCATATTGAACACATGTGGAGAAATGTCTACGGACGTGGATACGCACATCGGCCAGACCTCACAACAGGTGGAATTGTTTCCGGTTTGGAAATGGCCATGTGGGACATTTGCGGAAAAG
>JAFMJR010000049.1 GCA_017853385.1 Ilumatobacteraceae bacterium | reverse complement strand
CCTATGGCCATAGTGGAAATTATTGGAGCCCCATGTCAACCCCCACAACAGATCAAATCATTGAAGCCCTCCGCCCTGTAGAGGACCCAGAACTTCATCGTTCAATTGTCGACCTCGGCATGGTGCGCGATGTAGAGGTAAAAGGTGGTGTTGTCAGCCTGACCGTGGTGCTCACCATTGCTGGTTGCCCGCTGCGAAATGAAATTCAGAATCGAGTTGGCACAGCATTGCGTGCACTTGATGGCGTAAAAGACGTTGCGCTCAATTTTGGAGTGATGAATGATGAAGAGCGCGCAAAGGTTCGCGAAATGTTGCACGGAAACCCAGGTGCAACTGCTGGTTCGCAACAAGCACATGGCCATGCATCGGGACGCGAAATTTCATTTGCTCAACCTGGTTCGAAGACGCGACCAATTTTGGTGTCGTCGGGTAAGGGTGGCGTAGGCAAGTCGAGCGTCACCACCAACCTTGCTGTCGCGCTTGCGGCCCAGGGTCACAAGGTGGGCATCGTTGACGCCGATATTTACGGTTACTCCATTCCACGCATGCTTGGTACCGATCGCGAACCGGTAGTGATCGACAATATGTTGTTGCCTCCAGAAAAGTGGGGCGTTCGTTGCATCAGCATTGGCTACTTTGTTCCAGAAGGACAAGCAGTGGTGTGGCGTGGACCAATGTTGCACAAGGCGCTTGAGCAATTTCTCACCGATGTGTACTGGGACGAACCAGACTTCCTGTTGATTGACATGCCGCCAGGAACGGGCGACATTGCACTCAGCCTCAGCCAGTATCTGCCACGCGCAGAAGTGCTCGTAGTGACGACTCCGCAAGAAGCAGCACAGAAGGTGGCCAAGCTGTCGGCAGCAATGGCAACGAAGGTGAATTTGCCAGTACGCGGAATTATCGAAAATATGTCGTGGTTTACCGGCGATGACGGCGTTCGCTACGAACTATTTGGCAGTGGCGGCGGACAATCGTTGGCAGACGAGCTCAATGTTCCGCTGCTTGCACAAATTCCACTCATGTCTGCATTGCGTGAAGGTGGTGACGACGGGCGACCAATTGCTGCTGTTGCACCTGAAAGCGAAATCGGTCAAGTGTTTGCTGCTCTAGCAAAACGAATTGCCGAAGAAATGAAACCAAAGAAAATTTTCAGCGCAGCGCTGAAAGTGAATTAATCTGCAAGTACTTCACTTCAACGAACGGAACAACCATGGAAATTCGAATCGGAATTCAACAGTCAGTGCGTGAACTAATGGTGGAGATCGACGACGAGAAAGCTCAAGCAAAGGCGAAAGCCGCTGCAGAGGCTGCGCTCACCGGTAAAACAGAAACGTTTTCGCTCGTTGATAATCGTGGTCGAGAAGTGCTTGTTGCATCAGCAAAGCTCGCTTACGTGGAGTTTGGAGCGCCTGAAGGAGCTCGCAAACTCGGCTTCGGGAGCTGACACTGCCTCAACTTCTTGACCATCGCTTGCTGTTTGTTACTGGCAAGGGTGGCGCTGGGAAAACAACATTTTCAAGTGCCCTTGCGCGTTATGCGGCGGCACAGGGTAAAAAGACTCTGGTCGTGGAAATGGACGACAAAGGTGCACTTGCCCGCGCGCTTCAGGTGGATGATCTGCAGTTTGTAGCTCGCGAAGTTGAACCAAATCTGTTTGCGATGGCAATGAACACCGAGGATTCGTTGCGCGAATACATTCGGCTGTTTGTCAGAAATCCGCTTGTCAGCACTATTGGTCCGCTGGCGAAAATTCTTGACTTCGTTGCAAATGCTGCACCCGGAGTGAAAGAGATCCTTGCTGTGGGAAAGCTGTGCTGGGAAGTGAGAGAGCGCAATTACGACCTGGTCATTGTTGATGCGGAAGCAACAGGGCACATAGTTGCCCAAGTTGATGCACCTTCCATCTTGTCGAATCTGGTGCAAGTCGGTGTAATTCGAGAACAAACCAAATGGATGCAAGAGATGTTGCATGACAAGTCGACAACTGGTGTTGTGGTGGTAACGACGCCAGAAGAAATGCCAGTTTTAGAAACCGTGCAACTGCTTGACACATTGCAAAACACTACGAAAGTTGGAGTGGCCGCAGTTGTGGCGAACCGAGTGCATGAAGACGTTGTACTCGGAGTAGATATACCCGTCTTCAACGAATTGCAAAATGCCGTTCGCAAAAAAAAGGTTTCGCCGGCTGTTGCTGATGCGTTGGCGAGTCCGTTGGAGATCTTAGAAATTGCTATTGACCGCCGAAAGAACGAAGTAAGCAATTTGGAACAATTGGTTTCGCGTTCACGTAGCAGCGGAGTCATGTTCATGTCGGTAATGGACATTGATGCAAGTAGCCACAATGTGGTTGAACAACTCACTTCTGTACTCACCGAAGAACTGCAATGAATAATTTGCACGAGGTTTTGAGAAACGGTCGACTGATCGTGGTGTGCGGCAGCGGTGGTGTGGGCAAAACCACTATGTCGGCAGCTTTGGGCGCATATGCGGCAACACTGCATAACCGACGTGTGCTTGTGCTCACCGTGGATCCGGCTCGCAGACTTGCTGACGCTCTAGGGCTCGAATCATTTGGTAACGCAGTGGTGGAAATTGACAGTTTGGCGCTCACGCGTGATGGAAGGCCGCCTGCAGGAAAAATGTTTGCAGCAATGATTGACACCAAAGCAAGTTGGGATGAACTTATTTCTCGTTGTGCACCCAACGATGAAGTTCGCGACAAAGTGTTGTCAAACAAGTTGTATCGAAACCTGACCGAACGATTTGTGCATAGTCATGATTACATCGCAATGGAGCGATTGTTTGAAGCCCAACAGTCTCAGGATTACGACTTGGTTATTGTTGACACTCCGCCTTCTCGCAATGCTCTTGATGTGTTAGATGCTCCGAGACGAATGAAAGAGTTCTTTGCCTCGCGGCTGTTGAAATTGTTGACGTCTCAAACGCAATCGAGATTGTTTTCAATCGCCTCGAAGCCGTTTTTTCTCGTTGCTGACAGAATCCTTGGCGCGCGATTTCTTTCAGACATCACCGAGTTTTTTGGTCTGTTTCGAACCATGGAAGCGGGCTTCGTGGCTCGTGCGAATGCGGTAGAGGCAGTACTTAAGCAGCGCGATACTTCATTTGTTGTAGTGACAACGCTGGAGTCTGCGCCTTTGCACGAGGCCGAATTCCTGATTGATGCGTTACAAGAACGCGATTTTCCGTTGACAGCGGTGATTGCTAACCGAGTAACGCCAGGCGAGCTCATCGGTCGTGTTGATGATGCTTTGCAGGTGCTGGAGAGTTCAATTCAAGATCCATCGTTTGTGCAGTCGGTAGTTGCAGCCACGCAGGCAGTTGATCCGAGTGCGCAACAGATTTCGCGTGTCATCAACGCAATTTCTCGAAAATCTGCAGTCGTGGTGAAACAGGCCAAAACTGAACAGGTCGCATTGGTTTCGCTGCAAGGTCGCTGCGCGAAAGCAAATGCGCAGGTGTGTATTTCCCCAATAAGTGGAGGGGAAATCACTCATGCCACGGCGCTCGTAGCGCTGGGTGAATCCGTCCACCCTGCATAGGGCAGAATGGCATTACATATGCCGACCCTTGCTGAGCTTGCCCACGAACACACCGAACTTGATACCGATGCGGTGAATCATTTGGGAGCATTGGTCTCAGAGTGGGGCATGCTCGCAGATTTCTGTTTCGCCGACATGTTGTTGTACCTGCCAATCAGTGGCGACGAATGGATTATCGCTGCACAGGTGCGTGCCGCAACCGGTCAAACGCTGTATCACCAAGACTACGTAAACACCTGGGCGAGTGAATCAGAAAAGGTATTGCTAAAACGCTGTTTGGCTGATGGAGAAATTTCTCAGGGAGAAATTTTTGTGCAAGCTATTGGCGGCCCAGCAAACATGCTCACCATTCCTGTGCGCTATGACGGCAAGATCATTGCAGTGTTGTCGCGCGAGTGGGTGACCGATAACGCTCGCCGAGCCGGGCAACTCGAATCTACTTATGCAGAAATATTCGGAAAATTGGCCGAAATGGTGGCGCAAGGTTTATTTCCATTTGAAGGTCGAATTGCTGATGCAAGTGTTGCGCCACGTGTAGGTGACGGCGCAATTGTTTTAGATGCACAAACGCGCGTGCGATATGCATCACCTAATGCTGTTTCTGCTCTGCACCGTGTTGGTGTGAGCACGAATGCAATTGGCCAAACTCTTGCAGAACTGGGAGTTGCCGAAAGCGCAGCACGAAATGCATATGAACGCAAAGAACCAGTAATTGAAGAAATTGAGCAAACGTCTGAAGTAACACTGCTTACCCGCAGTATTCCGTTGCTCACCGCGCGAGAAAATGGAGTCGAGGTTGTAGGTGGCGTGCTTCTTCTGCGTGACGTTTCAGAACTTCGCAGGCGTGATCGATTGCTGTTGACAAAAGACGCAACAATTCGTGAAATTCACCACCGCGTAAAAAATAATCTACAAACAATTTCTTCATTGTTGCGACTACAAGCAAGACGCCTCGAGTCTGCAGAAGCAAAGGAAGCCGTTGCTGAATCGGTGCGTCGTATACGCACCATTGCGTTAGTGCACGAAACGTTGTCGCGTGAGCCCGGTGAAGACATTTCATTTATTGAAATAGTTCGCCCTCTATTGCGACTTGTTGAAGAGGGCTTGCAGTCTGCGGATAGGCCGGTGCAATTTGCAGTGAAGGGCGATGGCGGTCGATTGCCGGCAACGGTTGCAACTCCGTTATCTGTTGTAATTCTTGAGTTGTTGCAGAATGCAGTAGATCACGGATTCCCAGAAGGCAGTGCTGGTGGTTCGGTAGTGGTCACGCTTAGCCACGATGACGAAGCACTGTATGTGCGGGTATTGAATAACGGAATTGGGCTTAGCCCAACGTTTGATTTCACCAGCGCTACGGGGCTTGGACTGTCAATCGTGCGCACGTTGGTGACCACAGAACTTGCGGGAACGATTTCAATGCGCGCAGGAAGCGCGAACGATGGTGATGGTGCAGGAATCGCCGGGATGAAGGACGGTCAGGGAACCGTAGTTGACCTGCGAGTGCCGATTACGAACTAGTTAGGCAGTTGCGCGAGCTGCACGGCGTGCTGCAGCCATTTTGCGTCGAATGTCGCGACGCTCTTCTTCTGAAGTGCCACCCCAAATTCCGCAATCTTGATTTGTTTCAATTGCGAACTCGAGGCATTCAGTCTTTACTGTGCACTCTCCGCACACTGATTTTGCCGCTGTGATCTGTTGCAACGCTTGTCCGGTGCTGCCTACGGGAAAGAACAATTCTGGGTCGGTGTCTCTGCACAATGCTTCTTTGCGCCAGGTGTAGTCCGCGGATCCGAGGGCAAGGCTTGTTGCAAGAATTGACACGTTAGTCACCTTTGAAGTTCTTCTAGGCCAGTAGGACGGTGTCACGATAGACACCGAAGAAGCCACTTTCAAGAGGTTCAAGAAAATATTTTTATTTTTTTATTGTGACGTTTTTGGCTGTACCCTTCGCCTGTGACCATTGCTCGTTGGGTGCCACATGGCAGTAATTTTTCAGGTGTTGGTACTCAAGTAATGGCCCACCGCGGAGCATCTGCGGTGGAACGCGAAAATACAATCGTGGCATTTACTCGCGCGGCCGAATTGCGCAGCCACTCTGTTGAACTCGATGTGCGCCTTTGCGCTTCAGGCGAAATGATTGTTCATCACAATCCAACGCTTGCTAATGGCAAAGTGATTGCAACGCTCAACATTGCCGATATTCCCGACCATGTTCCAACACTTGCTGAAGCTCTCGATGCTTGCGCAGGAATGTGGGTCAATATCGAAATCAAAAATGATCCTTCGGAACCCGATTTTGATCCGCAAGACAAGTTGGCAACATTGGTTGTGGACTACTTGCGCACTCGCGGAGCACCAGATCAATGGCTTATTTCGTCGTTTAGACGCGAAACGGTTGATGCTGTACATCGTCTTTGGCCAGAACTTCCAACAGCGTGGTTAGACATGGTTGTTGCCGATGAGAATGCAGATGCATTGGCAAAAGATTTGTTGAACTCTGGACATCAGGCCTATCACCCGTATGTCAAAACGCTGACCCGTTCGGTAGTAGATGCAATGCATCGCAATGGAGTCGCGGTGAACACGTGGACATGTGATGACCCGGTGAGAATGGCCGAGTTGGTGTCGTGGGGGATTGATGGAATCTGCACCAATGTTCCAGATGTTGCACTTGGCGTTATCGCCGCAGCGAAATAAAAACTAAAAGTCGACAGTCGGTCGCACTAACAGCAGCGCTTCTGGGCAGTGCTTGATTTCAATTGACGTGGTGTCGCCAAGGTAATCGCCATCGAGTTGATACGGGAATGGTGCGGGGAATTCGATTTTCACATTGTCGACATCGGTTGCGATGTCAATTCCCGAAGAAGTTTCAAGTCCACCGCGACGCAATGCGGAGTACAGCGTTTTTAACATGAGTGGAGTTGTCATTTTGCGGAATGTGACGACAACGAGTTTCTTTTCAAGTGATGCAGCTGACGACAGGTGAATGGGATGTTTGCCAACGAAGGTGTACGGATTGGTGTTGAGCACTACAGAAAAGAATCCGTTTGGAATCGCGCGCCCGTCGATATTCATGGTGAAGTGCGGATATTTGCGGTCATAAGACCTAAACCATGCGTGCAATGCCGAATAAGCAAAGAGTGGTTGTCCAACGACGCGCTTGAGCGACGATCGGCGCTCAACTTGTTCGACAACAGCCGCGTCGTAACCGATGCCTGCATGAAAGGTGAAGTAACGACCGTTGGCTTGACCAAGACTCACTCGTTCAATCTCGTTGCGATCGATTCCAGCCATCAACTGAGTGAGCGCAACCATAGGGTCGTTGGCAATGCCAAGGGTGCGTACGAAAACGTTGGTTGATCCGCCTGGCAACATGGCGAGTGCGGTGTTGCTGCCGGCGAGACCGGTGGCAATTTCATTCAGTGTGCCGTCGCCACCAAACCCGAACACGGCGTCGAGGCCACGAGCGGCTGCGTCTTGGGCGAACCGAGTGGCGTGACCGCGTTCGTTGGTTTCCACCACCTGCACGTCATGGTGCTTGGCAAGGTGCTCGTGGACGAGCACGGTGTTGCGGGGTGTGACCGACGACGCGAACGAGTTGACAATAAGAAGAATTCGCACGGGGACTGAATTTTATCGGTAAATGAGTTCGGACTGGGTTGGGTAAATCCCATACTCATCGGTAACAATGGAGGGCATGAACATCGTCGTCTGCGTCAAGCAAATCCCTGATCCAGCCACCCCTGGAGCCCTTGATGGCTCCACCAACGCGTTGAAGCGCGACGGAAAACTCATTCTCGATGAGTCCGACGCATACGGCGTAGAAATGGCGTTGCAACTTGCAGCAGCAAATGGTGGAGGCGATGTGAACATCGTGTCAATGGCACCTAATGGCGAAATGTCAGGCATGCGCACTGCTCTTGCAATGGGCGCAGCAAAGGGTGTGCTCATCAGCGATCCAGCACTTGCAGGTTCTGATGCATTGACCACCGCAAAAGTTTTGGCAGCTGCAATTCAAAAAATGGGCAGCGCAGATTTGATCATTGCTGCAACTGAATCATCAGACGGTTACACCGGAACTGTTCCTGAGCAGATGGCAGAAGTTCTTGGATTGCCTTCAGTGACATTTGCAAAGAAGCTCACCATCAACGGTTCAAGCTTGAAGGCAGATCGTCAGACAGAAGAGGGTTACGACGAAGTTGAGTGCCCACTTCCTGCAGTCATCAGCGTGACCGCAGGTGTTGTTGAGCCTCGCTACCCAAGCTTCAAAGGCATCATGGCTGCCAAGTCAAAGCCGATTGACACGTTCACAGCTGGCGACCTTGGTGTAACACCAACAGGTTGGGCTGGTGCAGGTCAGAAAGTTGTTGCAGTAACGCAAGCAGAAGCACGTCAAGCTGGCGAAGTAATCGAAGATGACGGCAATGCATTTAACAAAATCGTTTCATTCCTTGAAAACCTGAAAGTGATCTGAGGTAACACGTCATGGCAATCAACAGCATTTGGGTATTTGCGCAAACCGCAGGTGGCGCTCCAACAACAGGAACTCTTGAACTGCTCACCAAGGCACGTTCGCTTTCATCAAACGTTTCAGCATTCATTGGCGGAGACGCATCGGCAGTTGCTGGTGTGCTTGGCGAATACGGTGCAACCAAGGTGTACGCAACCGGCGATCTCGCTGGCAAGTTGCCTGGACCAGCAGTGTCGGCAGCAATGAAGGCAGTGATCGACGGTGGAGATTCACCATCAGTCATCATGTTCCCGCAGAACTACGAAGGTCGCGACGTCATGGCACGTTTGTCGGTGAAGTTGAACCGCACCGTACTTACCAACAACACCGACATTGCTGATTCAGCAGACGGTGTAGTTGCAACGACACCAATCTTTGGTGGTAACACACTCGTAAACACTGCATTCACCGGAGAAGGCCCACACTTGGTGTCATTCCGTCCAAAGAGCTTTGCTGCAGAATCAGCAGGCGGAGCAGCAGCAAGCGTTGTTGCAGCATCGGTGCCTGACACTGGCGCAGCAGGCGCAGCACGCGTAACTGCAGTACACGTGGAAGAAAGCACCGGTCCAAAGTTGGACGAAGCAAACGTGGTGGTTTCAGGTGGACGTGGTCTTGGCGAAGCAGGCAGCTACTCACTTGTAGAAGACCTGGCCAAGTTGCTGAAGGGTGCACCTGGTGCATCACGCGCAATCGTTGACGCTGGATGGGTTCCATACAGCTACCAGGTTGGCCAGACGGGCAAGGTTGTAAAGCCAGCCGTGTACATTGCGGCCGGTATCTCTGGTGCAACGCAGCACATGGTGGGCATGAAGGGCTCGAAGAACATCATCGCCAT
>JAFMJR010000048.1 GCA_017853385.1 Ilumatobacteraceae bacterium | reverse complement strand
GCGCGAATCGGAATTACTGATCTAGCTCAAGATGCCTTGGGCAACATTGTGCACGTGCGTTTGCCAGAGGTGGGGCAGTCAGTGCAATCTGGCGCAAGTGCTGTAGAGGTGGAAAGCAGCAAAAGTGTCAGCGATATTTATTCGCCGGTTGCAGGAAGCGTTGTTCTTGTTAATGAGTCGCTAGCGACGCAACCAAGTTTGTTGAACTCTGACCCATACGGTGCAGGGTGGTTGTATGAAGTGCAAATGTCGTATGACGAAACTCTTGAAGGTTTGTTGTCTGCCGACGAATACCGTGCACTCGTTGGCTAGTCAGTAAAGAATTTCCACGTATATACGCGAGATTTATTCTCGCTTTGACCAATTTTCCAAAAACGAACTTTTCCGCTGTGTTCGCCTTGTTTTAGTTCTTCAATTGGCGCACCGTCTTGTGGAAGGTAGCTAATGGTGAAGTTGCCCGGGTCGTAAATTGCAGTAGGCGGGAGATCAATTTGTGCTCCAGGAGCCGGTGCTGTTCCACTTGACACAAGTTCATCAAGTCGTGTTGTTGGAAGTTCAATTCCATCGATATACAGCGTTGCTTCATAGCCATCGATGAAGTCAACGATGATTTGCGACTGGCGAAGCACGCGCTCACCTTCACCTGGAGAAATATTTTCAATAGCATCAGGCAGATTTGTTGCTTCGCGACCCGTGAGTCCTGTATTCAAACCCATGACAACGAGTACGGCGCCAGCAGATAAACCCATACTGGCCAATAAAAGTTTTGGGTCAATCTTCATGACCTCTATTCTCGCTTATTTTCCCGTATGTCCGTTATTCAGATAGAGAATTGAGGAGGTAGATTTAGAGCACACATGGCAGGTACAGATTCGATGATTGGCGCAGTTCTTGCGCACCGATACCGCATAGATGCACCGCTTAGCGGAGGATCTGGAAACTCGGACGTATTCGAAGCCACCGATATTCGTTCGCGTAAGCGCTTGGTGCTTCGCCTCTCAACTGCTGAGTCGCTGGTTGATCTTGAATCAGGCGTGCTGACTGCCACCGACGGAGTCGAGTTATTTAAGCGTCAGACACAGATGTTGGCCGCCATGTCTCACGCATCGCTTGCTGCAATTGAAGACTGGGGAACCGAAACCATTGCGGGAACGCTGTATGTATTTACCGTTTTGGAAAGTTACAGCGGCGGCACTTTGCGCCAGATATTGGACCGCGGTCGTCGACTTACTCCTTCGCAGGCTCTTGTAGCTGGGCTTGACGTTTGTCGCGCATTGCATTTCATTCACGGCAAAGGTTGGGTGCACGGCGATGTGCGTCCAGCAAACATTTTTATTGGCGATGACGGAAGAGTTCGCCTTGCCGGCCTTGGCATGAAGCGAATGGTCGTTGCCGAAAAGATGAGTGTTGAGCAAGCAAACTACGCGGCGCCTGAAATCGCATCTGGTGAGCAGCCAAGTGCGCAGAGCGATGTGTATTCACTTGCCACCACGTTGCTTGAGTCAATTACTGGTGTGCTGCCATTTAGTGGAGATACGGCGGCGATCACGTTGGCTAATCGCGTCGGCAAGTTGTTGCCTGTGTCAGCAGACCTTGGTCCGATTGCTGCACCGCTTGAGCGCGCCGGACGTCCTGATGCATCAGAACGATTTACAGCACTCGATTTTGGAAAGGCACTTGCCGGCATTGCGGAAAAAATGCCTTTGCCAACACCGATCGAGCCAATTGCAGCAAGTTCATTCGCTGAAGTAATTGAGCAAAAAGAAGCAGAACATACCGGTGAGCTTGCGCGACCAAAAATTGATGCAACACAAGACTCAACAGTTCCTGTGAGTGTGTCTACTGACCCAACAAAGTCGACACTCAAGATCAAAGATGAAGCGAAAGACGAGCCAATCGTCATTGCATCAGAAAATGAAGAACGTCGACACAAGCGTTTATGGGTTATTGGTGCAGTGATTGCGTTGCTTGTTGCTGGAGTTATTGGTTTCCGTGTGGTGGTGAAGCAGTCGCACACCATTCCGCCACTCGCAGGAATCATTGAGGGTGAAGCTCGAAACCTCATTGCATCAAATGGCTGGACCATTGTTGTAGTAACTGAGCGCAACGATGACATTCCAGCCGGGTCGGTTGTGCGCACCGAACCAGAAGAGGGTTCAAAACTTAAAGAAGGTCAGACCTTGACCATTGTGGTTTCTGAAGGCCCAACGTTTGCCACATTGCCTGATGTTTCAGGCGCTGATGCTCAATCA
Source organism: Ilumatobacteraceae bacterium (assembly GCA_017853385.1). Taxonomy (GTDB): domain Bacteria; phylum Actinomycetota; class Acidimicrobiia; order Acidimicrobiales; family Ilumatobacteraceae; genus UBA3006. Next base: position 6,899 of record JAFMJR010000048.1, on the reverse strand, counting down.
GCAATTGATCAACTCACAGCGCTTGGTCTGGTAGTTACGCCGCGCGATACCAATAGCGAAGAAGTGCCTGCGGGAACCGTGATTGGCTGGAATGTTCCAGAACAACCGGGCCTTAACCCAGGTGACCAGTTGTTGAAGGGCACAGCCATTGACGTGTTGGTTTCTGTTGGCCCAGAACTGCGCGAAGTTCCAACTCTTGTAGGTCTAAAGCTTGAAGATGCACAAAAGGTAGTTGCAGATTTGGGTCTGACTTTGATTGAAACGCCTCCGGCGAAAAGCAATGGTGCAGACAAAGGATTGATCGGTGCGCAGTCACCAATCCCGGGTGAAAAAGTTCCTCGCGATACAGGAATTGCGTATTCAATTTCACTCGGCCCAGACCTTGTGCAGTTGCCATACATCGTGGGCAATCGCTTAGACACAGTTCAAACACGTTTGAAAGATGCCGGCTTTGTCGTTGGGTCAATTACGGGAAATCAGTCCGGAAAACTCAAGCAGGCTCTTATTGGCGGTAAATCAGTAAAGAATCTCACCATGGTTGCGCGCGGGGCCACAGTCGATCTTGTGTTCCCGTAGTCGCAGATGACGAAAGAAATCCTCCCACCATCTGCGCACGATGAAGCAGGCGTAATTGACTCTGGCGGCGTAGACGAGATCTCGGTTATCCCATGGTCGGAGTTGTTAAAGCACCGCATTAAAAAACGTGTCGGTCTCACGCATCGTAAAGCAACCTTAGGTGTGTTGCTTGCAAGTGTGTTCACCGTAAGTTTCACCATCACACTGCTTGTGGTCTCATTGAAAACTGTTGCGGACGATTTGGGAAGCACCGTCACCATCATGAGCTGGACGATTACTGCGCCGCTGTTGGCGTTTGGTGTCGTTGGACCTGCGTTTGGAAAAGCAGGTGACTTGTGGGGTCACAAGAGAGTATTTGTGTATGGACTTGTAGGCGCCGGATTGTTTTCATTGGCAAGTGCGTTTGCATGGAACGACATGTCGCTCATTGCATTCCGTACTTTGAGTGCAGCAACGGGTTCTGCAACTGGTCCAGCCGCCATGGCGTATATCAATCGAATGTTTAAAGCAGACGAACGCGTGCGGCCACTGGGGTATTGGAGTTTCGTTACTGCGGGTGCACCGGTAATCGGTGTGGTTGCAGGAGCACCTCTCGTTGAAGCCTTTGGTTGGAGAATCATTTTCTTCATTCAGACACCTCTTAGCCTGCTTGGTGCTCTCGTTTCGCTTCGTTTACTTCCAGAAACTGATCGTCGTGACAATGTGCGCTTTGACGTGAAGGGTTCTGCAACCCTTGGCGCAGGGGCAGTGCTGATTTTGCTCACTATCAACCGCGGAAATTCGTGGGGTTGGACAAGCCTCTCGACTCTTGGAGCAGGTGTTGCTGGAATTGTTGCACTGCTCACTTTTTACCGTGTTGAGCTGCATGCATCCGACCCATTGATGCCGGTGAAGTGGTTGAAAACTCGCAACGTTGCGTTTCCTGTGGTCACTCAAGGCCTCATGAATATGGCCTACATGGGCAGTTTCTTGCTGGTTCCACAAATGCTCGAAAATGCTTTGGGGTATACGCCGTCGCACATTGGCTGGTTAGTGATTTCGCGTCCATTGACTTTCTCGCTTATTGCTCCGTTTGCAGGGTATTTCGTTGGTCGATTGGGGGAGCGAAAAACAGGCATGCTCGGTGCATTCATGATTTTGCTTGCAATGGTGACTTTGATATCTGTGCAATCACCAAATAGTGATTGGAAAGTAATTCTTGGTTTGTCGCTCACTGGTTTTGGTATGGGAATTGCTGCGCCGTCACTCACTTCACTACTTGCGGCTTCGGTGAAGGAAAGCGACATGGGAGTTGCCAGTGCAATGCAGCAATTGATGTCGCAAATGGGCGCTGTGCTTGGAGGTGCGCTCATGATTGCGGTGCATGACATCACCGAATCAAGCGGCAAGGTAACGAGTTATTCGTATGGCTTGGTTGTTGGCGCTGTGTGTGCTGCCGCTGCCGTGCTCACTGGCAGTTTGGTGCGTTCTTCTTCTCGTTAAATATCGGAAGTGATGGCCATAATTTCGGCCGCAACTTGAACTGCAAGATCATCTTTTGGCATCGCGATTTGCATTTGCATCATCTTGGTCATGTCGCCTTCGACCTTGACCTTTCCTGAAAGAAATGCCTGCATTCCGGCTTGTGGGTCTTGCTCCAAGAAAATGGCTCGAGCCGTGGCGTAATCGGTGGTCACGGTGAGGTCAGGTGAGTCAAGGTGACCGAGGTCCATTACGAGATCACCAGAAGACGTATCGATGTGGCTGTGAATGATGCCTTCACCAAACGGAACATTCTTCACCACTTGATTCATGCGAATGGATACAGGAATCTTTGGGGCTTGACCTTCAAACTTTGCACGAATCAGTCGCGCGTCGGCAATCCATTCGGGAGACAAAAACGGATTAGGCATGTGAGGCAGGCTAGTTGTTTGCTGCGCGAATTGCATCTCGTGTGTCAATTGCAACAGCACGACTTGCTTGAGCAAAATCTTCACCGTTACTGGCATACAACACTGCGCGAGATGAATTGATAATCAAGCCGGTTCCTTCGTCAGTGCGACCAGCGCGAACTGCAGCAACAACATCGCCACCTTGGGCGCCAATTCCAGGAACAAGAAACGGCATGTCGCCAACAATTCCTCGAACTTCTGCAAGTTCTTGCGGGTATGTAGCACCCATAACAAGAGCGGTATCTCCCATATCGCGCCACTGCGACGCGGCCGAAATTGCGATGTGCTTGTACAACGATGTGCCATTCACCATCTTTGTTTGGAACTCTCCGCTTCCCGCATTGGAGGTGCGGCACAACACGATGGTTCCTTTACCTGGAGTATTCAAAAACGGGGCCAGTGAATCGGTGCCCATGTATGGGTTCACCGTTACTGCATCAGCTTGGTACCGCTCAAAGGCTTCACGCGCATATAACGCTGCAGTATCACCAATGTCGCCACGCTTTGCATCAAGAATGAGCACCACGTGCGGAAACTGATTGCGAATGTGATCGCATACTGCCTGTAACTGTGACTCGGCTCCAATAGCTGCAAAGTAGGCAATTTGCGGTTTGAATGCGCACACCACGTCGGCAGTTGCATTCACGATGTCGATGCAGAATTTCTGTACACCCAGTGGGTCGTGTTTCAGATGGGCAGGAAGTTTGTTGATGTCTGGGTCAAGGCCAACACATAATGCAGATTGTGACTGTGCCCATGCGGCGTTGAGTTTGGAATAAAAGGACATGGATCTCGCTAACCAACAATCGAGATTGCGCCGGTAGGGCAGAGTTCCTCGGCGGCAGTTACTTGTGCGCGCAATTCCTCGCCAGGGTTTTCTTGCAGCACATACAGCATTCCGTCGTCACGAATTTCAAACACAGTTGGTGCCTGATGCACACAACCACCTGTTGATGCGCACGCATCAAAATCCACAATTACGCGCATGTCTCAACAGTAGTTGAAGCGCTATTTATGTCGATGAGTTGCTTCGTGACGAGCAAATGCGCTGAGCACCGCACGCAGAGAAGCGGTAATGGTGTTTGGGTCAATTCCAACACCCCAGCGATTGTTGCCCGTTTCATCACCCGTTTCTACATAGGCAACGGCAGTTGCCTGCGAGCCTTGGCCAAGAGCATGTTCGGTGTAGTCCTTGATATCGAGGTGGGTGCCAAACTGGCTGCGGATTGCATGCACAAATGCATCAATTGGTCCGTTGCCCTTGCCAATGAAAGTTTGACGCGTGCCGTTGATATCAATCTGTGCCGAAATTTCTGTATGTCCAGTTGTCGACTCGCTCTTCAACTCATGGCTGATCAAGTTGTAGACAGGGAACTCTGGTAAGTATTCGTGTTTAAACGCATCCCACAACATCATCGGGCTGATTTCGGTGCCCGAGTCTTCAGTGATGTGCTGAATGGTTTGCGAGAACTCAATTTGCAAGCGTCGCGGTAAGTCAAAACCGTGTTCGGCCTTCATGATGTATGCAACGCCACCTTTTCCAGACTGGCTATTGACACGCACTACCGACTCATAGTTACGGCCCACATGCTTCGGGTCGAGTGGCAAGTAAGGAACGCCCCACTGGTCGTAATCCTTTGGCAGCGCCTCGAAACCTTTCTTAATGGCATCTTGGTGGCTTCCTGAAAACGCCGTGTACACGAGGTCGCCAACGTATGGCTGACGCTCAGGAACGGGCAGGCGATTGCAGTACTCGGCATCGCGGCGAAGCGCATCGATGTCGGTGATGTCGAGCTCAGGGTCAACACCATTGACAAACAAGTTCATGGCCAAAGTAATTACGTCAACGTTTCCTGTGCGCTCGCCGTTGCCAAACAATGTTCCTTCCACACGGTCTGCACCAGCCATTACTCCAAATTCGGCTGCTGCAACTGCGCATCCGCGGTCATTGTGAGGGTGCAGCGAAATGATGACCGTTTCACGTTGAGCGATGGTGCGAATGAACCACTCAATCACGTCGCCGTACACGTTTGGCGTGTAGCACTCAACTGTTGCAGGCAAATTCAAAATAAGTTTCTTTGATGTAGTTGGCTGAATTACCGCCATCACTGCTTGACATATTTCAATAGCGAATTCTGGTTCGGTAAGTGTGAAGCTTTCTGGAGAGTATTCGTAGCGAACATCGGTTCCGGGAAGCAGATGTTCCATCTCTTTGCACAACTTCGCAGCCTTCACTGCAATGTCAATGACGCCTTGTTTGTCAAGACCGAATACCACGCGGCGTTGCAATGGGTTAGTGGAGTTGTAAAAGTGCACGATTGCGCGCTTAGCGCCCTTCAAACATTCATATGTGCGCTTCAGCAGATCTTCTCGACACTGCACCAACACCTGAATGGTTACGTCATCGGGAATGAGATCTTGCTCAATCAGCAGTCGCACAAAATCGAAATCTGGTTGTGAAGCTGAAGGAAATCCCACTTCAATTTCTTTGAAGCCCATTTTTACGAGCGTGTTGAACATGCGTAACTTGCGCTCTGGGTCCATTGGGTCGATAAGGGCCTGGTTGCCGTCGCGAAGGTCAACTGAACACCACAAAGGAGCCTTTGTGGTGACGTTGTTTGGCCATGTGCGGTCTTTAAGCACCACCGGAATGAACGGTGCGTACTTTTCGAATGGCATCTTTTTTGGTGTTACGGGCTGTGGGGCCATGTTGGGTTTCTTTCTCGGTAATGAAAAAACCCCCTGACCTTTCGGTTCAGAGGGTTTCGGCGACAGCGAATATGAGGCTGGCGCCGTTATGTAAGTAGAAGGTCCAAAACTTGCGACTGCATGATGAAACCAGCCTAGCGGTGGTTTTACCTCGGTGTCGGACTGAGGAAGTTAGCGAACTGCCAAGGATCCGAATAATCCAGCAAGCTGTCGTCGTTGCCAAACCCTGGGAATGGGTCAAAGCGCTCGGACAATGGCGTCCAGTCGGCCGCTGCCGAGTGAATCTCGCCAATGTACGGGCGAGTCCATTCCAAGAGTTCGCGCCATGGCAAGTCATCTGGCACGCACACACCCGCAGTCGGGTAGGTGAGCAACCAGCGAACTGCCGCAACAACCGAACCACCAACTTGAAGTGTGGTTGCGCTTTGTCCAGGCAAGATGCGGCGAGCCTCGTCAATGTCGAGCAATGATCCTGTCCACCATGACTTGTAGTCGTGGCCCATGAGCAACACGCCAAGTTCATCGCGACCGCTGATGATCTCGTTATTCAAGATGCGTTCGCGGTCTTGCATTTTCCAGTTACGCATGCGCAGTTCCAACACACTGTCAATTGCTACATCTGATGGGTGATAGGCGTAGTGAACTGTTGGACGATATGCGTCGGTGCCATCAGGATTTTTCACCGTGAGGTGTTTGCACATGGTGTATGCCTCGCCGTGGCGAATCACCATGCCAAGGTTTTGACCACTAGGTACCCAACTGCGCACCCACGTTTCCATTCCTGGCTGTGCAATACAGATTTGGTTGCGTGGACCATCGTCATGATGTTCATGCGCATTCTTCGGCATCCACTTTTCGTGCGTGCCCCAACCAAGTTCTGCTGGTGCAATACCTTCTTCGTAGAAGCCTTCAACCGACCACGTGTTACAAAATTCGTTCACTTCTTTTGGCTTACTTGAAATTTGCGTGTCACGTTCAGCAATGTGAATGACTTTTGTTCCGGTGAGCTGTGCGAGCACATTGAACTGTTCGGCTTCAAGCGCAGCTTGCAACGCTGCTGCTCGGTTTCCTGCCTTGCCATCTTTCAGCAATGCCGTGGTGATGTCGACCAATGCTTGCTTCACCAAGTGGCTCACCATTCCAGGGTTTGCACCGTGTTCTACAACTGCTGACGGTCCGTTGTTTGAACCCCAACGCTCGATCATCTTGCGCATCTCTTGATGACGCACATACAACGTGCGATCTTGCGGAGTAGTGGTTTGCATGTCGTGGTATGGGTCCCACAACTCAACTGATGTGTTCAGGTAGCGAACGCCATGATCACGGCACCATTCAATGATGGTTGGTCCGTCAATGTTCCATGCAAGGTCGAGCAAAATATCGCCGTTGCCAACGCGGGCACTTAAGAACGAATCTAAGTTCTCGCGTGTGACGCGATCTTGTTCGTAACCAACTCCCATTGCCAACACATCGGCGACACGGTGGCGGTTGTCGCGAAAGTCAACGATATTGATGGTTTTTGGATCAAAATGTAGATCGCGAATCATCAATGGAATCGCGCACTGTGCAACAGATCCACAACCAAGCACCAAGGTGCGCTTTGGGTGTTGAAAAGTTGCGGAGGCTGCTGCGTTCACTTCGACGCAGTCGGCGACATCTGGTCGCCTGCATCGATTGCGCTCA
>JAFMJR010000012.1 GCA_017853385.1 Ilumatobacteraceae bacterium | reverse complement strand
GAACTGGTTTTATGGCTCAGTTGCTTTCTCGCCTCATGCTTCGTCAGGGCAGACGAAAGGGTTTGATGCTGGGATATTCTTTGGCGATTATCGGCGGATTGATCGCTGGCGTAGGTGTAGAGACAGGATCACTAGTGGTGTTCCTCATTGGACTATTTCTTTTCGGAAACGGCCAATCATCAAATTTATTGTCGCGTTATGCAGCAACTGATATGGCAAGGCCTGACCAGCGTGGGGTTGCAATGAGTCGAATTTTGTTTGCATCAACATTTGGTGCAGTTTTTGGTCCGGTACTCATCAAACCTGCGGAGCATTTGGGGCAATCTTTGTTTGGGTGGAGTTTGTACACGGGTCCATGGATATTCTCAGGAATCTTTTTTCTTACGTCTCTCATCAATGTTTCATTAAGGCTTAAGCCAGACCCCCTGGTTATCAGCGGTGGCTTGGTGAGCCGCAGTGATGTTCAACAATCAAGGGATTCTGGAAGTCAACTAAGCGTGTTCGCAATTTTCGGTCAATCGTCAAAGACCAGGCTTGCCTTTTATGCGATGATCATTTCCCATATCACGATGGTCGCTGTGATGACCATGACTCCGGTTCACTTAAAGCAACACAATCACGAAACTGTTAGTGCGTACATCATTTCATTACACATTGCGGGAATGTATGCATTTAGCCCATTGGTTGGAAAGTTCAGCGATAAGTACGGCCGACTCAATACGTTGTTGGTTGGTTGTTGCGTTTTGATTGTGAGCACGGTGATGTCAGCGTTGGCAGGAAGCAATCCGGCAGTGTTCTTTCCGTCGCTTTGGTTGCTGGGAATCGGATGGAGCTTCGGTCTTATTGGTTCATCAAGTCTGTTAATTGACTCAGTTGCGATTCATAATCGGGTTCGTATGCAGGGCGCTGCAGATGTCGCGATGAGCATAGGTGGAGGAATAGCTGGATTCTCAAGTGGATTTATCCGAAAGTCATTGGGATTTCCATGGCTCTCCATGTTGGGAACTACCGTGGTGCTAGTTCTCATTTTCTTCGTTCTGCTGAACATTGAACAGTTAAAGGTCCAGGAGAATTAATGAGCAGTTGGAAGAACTGGGCAGGTAATCAACGCGCCAAGTCATTAATCGTCGAGCGACCCACTTCTGAGGAAGAAATTACGAACATCGTTCGCCGAGCTGCAGATGTTGGCAAACGAGTGAAAGTCGTTGGCTCGGGTCATAGTTTCACGGGAATTGCAGTGCCAGAGCAGATCATGATTGAGTTGTCTCGTTTCAATAAGGTTGTTGAAATTGACTCTGCGAATGGAAAGGTCACAGTTCAATCGGGGATTGTGCTCAGCGACTTAAATGCAATTCTTGAACAACACAATCTGTCAATGCCCAATCTCGGAGACGTCACGTATCAGACGGTTGCAGGATCGCTGTCAACTTCAACTCACGGTACGGGACTTGAGCGTTCAGGGTTGGCAGCACAGATCTTGTCGTTTCGCTTGGTAGTCGCACGGGGAGAGGTTCTATTTTGTGATCCGAGTAACCATGCAGAGATTTTCCATTGCGGAAGGGTTTCGTTAGGCGCGCTTGGCGTAATCACGGAAATGACATTGCGTGTTGTTCCCGCTTTTAACCTTCGTGCAGTAGAACGACCTATGAGAATTGATGAAGTTCTCAATAATTATGAACAATTAATCAAAGCGAATGATTTCTTTGAGTTTTATTGGGTGCCGCATACGAAATGGGCCCTTACAAAATCAAACAATGTCACCACCGATCCGGTCGACGTAGATGGAAAAATTAAGAACTGGTGGAACAAGATGTTCTTAGAAAACATTGCATTTGGAATGCTTTGTCGCGTTGGCCGCCTTGTTCCTGCGTTGATACCAAAGCTTGCAACGATTATTCCATCGACGGGTCGTGTGGAATACGTGAATATCAGCCACCGAGTTTTTAGCAGTAAGCGCCTCGTGAAGTTTTATGAGATGGAGTATTCGATCGAACTAAAGAGTCTTGTTCCTGCATTGCGTGAAATCATGGAAATGGTTGATCGGCGACAATTCAAAATTAGTTTTCCTGTAGAAGTCCGCTGCACTGGCCCCGACGATATTCCGCTATCAACGTCAACAGGAAGGCAGAGTGCTTATATTGCCGTGCACATGTTCAAAGGGTGCGAATATGACGACTATTTCGCTGCAGTTGAACACATTTTGCGTAAATATGAGGGTCGACCACATTGGGGAAAGTTGCACTATTTAGATGCGAGTGCGTTATCAGGCCTGTATCCTGAATATCAGCGTTTTATTGAAGTTCGGAACCAACTCGATCCCGAGGGTGTGTTCACTAACGACTATTTGCGTCGTGTGTTGGGTTGCTAGCCCTCCACAACCACAGGAACATACCTGAGGAACCCCCAACATTGAGAGATCGAGGAGAATTACATGTCTAAGACATGGTCAGAACTTGGCGTGCCCAAGAATATTGTTTCCGGACTTATTTCGCGTGGAATTGAGAGTCCATTTCCAGTTCAAGAAGCGACGCTTCCCGATGCTCTTGCAGGACACGACATTTGCGGAAAAGCGCCGACTGGTTCGGGGAAAACTCTCGCTTTTGGTATTGCGATCGCGGCAAAAGTTACAAAGAGCCGTCCGGGTCGTCCAACGGGGCTAGTGCTCGTGCCGACACGGGAATTGGCGGCTCAAGTTGCAAAAGAAATTTCAATGTTGTGTGGTGGTAGCGACATTCGCGTATCCGCTGTTTACGGAGGTGCCGGGTACGGTCCACAGGTGAAAGCAGCGCGTGCATCAAGCATTGTGGTAGCGACACCTGGCCGCCTCGAAGATCTCATTAAACGTCGAGATCTCGACCTTGGGGCTGTTGATGTTGCAGTAATTGACGAGGCTGACCGCATGGCTGACATGGGTTTCATGCCAGCAGTTAAACGAATCATGCGCGCAGTTACGACTAATCGACAGACCTTGCTGTTTTCCGCGACACTTGACGGTGACATTGACACATTGATTCGTGAGTTCCAAAATTCGCCAAAACGGCACGCCGTTGCTACAGCTGAAAATGCCGGCGAAATTGACCACTTATTTTGGAATGTTTCGAGAGACAATCGCACAAAAGTGCTTGCAGAGATTGCGACTCAATATGAGCGCGCCATCGTATTTTGTCGCACAAAGCACGGTTCCGATCGACTGGCTGGAAACTTGGAAGCAATGGGCATCAACACATGTGTTATCCATGGCAATCGCAGCCAAGCTCAGCGTGAAAAGGCGCTTGAGCAGTTTCGTCGGGGGAAGGCAACTGTCATGGTCGCTACCGATGTTGCAGCTCGTGGTATTCACATTGATGCGGTGCCGGTTGTTGTGCACTTCGATATGCCCGAAGACCCTAAGGACTACATCCACCGCTCAGGTAGAACTGGTCGTGCCGGTATGAAAGGAACCGTAATTTCTTTGATTGATAAATCGATGCGTCGTTCGACGGCATCTCTTTGTCGCGGCATGAAGTTTGACGTGATTTATGACGAACCGAATTTCGACCTCAGCGAACCAGCTAAACCAGTGCGACCTGGTGAAATAGGAGCTGTCGTTGCAACACTGTTGAAAGTTGAATCTGACTAGAGACAAATATCCTGTGGTCGCACGGGAATTCGCAGCAAATCTTTGCCTATTGCATCTCTAATTGCAGCAACAATCGCAGGCGTTACAGAAATACATGGAGGTTCGCCGATACCTTTTGCGCCCAATGGTGCTTGCGGTTCATATTCTTCAATCATGACCGCAACTACGTTCGGTGCATCTAGGGCAGTTGGCAATAGGTAGTCGGTGAAGCTTGGATTTTTCACCTTTCCATCCTTCATCACAATTTCTTCCATTACGGCAAGGCCGAGTCCTTGGGCGATTCCGCCTTCTAACTGGCCGATTGCTGACAGGGGATTGAGTACTCGACCAACGTCTTGCGCAGTTGCAATTTGAACCACTTTGACGAGTCCTAATTCAGGGTCAACATCGACTACGGCTCGGTGAGCAACGAAAGCAAACGCAGTGTGGCAATTGCCTTGTCCATTCTCATCAAGTTCTTCAGTCTTCCGGTGATGATGCTCAAAGGTTTCACTGCACGAAAATCCTTCAATTGCATCTTGGACAGAGATACGGAATGTGCCTATTTGATCAACGATGTCCGTATCGCTAATGACTAATCGCAATGGATCAATATTGTGCATTGATCCGACATGTTTAAACATTTGTTCACGAACCAAGCGGCATGCTCCATCAACGGCACCACCACTCATCCATGTTTGGCGTGATGCCGATGTAGATCCTGCTGAACCGACTTGTGTATCAATGGGTTCAATTTCCACATCGTCGAGACCGAGAACAGATCTCGCAATCTGTGGAGCAAGAGTAACGAATCCTTGCCCTACTTCGGATGTCGCAAATTTTAGAAATACCTTGCCATCTCGAATAGTGCATCGTGCAGTAGCAAAGTCATCAAACCCCTCGCTGTACATCAGGTTTTTCATGGAAACACCCCAGCCGATACCGCGCACAATGTTTGAACGTTCGGCGGTAAGTCCGCTGCCTCCCGGTAATGCCAGCTCGTTCACAATCTCTGGAAGAGGTTCTGGCAACGGAATATTTGCAGTGTCTGTGATGCAGCGGGCTACCGGAGCAACGCTTTCCATGGTTTGGCCGGTGATGAGTGGGTCACCAGTTGCCATTGCGTTGATGAGACGTACCTCTATTGGGGAAATTCCTGCAGCCTGAGCAATCTTGTCCATTTGAGATTCATGGGCAAAGCATGCTTGTACTACTCCGAAGCCACGCATAGCCCCGCATGGAGGGTTGTTGGTGCGTATTGCAAAACCATCAACTGTTGCGTTGTCGCATTTGTATGGACCCTGAGTATGGGTTATGCCGTTGATCAGAACTGCAGGTGATGTGCTGGTGTAGGCACCACCATCAAATACAAAGCGAGCGTCTATTTTGACAATTTTTCCGGAGGCGTCTGCATGGTGACGCATGAAGATTTTCGCAGGATGTCTGTGAACATGACCAAAGAAGCTCTCTTCACGGCTGTACTGCATCTTGATAGGGCGGTTGGCTTTCAGCGCGAGTAGGCAACAGTGAACTTGAAGGCTGATATCTTCCCGCGCACCAAATGCGCCACCAACGCCTCCTAAGGTCAAACGCACTCGATTGGCGGGTAATGCGAGACAAGCTGAAATTTGCGACAAATCCTCGTGTAACCATTGTGTAGCAACATGCAGGTGAACACCGGCCCCGTCACTGTCTGGAATGGCTAATGCTGCTTCGAGGCCAAGGAACGCTTGGTCCTGCATGCCGATCTCATACAAGCCTTCAACAACAATAGGTCCGGTGGCGCTTTGGTCGCCCCTGATAATTCGCTGATGCCGAATGATGTTGCCGTCAGGGTGAATCGGTGAAAACTTCCCACTTATGGCATCTTCTGGATCTGTAAGAGGAGTAAGCACTTCGTATTCAATCTGTATAAGTGCCAGAGCTCGGCGACATGTTTCGGGATGATCTGCAGCAACTGCCGCAACTGGCTCACCAACATAACGAACGAAATCACTAGCGAACACTGGTTGATCGCTGCTGATTAATCCATATGTCGGCTTGCCTGGAACATCTTGAGATGTGATGACGCAAGAAACTCCAGCTAACGCCAATGCGGCAGAAGTATCTATAGAAACGATTCGCGCATATGGGTGGGGGGATCGCAGGGTCGCGCCCCAGAGCATGTTGTCTGCATGCATGTCAGAGGTGAATTCAAAACTGCCTGAAACCTTTCCTGCGCCATCTGGACGCAGGGCGCTATTTCCGAGCACATCACGATTTCGAGCGGTAACTGTTGTGCTCATGATTACTTGGCTCCATTACGAATTTTGATGGTTTCTTCAACCGCTGCAAATATGCGACCGTAACCAGTGCATCTGCAGATATTTCCCGAAATTGCTTCCTTGATTTCAAACTCTGTAGGTTGCGGATTGTGATCTAGCAAGTGGTGCACTGCAACGATTAAGCCAGGTGTGCAAAATCCGCACTGGACAGCCCCTTGATCCACGAAGGATTGCTGAACGTCAGTGAGTTCGTTTCCGGTTGTGAGGCCCTCAACAGTAACAATCTCAGCATCTACAGCAGTTGCGGCCATCACTAGACATGAACATACGGCATTTCCATTAAGCAAGACTGTGCAACTTCCGCATTCACCTTGTTCGCAAGCACCTTTGGTGCCGGGGAGTCCGAGGCGCTCGCGAAGCACATAAAGCAAACTTTCTCCGACCCAAGAATCTTGTACCTGATGGCTCATTCCATTCACACGCAGGTTGTAAAACTCGTTGTCACTCATGAATACGCCTTTGTTAGAAGTCGTGAAGCTAAAACACTGATTGCATGTCTGCGGTATTCGGCGGTACTGCGATGGTCATCTATTGGTGAACTCTCCTTCGCTGCTCGATGACCAAATTCCTTTGCAATGTCAGAAGAAATTTTCTCACCCTGTTGAAGTGAAGTGACTGAATGAAGCCAGCTCTCAGCCTCTCTGCACCGAATAATTGTTGGCCCCACAGAACCAAGGGCAAGACGAACAATTCCTTCATTGTGATCGGCAACTAAGCATGCAGATGCAACTGATATGACCATGGCGTTTCGTACTCCAACCTTGGAGTAGCCCTGCCAGCCACGAACAATCGGGAAATCCACTGCAGTGATGATTTCGTCATGTCGTCGTATGTTCTTTTTTACTCCAACCATGAAGTCGTGAATCGCAACCTCGCGCGCATCGGAGGGTGACTGAAGGTGAACTGTTGCATCGAGTGCAAACATCACAGGCAGGGTGTCTCCAGCAGGCGAGCATGTACCCAAATTCCCACCAAGTGTTCCAGCAGCACGAATTTGTGGTGATCCGACTGTGCGAGAGGCTTGGGCCAAGGCAGGAACCACAGACAGTATTGGCTCCTGCTCAAGCTGTGAATAGGGAACACCTGACCCAATTCGAATGATCCCGTTGCTCGGCTGGGTAATTTTCTTTAACGACTCAATGTCTCTAATGCTGATCATCGTTGATGGCTTGACATGGTTGAAATTGATCTCCACCATCAAATCTGTGCCGCCCTGAATGATGCGGGCATCTGGGTGATCGCGCAGTGCAGAAACTGCTGATTCAACGCTCGTTGCAATAATCATCGGCATCTAATTGCCATCCCAGTCAGCAAAGGCATCGATCATGGCATGTACATCACCAAGTGGATACAAAATTGGGCACGTAGCGCCGTTGTTCAAATAGTGTCTCACTTGCTCGCGAGCTTCTTGTGGAGTGCCACTTGCGGTGAGCATTTGAACGATTTCGTCAGGCACAAGTTTCGAAGCCGCGGTTACTTGCTCATGAGTTGCGGGCCATGTAAGTACTTCGCCAACTTTGTCAAGTAATGACTGTGGAACTCCAGAGGCCTTCATGATGTGTGGTTGCTGACCCAAATATTGTGTGACCATTTCGCGTGCCATATCGAGAGCGGTTTGTCTATCTTCGTGCACGCTGCAAACAACGAGTTGCGGACGGTCGATATCTTCAATCTTCCTTCCCGCTTTATCCGCTCCGGCTTGTAAGGCAGCAAGTGCTTGCTTGTTGTAATCGGGAGACACGAGATAATTCAAGACAACGCCATCTGCAATTTCACCCGTGAGCTCCATCATTTGCATACCAGTTGCGCCAATGTAGATGGGAACATCTTTTGGCCTGCGATCTTGATACACATAGTCCAATTCAATTCCATCAAAATGCACAAATTCGCCATTGAACGTGACATTTTCGTTATGCAAAAGAGCGCGTACAGCAGTGACAATTTCACGCATTGCTCTTAGTGGTTTTGCGCGTGATATTCCCACTTTTTGCGCCAAGGGATCCCACCATGCGCCAATTCCTAAAATTACTCGACCGGGTGCCAAGTCGTCGAGAGTGGAAAATGTTGCAGCTAAACGAGCAGGGTTTCTACTCCAACAATCCACAACACCAGAGCCAACCTTGATGTTGTTGGTTACAGATGCAAACGCCGCCATAGGTACCGTTGCCTCGCGAACCAGGCGACTTTCTGCCTGCCAAACTGCTTCGAAGCCTTTTGACTCTGCATATTGCGCAAATGCCATCCCTTCGCGAATCGGATGAGCATCTTGTAAATAGATCGCCATGCGTGCTTTGCCCGTAACTGGGTTAATTGCTGATTTCGGGATGCTCATGATGCAAGCCTTTCAAATAGACGTTGTGATTGTTCTTGAGCTTTTGCTCGAATTTCGGAAATATCCATGCGGGTTATAGAGCCATTTTCGTACACACGTTCACCATCGATTTCTACTGACTCAACGTTCATGCTTGTAGTGAACGCCGTATGCCATGGGCTATCCATGTGGTCATAAGACCAAGTCACACGATCATTGAGCCCTTCAGGAAAGACTTCGTAGGCATTATCAATCCATTGGGCAATTGTGTCTGGTGTTTGAGAGATATCGCTTTCTCGTAATCGAACATATGCAAGTCGAGCTTCTTCCATCATGTTCGCCCCGATTCCGTCAGTACCAAGCAAAATGGTGTTCGGTTTCGTCGCCGGGTAGGCATAGCCAACGGAATTGTTCATATTTGAACGAGGATTATGAACCAGTCGTCCAGCAAGCTGGCTTTGCAAATGCACACCATGAATGAGCAACCAATTATCTTTAGCTAAGTGCTGCAAACGTTCACCAGCATGGATGTCGTCCGGACCCTCCGCTACATGAATATGGACTCCAACTCCAAGCGATTCGGAAAGGGCGGCGGCTTCTGCAAGAGTTTCATCTGAACATGTAAATGCTGCGTGAACGCCAACCATGCCTCGACCTCCAGATTTGATGAATGAAAGACATTCGTCAAGGCCGCGTCGAGCTGAGTGTGTCATCGTTGATTGAGGATCAACTTGGCTAAGCATTTCGCCGTCATTTGTCCAACGATCGGTCACGCCATAGCTTGCATTCACGCGAACACCTACATCGCGACATGCTTTTGCGATTGTGGAAAGTGATCCTTCAATCGCTAGTGGTGATTCATGGTGATCGATAATGCATGTTGTACCGCTTGACAAAGCTTCAGCAGCGCCAAGTGCTGCAGACCAATAGATCATGTCAAGATCTAATGCTGCATCTAAACGCCACCAAATATTTTCAAGGACGCTGATAAATGAATCAGGCGTCGCTGGAGGCGCTGGCATTCCGCGAGCTATGGAACTGTACAAATGGTGATGTGCACAGACCAATCCGGGCGTGACGTGATTAGGCATTATTCTTCGGTGCTCGAATCATCACGCTTCATCGGTAATTTTGATCGCCAAACTCCGTCGTAAGCAAACAGGGCGGCAGCAACAGCGCCTGCTGTTGGAACCAATCCAATTTCGCCAACACCTTTAATTCCATATGGTGAATTAGGTTGCGCAGACTCAACAAGTTGCACAGAAATTTTCGGTACGTCTTTAGCGCGAATAATGCCGAGGCTTCGAAGCGTCTTGTTCGTTGGGAAACCAGTCTCTGGGTCGCTAGGGAAATCTTCGCTGAGGGCATAACCAAGTCCCATGTGCACAGATCCCTCAATTTGTCCTTCGCAGAGTTGCGGATTGACGGCTCTACCAACATCGTGTGCAGCGACAACGTGATCAATCTTTCCTGTTTCTTTATTCACCATCACCATTTGAGCTGCGTAACCAAAAGTGGAGTGGATAATTGGATTCTCTACACCCGGTTCGCCGAGTTTGGTGGTCCAATCAACTCGGTATTCCCCAAGGTGATCTACACCCTTTTCGCAGTTGGCAGCACGAGCTGTCTCGCATGCGGCCTTTACGGCACCCGCTCCCATCAGAGTTCCTCTTGATCCAGTTGTTTGACCAAGACCAAGCTCTCGAGTGGTGTCAACTATGACGTCAATTAGGGAACCATCTACACCGAGTTCTTCCACAACTACCTGTTGGGCAACGGTATTGATGCCCTGACCCATTTCGGTCCAACCGTGTCGTACCTCTATGCGTCCATCATGTTTAAAGTGAACAACTGCTCGAGTTATTTCTTTGAAACCATTACCTAGTCCGCTGTTCTTTAGACCAAGACCAAGACCTACAGCGAATCCAGATGCAAGCGCATCGTCATAAGCGGGTTTGATTGCATCAAGGCACTTTGAAGCCCCGAGACAACCATCGTCCATAATTTGACCCGGTCCCCACACCATTCCAGGCATGATCACATTGCGTCGGCGAATTTCCCAACCGCTAATGCCAACTTGGTGGGCTAGGCGATCAAGAACACCTTCCATCGCAAACTGAGCTTGGTTGGCGCCAAATCCTCGGAATGCTCCGCACACCGGGTTATTTGTCCTCACAGCAACAGCCTCAACGTCGATGTTCGGAATGAAATATGGTCCACTTGCGTGACCTGCCATGCGTTCGAGCACTTTCATGCCAACGCTTGCATAAGCTCCGCTGTCACCAATAGCTCGTACATGCAATGCGACGAGCTTTCCATCAACATCACAGCCGATTTTGTACGACATCTCAATTGGGTGACGCTTTGCATGCATCAGGAAGCTCTCTTCGCGGGAAAGCGTGCATTTCACTGGTTTTTTCAATAACCAAGCCGCAAGAGAAGCATGAGCTTGATTGCTCATGTCTTCTTTGCCTCCAAAAGCGCCACCATTTGTTATGAGTTCGACTGTCACTTGGTCGTTTGAAATATTGAGCAATTTTGCAATGTCATTGCGATCGTCCCAAATACCTTGACCACCTGAATAGACATGCAGGTGATTGCCGTCTTCGGATGGGACAGCGAGTGTGCTTTCTGGTTCTAGGAATGCATGTTCAATACGTTGAGTTGAAAAATCTTGCTCGACAATATGGGAACATCTAGAAAATGCATCTTCAACATCGCCACGGGTATATGCGCTCGTACTCAACACATTGGATGTCGTCTTCCATACAGCAATCTGTTCGTCTGTCTTCGCGTAATGCGGATCGGTGACAGGCTTTAATACTTCATACTCAACCTTCACTAACTGTGCGGCATCGCGAGCAGCGAGTCGGTCTGTAGCAACCACAACAGCAAGAACGTCTCCTGCGTATGAGGTGTAACCACCAACTGGAATCATCACTGGCCAATCTTTGTAAATGATTCCAACCATTAATTCACCAGGAATGTCAGCTGCAGTAAAAACCGCAGTCACTCCTGGTGCGGCCAATGCAGCTGAGGTATCAATTGAAAGAACCTTTGCACGAGCATGGGATGTGAGGTGCAGGGCAGCATGTTGCATGCCTGCTATTCGAATATCGTCAACGTATCCACGATCTCCGAGCGCTAATTCATGCGCTTCGTATTTCATGCTTCGTGACCCGATCCCTCCAACCGATGGAAGCACAGGCTGTATATCTTGAGCGACCATTTCAATCGCATCGAGAATTTTCACATAACCAGTGCATCTGCAGAGATTGGCTCCCAAGTGCCGAGCCATGTCTTCACGTTTGAGGTTTTTACCTTTTTTGTCAACTTGCGCCTTAGCGCGGACCACGATGCCCGGAATGCAGAAACCACATTGCAAACCCCCACACGCGGCGAATGCATCGGAATACTTTTTACGTTCTTCGTCGCTTATCCCTTCGAGTGTCACGACCTCAGCGCCTGCGACTTTGTCCAAACTGGTTTGACAGCTAACCACGGCTTTGCCATTGATTAATACAGTGCAACAACCACATTGACCACTCGGCGAGCATCCGTCCTTTGGAGAGGTGATGTTCAATTCATCGCGAAGGGCAGAGAGTAGGTGAGGGTGGTGGGAGCGAACTGAAACAGGTACCCCATTGGCGACAAAATGCACAGATGTTTCAGTGGCAGACATACCAATTTCCCCCGTTCGGTCTGGTTTTACCATACACCTAAAGGGTTTGGGATTTACAGAATGTTAAAAATCACTCCGCGACAATTGCTCCACGCTGCCCAGTAATTCGCTGGTACACCTCTGGTCGGCGATACCGGTCGAAATCAAAAAGCGTATTTTTGTATTGGTAACACCAATCCAAATCGCATGTGGCAACAGCAATTTCATCCCCATTGGTCTCGGTTTTGGCCAGAATTTCGCCGCTCGGACCGATGATGCATGAATCGGCAAGGCTGTCCACGCCCTCTTCTATCCCACCCTTGGCCACACCAACTACAAAAGTTCCGTTTTGGTATGCGCCACTTTGCATAACTAATGCGTTGTGGAATCCAGCAAGAGCATCTTGCGACGGATCCGGCACGTAATGCAATGGAGTGTTGTATCCGCACAAAATCATTTCGACACCTTGAAGTCCCATTTCACGATATGTTTCGGGCCATCGTCGATCATTGCAAATCATCATTCCAACACGTCCTCCGAAAGCTTTCCATACACCAAAACCCTCATTGCTTGGAGTGAAGTAGTAACGCTCTGCATGTTGAAAAGGACGATCGGGTTCATGCTTTTCGTGTCCTGGAATATGCACCTTGCGATATTTTGCAACTGTTCGACCATCTTTTTCCACGAGAATCTGTGTATTGAAACGCTCTCCATGTTCGGTGATTTCTGCGTAACCAAGAGAGAAACCAATGTGTAATCGTTTTGCTTCGTCAAACAGGGGCTGAGTGTCGGCGTTTGGCATCGACTTCTCGTACCAATGATCTGCGTCATGAATATCTTCAACGAACCATCGCGGGAAAAATGTGGTGAGCGCCAGTTCTGGAAATACAACGAGGTCGCATCCTTGCTTTGCTGCCTCCTGTAGTAGAACAATCATCCGCGCAACGCATGATGCTCGCGAATCAGATCGTTGAATAGGTCCAAGCTGTGCAGCCGCAACAGTGATAATTCGTGCCATGAACTTAAGCCTAATTGGCTTATTGAAATCCGGATAGAACTATGCGAATTCCGTAGACGTAAGCGTCAACATGGTGTGCAGCAAGATATTTGCTCCTGCTTCTAAATCCTCGGGAGATGTGTATTCAGCTGGATTATGGCTGAGGCCGTCTTTGCTTTGTGTAAAAATCATCGCGGTGGGGCAGACGCGAGCGAGCATCTGGGCGTCATGACCTGCACCAGATGGCATCATCTGAACCGAATTTCCCTGATCGGTTGCATGATGATGCACGATGTCAATAACGCGTTGATCAAATTTCACTGGCTCAAATCGAGCAAGCGTTCGCACACTTGTTATGACCTTTTCCCGATTAGCAATTTCTACGATAAAAGATGCAATTTCTTTCTCTGCTGCTTGAAGTAAAGATTCGTCGGTATTTCTTACATCAAGAGTCATCGTTACCTTTGCTGCAACAACGTTGATGAGATTTGGATGAACATCAATCTTCCCAACCGTGCATACCTGGTCGCCGCCATAACGAATTGCTAGATCATGAAGGAATTTTGCAACTTCGGCGGCAACTACGACAGGGTCTTTGCGTAGGCGCATTGGAGTGGTTCCCGCGTGATTACTTTGTCCCGTGATAGTTAATTCTTGCCACGAGATGCCCTGGACTCCAGTCACTGCTCCGATTCGAATTCCATTTGCTTCAAGTAACGGACCTTGTTCTATGTGCAATTCAACAAATGCATGGGGTGCCTGCTGAGGGCACGGAGTGTTTCCTGCGTATCCAATTCGATTAAGTTCATCTCCAAGTCGCGGACCATCAATTGCACGGATATCGAGTGCATCTTCAACCGATAGACCTCCTACATACACCAACGATCCGAGCATGTCGGGCGCGAATCGTGCACCCTCTTCGTCAGTGAATACTCCGACTGCAAGCGGACGACTTGGCTTAATTCCTGATTGTTGCAGTGTTTCAATTACTTCGAGACCAGCTAAAACGCCGTAGTTTCCGTCGTACTTTCCACCGGTTCGGACTGTGTCGATGTGAGAGCCAGTCATTACAGGAGAACCTGATCCGACGTTCCATGTGCCCACGATATTGCCCACAACGTCGATGGATATTTCCATTCCAAGATCTTTCATCCAGGTGACAACGAGGTCGCGTCCAGCCTTATCGTCATCGGTCAGGGCAAGTCGACAGTTGCCGCCACCTTCTATTGGAGATATCTCGGCTAGTGACATGATTCGGTCCATCAATCGGCTGCCGTTTATCTTCAACTTTTCCATGAGGCCAGTGTAGAAGCAGTTACTTGACCTATTCATCAATAAGAATGGCAACATGATTGGAAGTCAACGAGTTCAGGATCTGATGGCAATTGAGATTTCTCGTTTCATCGAATCTCACCCAAAATCTCAGCAGTCATCGAAAACTGCAAGCAAGTCTTTGCTTGCAGGCGTACCAATGCCTTGGATGAAACGCTGGGCAGGGCCTTTTCCAGTTGTTGCCGAATCTGCACAAGGCGGAAAAATTCGTGACATCGATGGCAATGAGTACATCGATTTTTGTCTGGGAGACACGGGTGCAATGACTGGACATGCAAATACGGCTATCAATGATGCGATATTTGCTCAGGCGAACAGCGGATTCACCACAATGTTGCCCTCAACAGACGTTGCGTGGGTGGCCGACCATCTCCGAGAGCGTTTCGGATTGGAGAAGTGGCAATTTTGTTTAAGTGCAACAGATGCGAACAGGTTTAGTTTGCGTCTTGCACGACAATTGATGGGTAAGCCAAAAATTATTGTTAACGACTGGTGCTATCACGGCACTGTCGATGAAACGCTCGTGATTTTGGATGCTCATGGCAACACAGTGAGTCGTCCTGGGGCGATTGGCCCACAGGTCAATCCAGCAACAACTACTGTCGCTGTTCCGTACAACGATTTACAAGCTATGGAAGCCGCGCTCAAACGAGGCGACATCGCATGTGTACTCATGGAACCAGCTCTTACCAATATCGGTATTGTTCTGCCGTTAGATGGTTACCTAGAAGGTGTTCGTGAACTCACTCGTAAATATGGGGTTCTGCTGATTCTCGACGAAACACACACCATTTGTGCCGGACCCCATGGTGCGTCTCGCATGTGGGGAATCGAGCCTGACATGTTGGTAATCGGAAAGACGATTGGCGGTGGTATCCCTGTTGCTGCATACGGAATGTCTGCCGAGGTAGCAAGAAATGTGGAGCAACTCATGCATGGCCACGATCTTGATGTTTCTGGAATTGGTGGAACCTTAAGTGGAAGCGCTCTTTCGGCTGCGGCAATGAAAGCAACCTTGTCGAATGCCCTTAGGCAAGAAGACTTCGATATTGCAATTCCATTAGCAACTCGTTGGAGTGAAGGTGTTCAGTCAACAATTAACGACTTCCAACTTCCATGGACTGTTCAACAGCTTGGATGCCGATCCGAGTATTGGTTCGCCGATCATCCTGTGAATGGTGCGGAAGCTGCGGCGACGGTCAATGACGAATTGGAATCTTTTATGCATCTATATGCGCTCAACCGAGGAGTCTTACTCACGCCGTTTCACAATATGGCTCTGATGACACCGTTTCATAGTGTGGAAGATGTTGATGCGCATACAAAGATTTTTGAAGATGCCGTTGGGCATTTGATGCAATGATCGATAATTCAGCGCTCGAAATTCTTGCAGTATGTGTTGTTGTATTGCTGACGGCATTTACGCAATCCGTGGTTGGTTTTGGCTTTGCGTTGCTCACTGTTCCCGTTTTAATGCAGATTATTGGTCTTCATGAGGCAGTCATTTTGGCCTCGCTAATTGGTACCGCTAACAACATCTACCAATATCGAGATTTGCGGGCAGATTCAGATGCTCAACAGGTAAAGCGATTTCTTTGTGCCTCGTTTATCGGAGCACCATTTGGACTCATTGCATTCCTGTATGCCGATCAGAATATTTTGAAAGTAGTTTTGGGCTTCGGAGTTTTGCTCGGGGTATTGCTACTAGCTAAAGGACGCGACCTTTCACATGCTCATATCAGTTTGGACTGGGCAATGGGTGTACTGAGCGGATTCCTGCTCACGTCAACTTCAACGAACGGTCCACCTCTGGTTTTCGCATTACAGGCGAGAAAGAGTCCACCACATGTTTTTCGGTCCACGTTGAATATGATTTTTTTGATTAGTGGAATTTATGGACTTATCTTGTTTGCTGCATTTGGTGAAATTTTTCAAAGCGACCTACTGCTCGCTTTAGTATCACTTCCGAGTATGGCCATCGGTGTCAATATCGGAAGAAAAGTGCGCCTTCGCGTACACCCAGATCGCTTTCGAATGGTTGTTCTTGTACTGCTGACTTTCGCTGGACTCAGCAGTATGTATGCGGGGTTTTCTGCTTAGGTTTCATTGACCAAACCATTGCAGCCATCCCTCTTTTGATTTCGGTTTAAACACGTAGTTCGTTTGCTTGACGATTCCCATTTGAAGATATGCGGGGTCGGAATATTGATGTCCGGGAAACACAACTGTGCTTTCTGGAAGGTTTGCAAGTTTATGAAGACTGTCATACATATCATCGGGGTTTGATCCCGGTAGGTCTGTACGACCGCAGCCTTCTAGAAAGAGTGTGTCACCAGAAACAAGCTTGTCACCGACGAGAAAACATTGGCTACCTGGCGTATGTCCAGGCGTGTGAATAAGAGCAATGTCAATTTCGCCAACTTTTACAACATCGCCGCTCTCGTGTTGCTGCAACGCAGACGGAGACACACCAGTAGTTTTTGTAACCCATTCGGCCTCTGTTGCCTGAATATGAATCGGTACGTGCATCTCGTCAAGAAGCGTCGAGATTCCCTCGATATTCCAGCCCATCATCTTCCCACCAACATGATCGGGGTGATAGTGCGTTCCAAGAGCGCCAACGATCTTCATCTCGTCTTGCTCCGCAATTGCGATCAAATCCGCAACTGCATAGGCAGGATCAACAATGACGCATTCTTTGGTTTTATTGTCGCCAATGAGATACACGAAATTCACCATTTGCTGAGCCATTTGGTCGTTCGTTGCAAAATCTCTTCCCGACAGCAATTGGCGAAAGTACAAACGCTCTTCCATATATGAAGACTATAGATTTACGACTGGATGAACCGAGGTCTAGGCATGCAATTACAACCAACTGACAAAATCATCATCAACGGGGAATTGAGCGAAATTGGTGCTGCAATCGCTAACCAGTATCAGAAGGGTGATGCCATTGTCGCGACTAATTCATCGGGATTACTGGTTATTCCAGGGTCTGAAATCCGGTTAGTAGAGGATTGTGTTAACAAAGCTCATTATGCCTTTGAGCAACTCGCCCATGCTGATTCTGTTGCTATTCGGAAGTTTTTTGCGTTGTTCGCTTCGCGCCTAGAAGACGATCAGGTATTTGAGTTAATCAAGCGAGCAAACGATTTGGATGTTGAAAGCGCCGCACAACGAGGCCGATCAACAACTCGTTTGCAATTAGATCAGTCAATGCGAAAGTCCATGATTGATGCTCTCCATATATGGCGCGATTTCGATCTGGAGGATTCAATTGATGCATCGATTGAACATCATGGGTGGAAGGTTGAAGCACATCGAGCGCCCCTTGGAATCGTTGCGTTTGTTTTTGAGGGACGCCCGAATGTTTTTGCAGATGCAACCGGGGTGTTGACCAGTGGCAACGTCTGCATTTTCCGTATCGGTAGTGATGCCTACGAAACAGCTGAAGCAATCATGAAGAATGCTGTGTTGCCGAGCTTGGTAGAGGCAGGTCTACCAATTGGGTGTGTCACCCTGTTGCCATCAAAATCCCACTCAAGTGCATGGGCATTGTTTTCTCACCCAAAGATCGATCTAGCGGTGGCAAGAGGAAGCGGATCATCGGTGTCACTGTTGGGCGAGATTGCACAACAGCAAGGAACACCAGTCAGCCTTCACGGTACGGGTGGTGCCTGGATGATTATTTCTCAGACCAGTACACATGACTATTTGAGAAACGTAATCACTAATTCGCTTGATCGCAAGGTATGTAACACATTGAACACCATTGTGTTCGTAAAGGAATATGCAAAATCAAATATCGCCCACGCAGTGACGGCAATCTCTGATGCAGCAAAAGCACGATCGGCGCGATGCGTCATTCATTTCCACGAGTCAATTACCGAATTCTTTGATGTTGAATCGTTGATACCAAATACAGAGTTTCGTCCTATTGCAATCGATGATCTCTATAAAGAGTGGGAATGGGAAAATGAGCCAGAGGTTTCCTTGATTTGTGTAGACAATATTTCGGAAGCGCTTGGTTTGTTCAATAGTCAGTCACCATTTTTTGTTTTGAGTGTCGTTTCCGACAATGCTGACGATGTTGAATACTGCTGGCGAAATTCCAATGCGCCATTTTTCTGCAACGGTTTCACGCGCTGGGTTGACGGTCAATACGCGCTGTTGAAACCCGAACTTGGACTCTCAAATTGGCAGCAAGGAAGAACTCTTGCTCGCGGAGGAATTCTGAGCGGTGACTCCATGTACACGGTTCGCTACAGAGCGACTCAGGTGGATTCAAGTATCAAACGCTAAGTAGTTGAACGTTGTCAATGAGCCGAATACCCTCAACAATTGCAGCGATGAGTACGGTGTCGTGTTCGCGAGCGACTGTTGCGTGTCTCATTGAATCCTGCTCAACTATTGATACGTATTGAAGATCCACGCCATCGACAGCATTAAAAAGCTGTACCGCATTGCGTTCCAATTCAGAAACGTCGTGCATTCCATCGTTCCAAAGTTGATTTACTTGATTTAGAGCACGAGGAATATGTAGTGCATTTTCACGTCCATTTTTCGTTAAGAATCGATTTCTGCTCGAAAATGCAAGACCATCGTGGTCTCGAACGGTGTTGCATGGAATTATCGAAATTTCAGGGTGCTTGATCGCAGCCATATCGCGAATGACACAAACCTGTTGATAGTCCTTCAAACCGAGAAATACCTTTGAAGGACGAATGCTTGAAAATAGGGCATCGACAATGGTTGTGACACCTGCGAAATGTCCTGGTCTATCCCGACCTTCGTAATCCAATGCCGATGCCGACGGTTCGATCAATTTTTCAACGTTATGTGGGAATAAATCGGATTTATTCGGAGCTATTACAACATCAACCTTGGCCCCATTGCAGACTTCGGTATCAAGTGAAAGTGTTCGTGGATACTTATCAAAGTCTTGTTGTGAATTGAACTGCAAATCATTTACATAGATACTGACAACCACTGCATCACATTCGCGCTTTGCTCTTTGCATCAAGTTGATGTGACCTTCGTGCAATGCGCCCATCGTTGGAACAAATCCGACTATGGCAGATCCATCAAGACTGTCTCGCCATCGTTTGTATTGGCCCAGATCAGTGAAAAGAGTGGTCATCATCAGGCCAAACGCCGTGTTTTACCTCGTTGACAAATTGCTTGCATGCGTCAATGCTGACCTTACGAACATTCGCGTATTGCCGTGTGAATTTCAGATTGGATTGAGTTAGCCCAAGAATGTCATGAAGCACTAACACTTGACCATCGCAATCTGGTCCAGCGCCGATTCCAATTGTAGGGATTGAAATCTTCTGCGTAATTTCCTGTGCGAGGGTACGAGGTACACCTTCAATTACAACAGAAAACGCTCCTGCTTGTTCGACGCTATGTGCGTCTTCCAATAAACGTTCTTTTCCGCCAGCTTCGCGACCATCAACACGACCTTGAACACGATGACCGCCCATACGGTGATAACTCTGGGGAGTTAGCCCGATATGGCCCATCACGGGAATATCGACTCGGCTTATTGCTGCAATCGTTTCGAACATGGTTACGCCGCCTTCTAGCTTGACGGCGGCAGCACCAGCTTTGACTAAACGTATTGCGCTGCGAACTGCTTGCTCTGAATTTACTTGGTATGAACCGAAAGGAAGATCGCCAACAATTAATGCTCGAGGATTTGCGCGCGCAACAAGTTTGACGTGGTATTCCATTTCCTCGAGTGTTACAGGAATGGTTGTCGTCACACCTTGCACAACAGACCCAACCGAATCACCTACGAGAATCATGTCAACGCCGGACTCATCCACGATCCTGGCAAACGTCGCATCGTAAGCGGTAATCATGCTCAATTTGTCTGCTGACCCTTTACGTGCAATGACCATCGGAACGGTGATTCGCTGGCGGGTATGCACTTCGGACACATTTTTAGGCTACCGATAAGATTCCTTCAGATGTTTCGCGAATTACTGCTCCGTATAAAAGAGAAAATCGTGATTTCCGTTTGGGGCTGGATGTCAATGCATGGAGCGATTGGGCCTAATTCGGTCCGTGGCAAGAAATTTGGCCAATTTGGTGAGCGCAGCATCATCGGATTTCCTCAGACCACAATTTTCAATGAGAGATACATACATATTGGAAATGAAACGATGATTGGATCCCATGTCGCCCTTTCAGCGGGTATGGTGCCCGGCCAGCAGTGTCTTACAGATCCAGTTGTTCGAATTGGGGATCGATGTCTGATTGGTAGAGGTAGCGGAATAGTCGGACACTTGGGCATTGACATCGGAAATGATGTGTGGACTGGTCATTACGTGTACATCACTGACCAGAACCATGGATATGAAAATGTTGACCTTCCAATTTCACAACAATCACAGGCAGAGCGCTTTGTATCGATCGGCGACGGCTCATGGATAGGTGCTGGGAGCGTGATTCTTCCCGGAGCAAAAATTGGAAAGCACGTTGCAATTGGAGCAAATTCGGTCGTAACCGGTGAAATTCCAGATTTCAGCGTTGCAGTTGGAGCTCCGGCACGAGTAATTAAAAGATATGCAAGCGACGGCAAGTGGCGACCGGCGCATGAATTTGAAAATTTAGATTGATAAGTCCATTGGTGCTTTGCACGATGACATTCGGTTGTCGGCGGCAAAAGTTGAGATCTTTTCGCTGATCGGCAGTCCGTCGACCATGGTCTCAGAAAATGGTTTGTTAATTCCACTTCGCAACATGCTGGCGTATTCGCGTCGATCCTTCACAAGTTGCTGGTAATCCAGCAACCAAAGAGGAACGATTGCCTTGCCTTTTTCATCACTTACTTGTAATTGAGCTATCGATTTCAATGCCTCTTCTAATGTGTCGGTAGCGAGATCGACAATTTTTGCTCTCTCTAGGAGAGCGTCTGGCCCAGCATCTGAAATTTGTCGAGTATCCACTAATTGCATACGTTTATCAGCAGCTTTTTTGCAGATTGATTCTGCATTTTGTGTCCAAACTGTGTCGCCAATTTTGTTCACAGATTCTTTTGATGCAAAACCAAATGCATAGATCCACATTGCTAATAAACCCAAAATGGATAAGGCAACAACACCTTTCAAGAGCGAGCTGGTAATGAT
The DNA here is from genome assembly GCA_017853385.1 of Ilumatobacteraceae bacterium. Taxonomy (GTDB): domain Bacteria; phylum Actinomycetota; class Acidimicrobiia; order Acidimicrobiales; family Ilumatobacteraceae; genus UBA3006. The sequence continues at coordinate 11,622 of JAFMJR010000012.1, read as the reverse complement.
TTGAAACTTGGATTTGGCTTTAATCTGCACAGATTTTTCGGATTTCGACACGCGCTGATCGTAGTTCATATTTACTTATAGTTAGCCTCGCTAATACTGAATACAACTAGAGTTTCACGTGATGGAATCTCGTTTTAGGCTCGCTGTTTCGCTGTTGCGAAATTTACTCAGATTTCATCCCCGCCCATTCTTGATCGCGGTTGGTGGCGCCTCCCTGTATGCGGTTTGCACTGTTGCGTCAAGTTACGGTCTCGGATTTGTAATCGACGAGGTTGTCCTGCCTCGCTTTCAGTCGGGTGTTAGTGACGTTTCTGCATATTTCACAGCATGTCTAATTGTCATCGGTATTGGCTTGCTGAGAGCGGTTGGTGTTGTATTCAGACGTTCATACGCCGGAGTTTCCCATTGGTCAACTTCTGAGTCCTTGTCCAAGAAACTTGTTCGACACGTTATGAATCAGCCATCCATGTGGCATCAGCGACACATGACGGGTGATCTCGTTGCACGTATTGGCGTTGACTCAGACACTGCCGCACAGGTGCTTGGACCACTTCCATTCAGTACGTCTGTGGTTCTCCTTGTGTTTTTGACCAGCGTGTGGTTGGTGGTGATCGATGTACCACTTGGAATTCTTGCTCTCGTTGTGATTCCAGTCCTTTTTGCTCTGAATCTTGGCTATCAACGCAGAATCGACCGACATTACGACTCGGCTCAAGAGGCTTTAGGAAGCCTTTCCGAAGCCGTGCATGAGAGTTTTGATGGCGTAATGGTGGTGAAAGCTTTTGGAGCTGAGAGTCGCGAACAGCAACGACTCGCAGCAATTTCTACAAAGTTAAAAGACGCACGAATCAAGGCGGTTAACGCAAGAGCCGTATTTGAAGCATTAGTCGATGGAACACCATCAATGGTGAACATATTGCTCATTGTTGCTGGTGCGTATCGAGTTCGTAGCGGTTCGCTCTCAATTGGGGAGCTGTCTAGTTTCATTTACTTATTTACTCTTCTGGTATTTCCGCTCCGAATTATTGGGTATTTGCTTAGTGAAATTCCTCACTCATCAAGTGGGTACAAGCGCGTTACTGAAGTTCTGAGTGAAGAGCGTGAGTTAAATCCGCGTACCAAATTTTGCGAAACCTCAGATGGAAAATCTGTTCAACTTGCTGATGTTGCATTCAAATATCCAGGAACTAACGACTTTGTGTTTGAACATGTAAATGTTGAAATACCTTCAGGATCGAAAGTTGCAGTAGTTGGGGAGACTGGCTGTGGAAAATCCACACTGTTGAAGATCATTGCTGGTCTGCTGGCGCCAGATTCTGGATCTGTTGCTATTCAAGACCGTAAATGTTCGATTGTCTTTCAAGAGCCTTTTTTATTTTCGGGATCGATTCGGTTCAACGTGACCCTTGGAAAAACGGCATCTAATGAACAGGTTCAAAGCGCGTTGTGGGTGTCTGCGTGTGATGAATTCATCTCTGGGCTTGAGGAGAGAGAAGACACCGTGGTGGGAGAACGTGGTGTCAGCCTGAGTGGGGGGCAACGTCAACGAGTTGCATTGGCGCGTGCGCTTGCCGCTGACAGTGGAGTGCTGTTGCTTGATGACACAACTAGTGCACTTGATCCGGCTACTGAATCATTGGTAATTGAACGATTAGGTTCAGTTAAAAGACAAATTACGACGATCATGGTTGCTTCGCGTCCGACAACAATTCGAATCGCCGATTACGTGTTGTTTATTCACGATGGAGTTGTCGAACCACTGTCAACCCATGAGGATCTGTTGCACTCAAATGTCGCATATTCAAAACTGATGACGTCTTTTGAAATCGATAGGCGACAGGCATGAACATCGATACCGAAGGCAGATTTCAAGCGGCCAGAGTTATTGGGCGCGGTGTTAATGCAGCACCAGCTCTGAAAAGCGGAATTGGTTTAACGTTCGTTCTCGCTTTATTAGGCACTGGTGCGCGACTAGCAATTCCTGTTCTTATTCAACAATCAATTGATCATGGTCTTCAACCAGGAAAAATCGACGTAAGTTTCGTGACCACTCTGTGTGCCTATGGGGCCATTGCGGTCCTCGTATCGTCGTATTGTCTTCGTGAGGCCACTCGTCGGTTAGGAACGCGTGCTGAAGTCGGCCTTTTTGCCTTGCGATCACAACTGTTTGATCACATCCATCGATTGAGTTTGGAAGACCACAACAATGAAAAACGGGGAGCGCTGGTTTCACGAGTAACTAGTGATATCGAGACCCTGACGCAATTTTTTTCGTGGGGTGGTCTTGGTTTACTTCTCGATGGCTCTCAAATGATTGCGGTTGCTGTAGTCATGCTTGCCTACGACTGGCGTTTGGCTTTGGTTGCTTTTATCACCAGTGCGCCATTGGTCCTTGTGCTGAGATACGTGCAATCTCGCCTTGTGAACGCCCACAATTTGTCGCGTCAGCGAAACGCAGATTTTCTTGGCTCTGTTTCAGAATTGATTGCAGGTGCCGAAACGCTTCGGGCTTATAACGCTGAAGACCAGATGATTGAGACAGTTTCTGATTCAATGTCACGTCGCAAGAAGAGCAACGTTCGTGCCGGAGTAATCGGAGCCTTTTTGTTTCCAAGTGGAGAGGTGTTTGCGGTTTTCACCGTCATGGCTGTTGTGGGTTCTGGGCTGCTCATAGGCCCGTCGGGCGGATTGACCTCCGGCGCATTGGTCGGTTTCATCTTTCTTACGTATCGATTTTTGGAGCCGATTGCTGAATTCACCGAGATCATTGATCAAGTTCAAAGCGCAGTTGCAGGTCTCCGACGCGTACTTGGAGTTCTGGATACACCGATAGGTCCACCACAAACGCTTCACCCTCAGTCTCTACCAAAAGGGAAGCTATCTATCGATTTTTCGGGTGTCAGTTTTGCATACAGTTCACGACTAGATGCCGACGATGATGACACGCCAGTGCTTCACGACATTTCATTGCATATTCCTGCAGGTCAGCATGTGGCGCTGGTAGGACCTTCAGGCAGTGGCAAGACAACGATTGCAAGACTGATAGCGCGACTAACAGACCCAACTATTGGCAAAGTTTTTTTGGGCGGTGTCAATTTGGTTGATGTTGCAAACGATGAACTAAGAAGACGATTAATCGTTGTTCCTCAAGAGCCATTTCTATTCGCAAACTCCATTGCTTATAACTTGTTGTTTGCAGAGCCAAATGCGACCGAGAGTCACATGAGTGAAGCCTTTTCTGAACTCGGCTTATCAGATTGGCTTGAAGCTCTCCCGTTCGGTATCGATACGCAGGTGGGTCAACGTGGTTCATCGCTTTCAGCTGGAGAGCGACAATTGGTTGCACTAGTACGAGCATTTATGGTCAAGCCCGACATGTTGGTTCTCGATGAAGCAACATCGTCTGTTGACGCGCTTACAGAAGTACGCATTTCCCGTGCGCTTGAACGGCTGGCACGTGGAAGAACCACTATTTCCATAGCTCATCGTTTATCAACTGCATCGCGTGCAGATCGAGTGATCATGCTTGAAAATGGACGGATAGTTGAGGATGGCCCACATTCCGACTTGGTTGCTGCTGGCGGAAAATATGCGAAGCTATTTGATCAGTGGCTGATTTCTACTGGGAGTGGTGAAGTTGAATAACCGATTATTCAGCCTGGCATTAGCTCTCTGTTGTCTATCTCTGGCTGCGTGCGGAGAATCGCAGGAAACGAAAGCTGTTTGTTCACATGCAGCGGAGTTTGAGTCTTCACTTGTTGCCACTTCTGCTGCGATTGAAGGACTTGCAAATATTGCCCCTCGCCAACTGCAGAGCACTCTCGCTGTGCTGAATGGGTCACTGTCAATCATCGAGGAGTTTTCGCCTGCCTCCATCAAGGATGACATCTCGAGAACTTCGCGCGCTTATAACGAATTGTCTGTCGCGTTTCAGAATGTGAACTGGAACGGCCAGATTGCGGCAATCGATAACAACGTAGAAAATGCGATCAATAATCTCACGAGAAATGACAATGTTGAGTCACTTGAATCAATCCGTACATTTATTGAGCGCGAATGCAAAGTTGAATTTAATCAGAGCATCAATGCGCTTCCAGGAGATGAGCAGCCTCAAGTTCAAAATTCTGTCAATGCTGAACCAGGTCCTGACATCAACTACGGATTTGACAACGAAACCACTGCGATTCGTTCATTTGCATACTTCATAGCGATGCAAAGAGGGGTATCAATTACCGAAGCTCAAGCTGACTGCTTGGGGAGTCGAATGATTGCAGTTACCGAATCGAATCCAACTCTGAGTGATGAAAAATATGAATCAGCGCTATCGGCAACCTTCAATGAGTGCGGCATAGCCATCAAGTAGATTGCGTGTATGGAACTTGTACTCATTCGCCACGCTGAACCTGAATGGGTGAAAGACGGTAAAAGTGTTGTCAATCCGCCTTTGACGGTGAGAGGACAAAGGCAAGCAGAGCTCTTAGGTCAGAGATTGGCGCACGAGAAATTTGATCATGTATTTGCTTCGCCCTTGCAACGAACTCATCTCACTGCTGAACCGACCCTGAAGCGCCAGAATAGACCACTTGAGATTGAGCCCTTTCTTGAAGAAATTCGCGAGCCTTCTTGGCACGGAGCGCCAGCCGAACAAACTATTAAGGCTTACCGTGAAGAAGTGAAGAACGCTTCCCACGATCGTTGGAAGGGTCTGGAAGGCGGGGAGTCTGTAAAGGATTTTGTTCAGCGAATCCACTCAGGTGCAACGGAGTTTCTCGAACGCAATGGAGTGCATCGTTTGGCGACTGAGTTACCGGTTTGGCATATAGAAGAGCCGGGTGAGCGGTTTGCATTGTTTGCTCATGCAGGCACAAACAGCGTTTTAATTTGTCATCTATTAGGTATTTCAGCAACACCATGGGAGTGGGAACGGTTCATCATCAACCACGCTTCGATCACCACTATTAAAGCGATCAAGTTGGGTGATGGTTATGCGTTCAGCCTTGAGCGCTTAAGTGATGTTGAACATTTAACTGAAGAAGATCGCACTCGATAAAGGTGTTAAGAGAGCCGATGATGGTTCTCACATCGTCATCGGCTCTCTTAACGAGTATGCAATAGCTGTTAGTTATGGCTGCGGGAGCAACTCCGTAACATTGCATGCATCTACTGCTTTGACAATTGGGTATGGGTTAACTGGAGCGCCGCCCTTTGGGTGAACTTCAAAGTGCAAGTGGTTTGACGTTGCGCCAGTTGATCCGAGGTATCCAATGATTTGGCCTGCGCGAACTGTCTGTCCTGCAGTGAGTCCAGCGGCAAAGCCGTCAAGGTGAGCGTAGAAAAAGTAGGTCCCATCGGCAATGGTCAAGCGAATTGAATTACCGCTCAATGTTCCGCCGGTCAGCATTTTTGTTATCACGCCATCAGCTACTGCATAGATTGCAAGACCGCGAGCACCGATGATGTCAACACCTTCGTGTTGGCGTCCACCAGGTCGAGGCGCTTGCCATGAATCTGAAAAGCCACAGCGACCTTGTACTGGGAAAGCCTGCAAGGTTGGAAGACCAAGTTCTGCGAGCGATGGGATTAATCCGAGAGCAGCGGCTGTAGGGGCATCCAAAGCTGTCGTGACATTCAAGCCCTTTGCCGACTGAAACTTGCCGATTGACACTGAAGTTGCAACGCCAAATACACCATCTGCACCACCCTTTACTTCAATACCCGATGCAATCAAAGCGTTTTGCAAAGCGCGAACGTTTTCGCTCTTTTGACCACGTTGTGGAAGCGTGTCGATGGTGATTGAGGATTCATTTGCAGGTGCTACAGCGACAACAGGTGCAGATGCTGCAACAACATTCTTTTTTGACGATGCCTTTGGTGCAGGTGCTGGTGCAGCAAGTAGACCAAGTGCAATGGCGGTTGCTTCGTCAACGGTCTTTGTAACTTTCAAACCCTTGCTCGACTGAAACTTGCCAATAGCAATTGACGTCGCGATACCAAATTTTCCATCAGCACCACCTTTAACTGGAACGCCGTTGTTGATGAGGGCTTGTTGTAGTGACCACACAGTGTCACCCGAAGCTCCGACTGTTGGAAAATTTGAGGCCGAGATAGGTGCTACATCTACCAGACCAAGAAACTTTGCGGTCTTTGCATCAAGTGTTCCGGTAGGGGCAAATCCGGCGACTTTTTGCAATGACTTGAGGGCGATTTGTGTTGCTGGACCAAATGATCCATCAATCCCACCCTTAATGGTGAAACCGCGAGCAACGATGGCCTGCTGCAGACGTGTAACTTCAGGGCCCGATTCGCCAAACGTTGGAAGAGAATTCGACTTGCCCTGAACGTGGTGTGCAGATACTGGTGATACTGCAAACGCAGTTGCAGTTATCGAAGTTCCGATAACTACTGAAGTTGCAACAATTGCCTTGCGAAAAATTCCTGTCTTCATTTCTTGCTCCCTTGACTTGCTGGTGTGAGATCCGCATAAGGGATCGGCCAGATTCAGGAGAACTTGAGGAAAAAAACACTAAAAATGTTGTATTAACCACTGAAAGTGGTGAAAATAGAAAATTGAGATGACTTCACCACCTTCTGTGGTGGCCTAAAAGGGGAAAACCGAGCCGTGGTCTATCGAATTCGGGCAGTAATCTGCACTCGATGGCTGTTTCCTGGATGTCCGCAAAGCGATATCAACAGGTGGCACGAACTGCCTTTTTTGCTTTGTACACCATCATTGTCACCGGCTCATTGGTGCGCCTTACTGGCTCGGGGCTTGGTTGCTCAGATTGGCCAAATTGCAACAATGAGAAGTTTGTCGATGTCTCGTCAGGTCATGCTGCAATCGAACAGGTAAACCGCCTTTTCACGGGTTTCGTTGCGCTTTCAGTAGTGGTTGCCGTCTCAGGTGCGCTAGTGATGCGTCCGCGCATTGCGCGCCTCGTCCGTAATGCGCTTTTACTTGTTGTAGGCGTGCTTGCCCAAGTCATTTTGGGTGCCTATGTAGTACTGACTGGCCTCAATCCGTGGTCCAATATGGCCCACTTTCTCGTTTCCGTGCTGTTGGTTTCGTCAGCGTTTGTCCTTCTCAAAAGGGTAGAAACGTTGATACATGGTCCAAAATCAACTTCTCATCACGATGTCTGGCTTCGACGGCTAATTTTTGTTGCGATGTCCCTAGCGGTTCTTCTAGGGACTGTAGTTACCGGTGCTGGTCCGCATTCGGGCTCGGAATTAGCTACGCGACTCGACATTTCGGTGAGATTTGCTACCCAAATTCATTCACTAGCCGTGTGGCTTACCGTTTTGCTTTCGGTTGTGTACGCCATACGTGTTCGTCGCTCATCATCTCGTTGGATAGAAGAGGGACCCGCTGTGATGCGTTTAATCGGACTTTTGTTAGTACAGGGATTCATAGGTTATGTGCAGTATTTCGCTGGTGTTCCGGCACAGCTGGTTGCAGTTCATGTCGGCTTATCGGTGGCTGTATTTTTGGCGGCTTTTTCAGTTTTTCTTCCTACAAGCACCCTGGCTGTGCTTGACTAGATGAACGGCAGTTTGGGGAACAAGTGACTATTGGGCAAAAAAAGAGATCTCGCTGCCTAGCAGCCATGAGGGCAATGTTTGTATTGCTCGGTGTGTTGGTTGCTCTTGCTGCACCTGCAGCGGTTCATGCCCTAGACAGCGACTATTCGATCATCGTTTCGGTTGCTAATCAAACAAACAACAATGGTGTTGCAGAAAAGAAACCCGTTGCTGGTGTAAAAATTGCGATAACCACTCCGGCCGGAGTTGCTGTTGGCGAAGGGGTTACTGATGCAACTGGAGCTGCAACCATTGCAGTGCCCGCTAAAGATGACTATGTAGTCACACTTGACGTTGCTTCGTTGCCTTCTGGTGTAACACTGGTTGAAGGAACCAAAACAGTTGTCAACATTGTTAAGGATGCATTCACTACTAATCAAAAGCGTGTGACGTTCTTTGCTGGATCAACCGGCGATTCTGGAGCGAGTTTGGCAGAGCGAATTGCCCAGCGTTTGGTCGATGGCGTTCGGCTTGGTTTGATCATCGCCATTTGCTCAGTTGGTTTGTCACTTATTTTCGGAACAACTGGTTTAACCAATTTTGCACACGGTGAAATGGTGACATTTGGTGGAATGATGGCTTTTTGGTTCAATGTGCTGCTTGGCGTTCCATTGCTGATAGCCGGTCCACTGGTCATCGCTCTTGGAGGTGTTTTTGGCTTGGCGATGAATGGCCTTATCTTCGCAAAATTGCGCAAGCGGGGAATCGGTCTGATTTCGCAACTCGTGGTATCAGTTGGTCTCTCAATCATGTTGCGAAATATGTATTTGTATCAATTTGGTGGCCGTACACGCCCTCTAGATGATTTCAGTTTGCAAGTTGCGAAGTCTTTTGGTCCCGTAAGTATCACCATGCGAGATTTAACGACAACGATCATTTCGCTCGCGGTGTTACTTGGCGTCGCGGCTTATTTACAGCGCTCTCGAACAGGTAAGGCCATTCGCGCAGTTTCAGACAATCCATCATTGGCGTCATCGACCGGCATCGATACTCAGAAAATCATTCGTATTGTTTGGTTCGCTGGTGGCGCGTTAGCTGCAATGGGTGGCTTGTTTCGTGGTCTTGATGAACAAGTTGGTTTTGAAATGGGATCTGGTCTTATTTTCTTGATGTTTGCAGGAATCACGCTTGGCGGTCTTGGTTCGGCCTACGGAGCGTTGGTTGGCGGTTTCCTAGTTGGCCTCCTCGTTGAATTGGCCTCGCTAGTGGTACCAGCCGAATTAAAAAATGCGCCAGCGCTATTAATTCTCATCGTCGTTTTGGTCCTGAGGCCACAAGGAATACTCGGCCGTAAGCAGAGAGTGGGCTGATTGTGGACATAATCAAAATTCTTGAGAATACCGTTGCAGCATTTTTTGGCATCGATGCTGCGTATTTCGCTCTCGCAGCAATCGGTCTCAATATTCAATTTGGCTATACGGGTCTTCTTAACTTTGGACAGTCAGCGTTTATGGCCTGTGGCGCATACGGACTTGGCATGACTTCTCAATATTTTGGAGTAGGGATGTGGTGGGGCATTCTTATTGCACTTGCCCTTGTCATCATCCTCGGTTTGCTTGTTGGTATTCCAACACTTCGTCTGAGAGCTGACTATTTGGCAATTGTCACCATTGCTACAGCAGAAATCGTGCGGCTTGTTGTTCGGTCCGTGCGATTCAAGCAATATTTTGGCGGTAGCGACGGCATCAACAGCTTTAGTACGTCATTTAGAAACCTCAGCCCGTTTGATCCCGGCGCTCAATACGGAATTCGGCCTTTTCAGTACAGCGGCTATTCACTTTGGACGATGATCGTTGGTTGGACTCTCGTTGCCTTCTTCTCATTCCTTGTTTACATGCTCATGAAGAGTCCATGGGGAAGAGTGGTGAAAGCCATTCGCGAAGATGAGGATGCCGTTCGCAGCCTTGGGAAAAACGTATACAGCTACAAAATGCAATCACTAATCATTGGTGGTGTGGTTGGAATGTTTTCGGGAATGATTTTTGCACTTGACCGAGGGTCGGTTCAGCCCGACAATTACAGCCGCGATGTAACGTTCTACGTGCTCACAGCGCTTGTGCTTGGTGGAGTAGCAAAAGTTCGCGGATCGGTAATCGGACCGATGATGTTCTGGGGACTGTACGTGTTTAGTGACAACTTCTTGCGTGAGCTCACGAAAGATCGACCGTTTGAGATCTTTGGTTTCGGAATCATTCAAAAAGCTCAAGTGGGTCCTGTCAACTACATGCTCATTGGGCTTGGTCTTATGCTGTTGATGACTTTTAGGCCTCAAGGTGTATTTGGAAGCAAGGAAGAGATGGCACTTGATGGACGCTGAGCGCAGTTATTCAGAACTCGCTGTTCGTGCACGAGCGGCGCTTGCTTCGGTTCAGGCATCACCAGGTGTCGCTAAGCCAGATCCGATTTTGCATGCAGAGAAGGTAAAACGAAACTTCGGAGGCGTGACTGCTGTAGATGTAGACCATTTAGAAATTCAGCGCGGTTCAATTACCGCCTTGATTGGACCAAATGGTGCAGGTAAGACCACATTGTTCAATTTGCTTACAGGGTTCGACGCTCCGGATAACGGTGAGTGGATGTTTGATGGCAAAAGTCTCAAGAAAGTCGTCGCGCACAAGACAGCAAGTCTGGGTATGGTGCGCACGTTTCAGTTGACCAAGAGTTTGACCAAACTTTCGGTCATCGAAAACATGAAACTTGGTGCTACTCACCAGGCTGGTGAAAAGTGGTGGAATGGTTTACTTCCATTTAGATACCGCAAACAGGAAGCAATCATTGAGCGACGTGCAGATGAGTTGTTAAAGAGGTTCAAACTGGATCACATGCGCGACCAATATGCAGGCACGTTGTCAGGTGGTCAGCGCAAGTTGCTCGAAATGGCGCGAGCCCTGATGACTAATCCTCGGTTAGTCATGTTGGATGAGCCGATGGCGGGTGTTAACCCTGCCTTGAAACAAAGTCTTAATGAGCACATTCGTGGCCTCCGTGACGACGGCATGACCGTTTTGTTCGTTGAACACGACATGGACATGGTGCATGACATTTCCGATTGGGTAGTCGTAATGGCTGAAGGAAAAATCATTGCTGAAGGAACGCCAGATCAGATTTCGGCAAACCCGGCAGTAATCGAGGCGTACCTTGGTTCGCATCAAGGTAAATCGCTACTAGAAGGCGAAGGTGCATAGTGTCAGACAATCGTGTTCTTGTTGTCGATGAATTGGTCGCTGGTTACATTCCTGAAGTCAACATTCTCAATGGATGCAACATTGAAGTTCGAGAGGGCGAGTTCGTAGGAGTCATCGGTCCAAACGGAGCCGGTAAGTCGACTGTGTTAAAGGCGATTCTTGGCCAATGCGGCGTCCGCAGCGGAAGCGTGAGTTTCCTCGGCAGTGATATCACCGGTCGCAAGGCTCACGAGCTTGTTGAACAAGGCGTTGGTTATGTTCCTCAAACACAAAACGTGTTTCAAAGCCTCACCGTTTCCGAGAATTTGGAGATGGGTTGTTTCCTTAAGCCTTCAGTGTTCAACGAACGATTTGAATATGTAACTTCCTTGTTTCCAAAACTGCGAGAGCGTGCTCAGCAGCGCGCAGGCTCTCTTTCGGGTGGCGAACGTCAGATGGTTGCCATGGGTCGCGCGCTGATGATGGAACCTAAACTGTTGCTTCTCGACGAACCGAGCGCAGGACTTTCTCCAGCGCTTCAAGATGAAGTATTCATTCAATGCAAGCGCATCAATGCCGAGGGCATCGCCATATTGATGGTTGAGCAAAACGCTCGTCGTTGCTTGCAGGTAACTGATCGTGGGTATGTGCTTGATCAAGGTAAAAACGCTTACACCGGCACGGGAAGGCAATTACTTGAAGACCCAAATGTGATCAAGCTTTATCTTGGCACGCTTGCCAAAATGACCGGCGGCTGATCCCAGTTTTTAATTTTTTGATTTATCTAACAATTCACGATCAATAAAAAAGGCCCCCAGCTTTTCAGCTGGGGGCCTTTTCGTAACTTAACTACGTTGGATTACTTACCCGAGTCGAAGTT
>JAFMJR010000047.1 GCA_017853385.1 Ilumatobacteraceae bacterium | reverse complement strand
GGGACCCCTACCATGTCGAGGTAGTGCTCTAACCAACTGAGCTACGCGCCCTTACGGCAGTCATCTTACTGGCTTGACTGTGAAGCGCGCAGTCGAAGGCTTACTTCGTTGGCCATTAATCGACCCGCCCGCGTAAGCACATACCGGTCATCAACCAACTCAATCAATCCTTCGAGCAACGACCGATCGTCTGGTGAAAACGCAGTCGTAGGCACACCATCTTTTGTGCGAACCAATAATTGCAATTCCTCAAGCGCTTTAGTTGATTCGTCGAGAGTCTCACTTGACGAAATGGGAAGTTCTCCCCCATTCACCAATTCGATGTAACGCTCGGGTGTGCGCACATTCCACCAACGAGTTCCGTCTTTGTGCCCGTGTGCTGCGCAACCAATTGCGTCGTAGTTGCCTTGCATCCAATACAAATAATTGTGTTTACATTCATGTCCTGGCTTCGACCAGTTTGAAATTTCGTAGTTGAACAATCCAGATCGCTCAAACTGTTGGTCAACCCATTCGTACTTATCGGCTTGATCGTCATCATCTGGATGCCGGTCTGGTTGTGATGCAAGTGGAGTATTTGCCTCAATGGTCAGACCGTATGCAGATACGTGCGGTGGGTCTAGCGCAACGACATCTGCAACAGTTTTTTGCCAATCAGCAAGAGATTCGCCTGCAGCGCCATACATGATGTCGAGATTGAACGTGGTGAACCCTGCTTCTTTCACATAGGCAACAGCGCGCTGAACATTTTCTGGATTATGAGTGCGGCCAAGTGACTGCAATACATGCGGAACTGTGGATTGCACGCCAATGCTCACTCGATTGACGCCACCGGCGAGATATTGCTTCATCATGTCAAGCGTGATGTCATCGGGATTGCATTCCACTGTCACCTCTGCATGCGGCGCAAGTGGAATTCGCGACAGCACGCTGATGAGTTCTTCGGCCGGAAGCATGGTCGGCGTGCCGCCACCTACAAACACACTGGTTGCACGCGGCATTCCTAATTTGACTATGGCATCAATATGCATACGCATAGCGCGCACATATTCACCTTGCAGGTGGTGCCTGTCGGTAAATGTTGCAAACGCGCAATAGTCACAACGCTTTGCACAAAACGGAACATGTACATAAACGCCATGAAGCCCTGCAGATTTGGTCATGAGCAATTACGCAGTGGGCGGAACAAAGAGCAGATCAAGTTCGGCGAGTTTGGCGCCAACATCGTCTACGGCAACATCAAGAATTACCGCAATGGCCCTAGTGTCGTGTGCGCGAACGGTAATCACTTTGCCATTGAAGTCTTGGCGCTGCACTTGAATCATGCGCAGTAGTCGCTCGAGCATCTTGAACTCTTTGCCATCTCGCAATGACAACTTGGCAACGTCGATACGCAGTTTGGTTGGCGCCGCCGATTGTGTTTGAGTGTCACCTTCGCGTTGCTTGTCGCGTGGCAACAATTGATCAACCGTGACGCCATAAAAGCGGGCCAAACGCTCAAGCCGCGGAACCGAAATCATTCGTTCACCGCGCTCGTACGCCCCCATAACCGAGGCTTTAAATTCTTGTTGTGTTGATTGCTCAACATCGCTGAGCGAAAGCTTCTTTTGTTGGCGAATTTGACGCAGACGCTCACCAACTAAACGCGCAAAATTGAGCTCGTCTAGCGATTCGTTTTCTGGCGTACTCACGCAATCTCCCTGCTCGCCCTCACCATGAGTGCACCTGCAACTATTGCAGCAGTTTCCGCACGCAGAATGGATTCCCCAAGCGACACCGTCGGCACCGTCTTCGTTAACTCCTCAGGGGCAAAACCACCCTCTGGACCAATGACCACTATTCGATGATCGGCATTGATTTCACTGCCGCCTGGCTCGGCAATAGCGACACCTGGCATTGCTAGCACTTGCTCAAGCGAGGTAATTGACCGAATTGCTGGCAACCATGTGCGTCGGCTTTGCATTGCAGCCTCTCGTGCGATCTTCCGAAGTCGCTCTTCATTTTTTGCAGCACGACCCTCGTCCCACTTCACCACCGATCGTCGCGTTGGAGCAAGTGGAATGATTTCATCAATTCCTAACTCGGTGAGCTTTTGCACAATCACTTCTGGCTTTTCACCCTTCACAGGAGCAAATGCCACTGCGAGTTTGTGCTTTCGCGGTGCAGAGGTGAACAGTTCCGACATTGGGTGCAGCTCACCAGATTTTGTGAGTTTCGCAGTTAGCCAATTACCTTGACCATCACACACCGAAACCACATCGTGTTCGGTAATGCGCAACACCTTCAACAGATGATGTGTATCTTCATCGCTTAACACCGGTACTGCGAGAGATGGAATGAACACGTGCGCAGCAGACTTGCGCAGCAGATCCATCATGAAAACGCTGACTTTATTTTCGACTTCAATCCACCCTCATGAGCCGCAACCTGTTCTCCACGACTTTCAGCAAACTTGCGCAACAAATCGCGTTCCGCATCACTGAGTTTTGTTGGCACTGCAACCACTATTCGTGCGCGCAGGTCGCCACGACCACGTGAACGCCCACCTTGCGACAAGCGCGGAACTCCGCGACCCTTCAATACGAACTCGCGACCATGTTGCGTGCCAGCAGGAACATCGAGCACTTCGTCGCCGTCAAGCGTTGGCAAGTCAATAGTTGCACCAAGAGCCGCTTGCGCTATTGACACCTCAATATCGGTAACGAGATCATCATCTTCGCGTTGGTACATATCGTGATCGGCTACACGCATATGCACAAACAGATCGCCTGCACTGCCACCGCGCTGACCAACTGCACCCTTGCCTGTTAGCCGCAGTGTCTGACCGCTGTCGATACCCGCAGGCACCTCAATTGGATATGACATTTCTTTAACGATGCGACCTTCGCCCTTGCAAGGCGCGCAAGGTGAGGCAACTATCTGCCCCATTCCGCTACAACGATGACACGCCTGTGCAGTGACCATTTGGCCAAGCATGCTTTGACGAACTCGACGCACCTGGCCTGCACCACCACAATCGCCACAAGTTGTTGGTGCAGTTCCTGCTTTTGCACCAGAGCCTGCGCATTCGTCACAACGAACTGCAGTACGAACTTTTACTGTTGTTTGGCAGCCAAACACTGCTTCTTCAAATGCAATGTCGGCAATGGTTTCAATGTCTTGACCACGAGGCGGACCACTTGGACCACGTTGACCACCACCAAATGGTGAGCCTCCACCAAAGAACGCTTCGAAGATGTCGCCAAAACCACCTGCGCCGCCGAACGGATCTCCACCGCCACCATTTCCACCTATTCCTGCTTCGCCAAATTGGTCATAGCGGGCTTTCTTTTCAGGGTCGGAAAGCACTTCATAGGCACGTGACACTTCTTTAAATTTTGCTTCGGCTTCTGCGTTTCCAGGGTTGGCATCTGGGTGTAGTTCACGAGCGCGCTTGCGATAAGCCTTTTTCAATTCGTCGGCACTTGCGCCACGCGATACGCCAAGCAGTGAGTAGAAGTCTTCAGCCATTGCGAAACTCAGCTGTCTGCAAGCCGGCGACCGAGACGATCGCTCACCACTTCAACTGTTGCCAATGCTTGCGGATAATTCATGCGTGTTGGTCCAAGAATTCCCACAGTTCCAAGCGTGGTGCCATCTGCAACTACGGGTGCAAGAACCACCGAACACGCTGCCAATGGCTCAACTCCGTGCTCTGCACCAATTGCCACCGAAAGACCGCGATTCAACATGTCGCGAACCAATGAAACCATCACGTATTGCTGCTCAAGTGTGTGCAACACCGACCGCACAATTTCTACAGCATCAAATGCTTCTGCCATTGCCGATGCACCACCAACAAATACTGATTCTTCGGCGCGACGGCCACTCATCGCTGCAACAACCTGTCGCGACAACATGTCAATCACTTTGTCGCCAGTTGTTGCTGTTACCACAATGTCGCCAAGAGCTTTACCCACCATGAGTCGCGACAGATGCGCAGTTGCACGATGCATTTCGTCTTCAGAAATTGTTGAGGACAGTTCGATTGGTTCGCTTTCGACTGCACCATTTGAAAGCACCACAACGGCAGTTGCCAGGTGAGCCGACAAGCCAACAAGTTGTACCGAACGAACCACCGCAACCTCTTTTTTGGGTCCAAGCACTACTGCTGCATAGTTCGTCATTTGCGCAAGCAAAGTGCTGGTGCGCTGCAGTGTTTCTTCTAGGCGCCCAGTTGCAGTATCGAAAAACTCACCGACTTTCATTTGCTCTGCCGCGCCAAGTTTTCCGTGCGGAGTGAGGTGGTCCACAAAAAATCGGTAACCCTTGTCGGTTGGAATGCGCCCCGCCGACGTGTGCGGCTGGGCCAAATAACCCTCTTGCTCAAGAAATGCCATGTCGTTACGCACGGTTGCCGGCGATACCTGCACACCATGTGACGAGGCAATGTGCGACGAGCCGACGGGCTGGGCCGTGGCGATGTACTCCTCGACTACTGCTCGGAGAATGGCTGTTTTGCGGTCGTCAAGCATGTGGGGATCCCTATTTAGGATACCGATAACTGCTTGTACCTCAAGAGCGATACCTCGCGCTCAGCGGCATGATCCACGATGGGTTCGATGTAGGGATTGAGTAATCCCGACAACCACGGTGCATGCACCACGTCGTTTGGCACGTCGGCGAGTTCTGGAATCCACGTGCGTACATAGTCGCCGTTGGGATCAAACTTTTCGCCCTGTGAAATGGGATTAAAAATTCGAAAGTACGGCGAAGCATCGGTGCCCGTGCCTGCCGTCCACTGCCAGCCGTGTTGGTTTGAAGCGATATCGCCATCAACCAGGTGCTGCATGAAATACTTCGCGCCCCACTGCCACGGAAGATGCAGATCTTTTACGAGAAAGCTGGCGACAATCATGCGCACACGGTTGTGCATCCACCCCGTTGCAAGCAGTTGCTTCATTCCCGCATCGACAATTGGATACCCCGTCTTGCCTTCACACCACAAAGCAAATAACTCGCGGGCTCGGTCATCGGTATTCAACACCATTGCATCCATTTTGCGTTGCAAGTTTTCTCGCACCGTGCGTGGCTGGTGAAACAACACGTCTGCGTAAAACTCGCGCCAACCAAGTTCGCTGCGATACACAGCATGCGCTTTGGTTTCGTTGAGTTCTGCAAGGAGCGACCGTGGATGAATGAGACCAAAGCGCAAATATGGAGACAACTTGCTTGTGCCCGAAATGTCTGGATTGTTTCGTGTTTCGTTGTACGAATCTAAAGCCGAATCGCGAAATGACTCCCAGATATTCCATGCAGCCTGCTCTGAAGCTTCGGGAAGCGATGCAGAACACTTTGGATCATTCGGAATAACTTCCGTTGCAATGGATGGCGCACCGACCCATTTCACCTGTGGAGCAGCAAACGGAGCAGGCCAACCAATTTGCATCCAAATTTTTGAAAACGGGGTGAATACCGCATAAGGCGTTCCGTCGTTCTTGCGCACCGAACCTGGCTCAACCGCATAAGCAGAACCGACCTGGTTTGCATTTATTCCTTTGCTGAGCAAATGAGCAACCACTTGAGCATCTCGTTGCATGCCATACGGCGCAAAATCTTTTGCAAAAAACACCGCATCTGCGCCGGATTCTTTTGCCACCGCCGCAACGATTTCTTGAGGGTTGCCGGTGCGAACGACTAGCGCTCCACCAAGTTGCTCATTCAAACTGCGCAAACTGCGAAATAAAAATGCCAAACGCGCAGCCCCAGAAGTGGCAAGAAAACGCGGATCAAGTACGAATAGCGGAACCACTTCGGCATTTAATGCAGCAGCACACAGCGCTTCATTGTCGGCTAGGCGAAGGTCTCGCCGAAACCACATCACATTTTTTTTCACACTATTAGCCACGTTCAATATCTTTCACCCAAATCCAGGTGAACATGAAAGCGGCCGACAACAAAGTGATGATTCCTCCGTAAGCCAACGACCACGAAACGCTGACATAGTCGGCAACCCACCCAGTAATTGGCCCACCAATTGGCGTGCTTCCTAAAAACGCAACAGCGGTAAGTGCAAGCATGCGACCCCGCATGTCAGGCGGCGCCTCCTGAGTAATGATCGAGTTTGCGCCAGCGATCATCGCTGCGCCACCAGCACCAAGCGGCACTGCCCAAACAAAGGCAACCCATACGTTTGGCGCAATCGCCATACCCACATTTGCAACACCAAGCATGAGTGCAGCACTAGCCACCCATGTGTACGTAGTGAGATGCAAACGCGCCGTAGAAAGTGCTCCAATCAAACTGCCCACGCTGGTAACCGCAAGCACCCACCCGAAGTATTCGGCATTTCCCCACTGCGTGTCTGACAGCTTTGGCAATGACACTCCGTAATTGAATGCAAATGTGCTTACTACTGCGAACACCACAAACAACGGATACAGGCGCTGATGCGTACGCACAAAACGAATGCCGTCACGCACTGGCGTACCACCTGCCGGACGAGGCTCGGGGGTAAACATTTCTGCTTTACGAAGACCAACCAATCCGTACAACATAAATACGTACGAAATGCCGTTGATGATAAATAGCCAGCCAGTTCCTAGTGGCCCCACCAAGGTTGCAGCGAGCGCAGGACCAAAGATGCGCGAGCCCGTCATTACTGCAGTGTTTAACGACATCGCATTGCCAATTTCATGTGGAGGCACAAGCTCAGTGACAAGACCTCGGCGCGAAGGGTTATCAATTGCGCCAATGACTCCGAGGAATCCTGTTAACACAAACACCAATGGAACATTGATTACTCCAGCAACATCGCAGACACCAAGCACAATTGCCTGCACTGCCATTAGCGACTGCGTAATCACCGTGGTGCGACGACGATCAAATCGATCAGAAAATGCTCCAGCCCACGCCCCAAGAATCAGCATCGGCAAAAACTGCAATGCAGCGTTGACACCAAGATCGACCGAGCTACCAGTTAAGCGATACAGCAGAAACGACGTTGCCGTGAGCTGCAGCCACGAGCCAATGTTTGAAAACAACAAACCCGCAAAGAACAAACGGGCATTGCGACTTTTCAGCGAGCGAAACATGCCGCCCCGAGCTGGTGCGCCGACCTCAGTCATCGAGTTTGAGCGCAGAGATGAACACGTCGCCAGGAACTTCCACGCGACCGATTGACTTCATCTTTTTCTTTCCCTCTTTTTGCTTTTCGAGCAATTTGCGCTTTCGGGAAATGTCACCGCCGTAACACTTAGCAAGCACGTCTTTACGTTTTGCCTTCACAGTTTCGCGGGCAATGATTCGTCCACCAATTGCTGCCTGAATTGGCACATCAAACATTTGTCGCGGAATGAGCTCGCGCAACTTTCCACACATTCTGTTGCCGTAGTTGTATGCCTTTTCACGGTGAACAATGGTGCTGAACGCATCTGCAGGAAGTGCATTGAGCAAAATGTCAACGCGCACCAAATCGCTTGGTCGATAACCCGCAAGTTCGTAGTCCAAGCTGGCGTATCCCTGCGAACGACTCTTCAATTGGTCAAAGAAGTCCACCACTACTTCGGCAAGTGGCATGGAATATTGCATGTCAACGCGCTCAGGAGACAGGTATTCCAACTTGATTAATTCACCACGACGCTCTTGGCACAGTTCCATTAGCGAACCCGTGTATTCCTTTGGCGTAATAATGCTTACGCGGAAGAACGGTTCTTCAATCGATGCGATGTAATTCGTGAGTGGCAAGTCTGCCGGGTTGTCCACCTTCAACACCTGACCATCAGTTTTGTGCACCATGTATTCCACTGAAGGTGCTGTTGCAATAAGTGCAAGATTGAACTCGCGCTCTAAACGCTCCTTCACAATTTCCATGTGCAGCAGACCAAGGAATCCACAACGGAAACCGAAGCCAAGTGCACCTGATGACTCTGGCTCATAGGTAATTGATGCGTCATTGAGTTTCAGACGTTGCAAGCTTTCGCGCAAGTTTTCGAAGTCGTCACCATCAATTGGGAAGAGTCCACAAAACACCATTGGTTTAGGGTCGCGATAACCATCAAGCGGTTCGGTCGCTGGGTCAGCAAACGTGGTGACGGTTTCACCACTTCGCGCTTCACCAACATCTTTAATTCCGGCGATGAGGTAACCCACCTCGCCAGGCCCAAGCTCTGCAACTGGAGTTGGCGCCGGCATGCGTGCACCAATTTCCAACACTTCATGCGAAGCCTTGGTTTGCATAAACAACAACTTGCTACCACTAGTCATGCGACCGTTCATGACGCGCACGCTAGAAACCACACCGCGGTACGTGTCGTACTGCGAGTCAAAAATGAGCGCTTGCAGTGGAGCATCTGCATCGCCCTTTGGCGCTGGAATTCGCTCCACTACTGCATCGAGTAATTCAGGAACTCCAACTCCCGTTTTTGCAGAGATGCGCAAAATGTCTTCTGCAGGAATGCCCAACACCTTTTCAATTTCCATTGCATAACGATCTGGGTCTGCAGCTGGTAAATCGATTTTGTTTAGCACTGCAACAATTTCCAAATTGCTTTCAAGCGCCAGATAACAGTTAGCAAGAGTTTGCGCTTCAATGCCTTGAGCGGCATCTACTACCAACACCACTCCCTCGCATGCTGCAAGCGAACGGCTGACTTCATAACCGAAGTCCACGTGTCCAGGAGTGTCGATGAGATGTAGCCAATTGTTTTTCCATGGCACGCGCACGTTTTGCGCTTTGATAGTGATGCCGCGCTCGCGCTCCAAGTCCATGCTGTCCAAATACTGAGCGCGCATGTCGCGCGACTGCACTGCACCCGTGATCTCCAAAATGCGGTCAGACAGGGTCGACTTGCCGTGGTCAATGTGGGCAATGATCGAGAAATTGCGGATGTTGGCGAGATCCATGTGGGCGATGCTGTTCTGCTGGGCCGCTGGTTAGGGGTGAGAAACGGCTCTTCAGCCCCCAAATTCTACAGTTGGGGGCTCGCTGGTGTCGCTGTTAGCCTGAAGAGTCCCGAAATTCACGGCACATCAGTCAGCGTTACAACAGGAAAGACGGTTACTCGAAGTGGCAAATATCAAGAGCCAAAAGAAGCGAATTCTCACCAACGCCAAGGCAACTGCGCGTAACCGCGCGACCAAGAGCGAAGTTCGCACCCGCGTGAAGAACGCTGTTGACACCATTGGAACTGATGAAAACCCAGAAGCACTTCGACTTGCTGTGAAGCGCCTAGACATGGCATCGGCAAAGCGTGTGATTCACCCAAACACAGCAGCTCGCAAAAAGAGCCGCTTGATGAAGAAGATCAACGCCGCGAAGAAGT
>JAFMJR010000046.1 GCA_017853385.1 Ilumatobacteraceae bacterium | reverse complement strand
CAACAACTCGTGGTCCAATGACTCTGATCGCATAGATGTAACTTGCCACTACGGCAATAATCAACACCCATACTTCAATATGTTGTTGAAACCGCCAGGGCTGAGTATTTACGGCTGCGAACATATGCGGTTCGCCAATCAACAACAGTGATTAGGAGAAAAAGTGGAACGTTGACAGCGCAACGATGTACACAATGATTGCGAGAATCAAGCCTGCGTAAAACACCCACGAGAACAATTTGTTATCAAACTTCAAGTGCATGAAATAGCTGACCACGATCACGAATTTGATTGCCATCATGATCATGAGTGCTGGCATAAACAGTGGGCCAAAATCTACGTAATACGTTGACACTTCGAGCGCCGTAATGGCAGCAAGGATCAGCGCAATGCGGACATAGCCGGCATTGGACATGCCGTGTTCTGTGGTGGTGTGGGTATCTGTTGTCATGGTTATGCCGGAATCAGGTAGATGAGTGTGAAAATAATGATCCAAACAATGTCCACGAAGTGCCAGTACAAACCGATCATTTCAACAGTTTCAGCCTTGCTACCCGGAACTTTTGAGCGCTTCATAATTCCCACGATGGACATCAACATGATGATGCCAACCGTTACGTGCACTCCGTGAAAGCCTGTGAGCACATAGAAGCTGGATGAAAAGAGACTGGTCGTAAAGCCCATTCCTTCGTTATAAAACGCGGTGAATTCATATACCTGACCACCAACAAAGGTTGCACCAAGTAATGCGGTAACAGTGATCCACAAATACGTGTTTCGATCATCGCCCTTATGAGCCGCCGAAACAGCCAACACCATGGTGAGCGAACTCATCAAAAGAACGAAGCTGCTCACCGAGGTAAATGGGATGTCGAAGACTTGCGATGGTCGCGGGCCAGCACCTACGCGACCGCGATAGAGCATGTAGGTCGAAATCAAACCACCGAAGAGCAAGCACTCAGATCCAAGGAACAGCCACATTCCTAGTTTGTTGTTGGACAAACCAGTGCTTGTATGGAGCGCACCATGCTCATCTGCGTGAGTATTTGCTGTCATTACTGCGTTCTCAGCCAACGTGAACCACATCCTTTGTTGTTGTCGGTGGATCAAAATCGTCATCTGGTGCGGTGCCAGGCTCAATTGACCATCCGTACGCACCGAACAACACAATGATTCCGCCAACAATTCCGATTGGAATTGAGTAAATCAAACCAAAAGTGATGACCGGCAAACCTGCTGCAAGAACGATCGGCCAGTACGAAGGTGAAGGCATGTGGATGTGTGCATCTGCATTGTCTTCAAGTTCCTTCATTACTTGCTCTGCGGTCTTTACCTGCACCATTTGACCATTCGCGTCTTCTTGGTACTTGCGATGGAAGAACTCGTCAAGGTGCGAAACGGTTGGGATGGAATCAAAGTTGTGTTCCTTTGGAGGGTTGGTGGTCATCCACTCCAAGCTGCGAGCGTTCCACGGATCAAGAGGGGCAACTTTTCCATTGCGCGCTGTAATCACAATGTTGATCAGGAACAACAAGACACCGGTGGTCAATACAAGTGACCCAACTGAAGCGAACGCGTTCCAGAATCCGAGATTGAAGAATCCTTCACCAGCTCGAGCCTCTGTCCACTGGTACATACGGCGTGGCTGACCCTGGAGACCCAAAATGTGCATTGGTCCAAACGTCATGTTCATACCAATCACCATCATCCAAAAGTTCCACGAGCCCAATTTTTCATTGAGCATCTTTCCGAATACTTTTGGCCACCAGTAGTAGAAGCCAGAGAACAAACCAAAGATTGCACCACCAAAGAGCACATAGTGGAAGTGCGCCACGATGTAATAGGTGTCAGTTTGTTGAGTGTCTGATGGAGCAACAGAGTGGGTAACTCCCGATAGTCCACCAATGGTGAACAACACAATGAGACCAACGGCAAATTTCATTGCGGCAGTGAACTCAAGTTTTCCACCCCACAGTGTCATGGTCCAGTTGACCACCTTGACGCCCGTTGGAACGGCAATCGCCATGGTGGCAATAGAGAACACTGCAACTGAAACTGGTCCGAGTCCAGAAGCAAACATGTGGTGTGCCCACACGCCCCAACCCACGAAACCAATCGCTGCACCCGAGAACACCACAAACGGATAGCCGAACAACGGCTTTCGCGAGAACACTGGAATAACTTCCGAGATCACACCGAAACTTGGAAGGATCAAGATGTACACCTCTGGGTGACCGAAGATCCAGAACAAGTGTTGCCACAGCAATGGGTCTGCTCCAGCTGCCACATCAAAGAATGTTGCGTCAAAGTTGCGCTGGAACGACAGCAAGAACAACGCAACGGTAATTACTGGTACTGCGAACAACAAGAGGAACTGCACTACTAACTGCATCCACGTGAAGATTGGCATGCGCATCAACTTCATTCCTGGAGCACGCATGTTGAGCACTGTGGTGATCAGGTTGACCGCGCCAGCAAGTGACGCGATACCTGTGATTTGCAATCCAAGAATCCAGAAGTCGATTCCATGACTTGGCGAATAGATCGGACCGGAGTTCGGCGCGTACATAAACCAGCCACCGTCGGCTGCGCCACCGAGGAACCATGACATATTGAGGAACAATCCACCAAACAAAAATGCCCAGAAGCTGAATGCGTTAATACGTGGGAACGCAACGTCGCGTGCACCGATTTGCAATGGGATGAAATAGTTAGCAAGACCCGCCGCCATTGGCATAACGAACAAGAACACCATCGTTGTTGCATGCATGGTGAACATCTGGTTGTAGAGGTCTGCGTTCAACACCTTGCCATTTGGTGCGGCAAGTTGCAGACGAATCAGCACTGCTTCGAGTCCGCCCACAATAAAGAAGAACAATGCTGCGGCCGAATACATGATGCCGAGTTTCTTGTGGTCAACAGTGAACAACCATGACTTCCATCCAGTTGTTGCAACTGGTCGCTTTAAAGCACCAAGCGATGAACTTGGTGTTGCCGGAGCAACGACCTCTTGGGTTGTTGAAGGACGCTCAATGATGGCCATGATTCTCCCTAGTTACTTCAGCGTCAACAGATAAGCGACAAGTTTTTCAATATCAGACTCGGTCAGTCCAAGGTTTGGCATTCCGCGATATTTGCCACCCGTGCTTGCAAGCAACGCCGGGTTTGCATACATCGGTTTCATTGCTGGGGCATTTCGCAACCAACCACGCAAATCTGATTGATTCAAGCAGTCCTCGGTAACACCAGTCAGATACTTTGCGCCAAACGACTCTGAGTCGGCGTTCCACACATCTTCACGGCATGACTTGTTGAGCAAATCAAATGTTGCTCCTGCAAACGTGTTTCGTGTCATGAGATGCGAAAGGTTTGGAGCAGCACCCGATACAACGTTTTCGTCAGGAGCGGCAATTACCGGAGTGCCGTCTGCGCGCTTCATGCCGTTGACCTGGTGACAACGGATGCACTGGTTCATAAACACGGTTTCGCCTTCTTTGGCGAGCGTGTTTTCAGCTGGAGGCGTGTATGGCTTCAGCTGATTTGCAACCCATTTCGCAAAGTCTTCCTTGCTCAGCGCAACTGCTTCCATGCGCATATTTGCGTGTGAAAGACCACAGAACTCGGTGCATTGACCGGCATAAATGCCAGGCTTATCGGCTTCAATTCGATTGAGGTGTACTCGACCAGGCACCGCATCGCGCTTTCCGTTCAATGCAGGGATCCAATATGAGTGGATTACGTCGCGACTGGTCTGGCGCAATAACACTTTCGTTCCAGCAGGAATTACCAATTGTCCTGATGTGATGATGGGTTGCGTGATACCAAATTCATTTTGAACTGGATAGTCATATTCCCACCACCACTGCTGACCGGTGACGTTAATGATCATTTCGGTATCGCTCGTTTTTGCCAAGTCAAATACCGTGCGGAAAGTAAATACACCGACAACAGTCAAAATCAGCGCTGGAATGATGGTGAGTGTGATCTCCAATGCTGGATTTCCATGTGACTGATGTGGGATTGGTTGGCCCTTGTCGCGGAACTTGATCACCGCAACGATGATTGCAACGGTGACAATGACTCCAATAATTCCAGCAACCGCAAAAACTGGTTTCTGCAAGTTGTCAATCTTTTGGGCGTTGGGACCCTTTGGCTGCCACGTGTCTTGAGGTGCATTTGTTGCACAGCCTGCAAGAAACAACGTTGTGGTTACTCCAGCAAGTGCTCCAATAATTCGGCGACGCATGTTGCCAAGCCTATTGACGGTCGCTTCGCAACGTTGAGTTGTGTTTTGGTGTCTCACGGCACAATCACCTCAATGCTTTGTCCTGCCAAACCGGGAACGGTCAATGTGTATGGCTTGCCCGCCATTGCTGGCTTAGGAATCGTCAGGGTTAACAACTGCTTGGCACCCTGCGGAATGAGCTGGGTGCACTGAATGACATCTTCGTTCACACCGTCAGTGACCATCTTCTTACCAAGGTTGGCAACAAGGCGGTACTCGCCTTCGCTCGCATTGTAAAACACGATGTTGGTTGGATTGGATCGCGGAATGGTGATCGAATTCTGTTCGCCAGCAATTCCTTGAACTGAAGCAACCAGTTTTCCGTCAACTAACGAAATCGTTGAGTCAACACTTGCCGTGGCCGAAATTACTTCAAGCGGAAGCTTGTCAAAGTGTTCGGATTCCTCTGCGCCGCACTCTTGATGCGTGTAGTGGCCCTCTTCTTTTGCCAACACCAATTCTTCACGCACTCCAACGCCTAGCCCGGCAATGCCAGCAGCAACAAGTGCTACTGCGCCGATAACGCACACTCCAATAACAATTCCGCGCTTCAAGTTTGGTCGCAACGAAAACAACACGCCAGCTGCAAGCACGAGAGCACCGACCACGATAAATGCAGTTGCTCCTACGCTCTTTTCAACGGCGAGTGTTACGCGCGAGAACGAGAAGATAACAACGCCAAGTCCCACGGCTGCCAAGACTGGAAATTCAATTGGGTTTAGTAGTCGCTTGCGTAGAGAAGCGTTGTACGAAGCATCGCTTGATGCACGTTCTGACCAACTCAACACTGTCCACTCGACTAGCGCTGCGAGCAAGACAACAATTCCGAGCAACGTTACGACTGCAGAAGTGATGGTTCCCACAAGCAACAGTGCCGCTCCGATTGCACCAATGAGTGGCCACATTGATGGTGTTGGAGCAGCTGTCGAGGCGGCAACCCCCTCTTCTCCTGCATCGCCATCGCGTGTAAACAACACAAGTGCAGTGAGTAATCCTGCAGCTGCGACAAGACCAAACAGCGCGGTGGCGCCAATTGCCGACTCACCAATAAGCAACATGTAGACAGCAAACGAAACAGCACCAAGAACACTGATTCCGAAGAAGTATTTAGATCCAGTTGAAAACATTGAGCTACCTATTTCTGCACGTACACGACGAACCACATCGCAGTAAACGCTGTGGTGAGGAAGTACCAATACATTGCATGCGCTGTGACAACCGCGCGATCAGTAACTCGACCACCAAGCACGCGGAATGCTGCAACTAATGAAAACGCAACACCGGTGCACAAAAGGAACAGCATGGTTCCGGTAATTGCGTAGAACATGGTTTGGTATGCGCCATCGGCAAGCACGGCGCCCATTTGTTTATAGATCGCAACTTGAGCATTGATGGCCGCAACTCCAACCATTCCCGTAATGAACAATGCGAGCGTGGTGTGCTGTGAGTCTTTTCGTTTTGCTGAATACACCGCCCATTGGCCCATGATCGCTGCGATCACCATGGTGATTGCGAGTGTGTTCGTCGCAACTTCTGGAATCTTGAGGTCTGCAGGCAGCCAATCATGAATCATTTTGCCGTTTTTACCGACACGAAGCGGTGAAGCGTCTCGGAATTTAAACCACACTGCCAACATGCCAAACATCAACATGGTTCCTGCAGCAACAACAGATCCTGTTGCAATGAACAACGGGTGTCGTGCAGAAGTTGCTGGTCCTGCAGGCAATACGCGCTCAACTGATGCGGTCATTGTGCACCCCCATCAACCCAAGGATTTCCAGAAACTCTCTCACCTGTTGCGAAGCTCTTTATGGCTGCAGCAATTCCTACAATCACACACAATGCGAAAAGTGCGTGACCAATTGTTGACACACCGTTCCACAATTTTGCAGGACCTGAGTAGTCAAAATCTTTAACGGAATCTGATTGTTGGTCTGCAAAACCTGCAATCAGCATTGGAAGAGCTGCGAGAACTGTTCCAATAAATCCAAGTGCGCCTATTCCAACAACAGCTTTCGCTGGCAACATTCGACCCCACAAAGTTGGGCCCCAATAAGCAACACCTGCCCATGCAACAAGCACGCTTCCGTAGCTGATGTAGATCAAAACACCCTCTTCAAACACAGTTCCCGAGAGATTTGCACTTGAAATGAGTTGAACTGCGTTACCAAGCATTGCGGTGAGGATCATTCCTCCGCCAAGAAAAGCCGGAATAAATGGTGAAATCATTTTGATCGAATCTGATTTCAGGGCAATAAGTGCAAGTCCGAGAACTACAACAATTCCAAGAATCGGAAGCAAGTTGAATAACGCGTACGGAACAAAACTTTTTGCTTTGTCAACAATGGTTCCGGTCCATGCAAGCCCGTGAACATTTTGTGTTACCGAACCAAGCAACGCCACCGAAATAAGTCCGATACCTACAAACACGCCGCCACGAAGTGGTTGAGCTTTGCGAGCAACAACTGGTGCAAGCTCAGCAAGAATTCCTACGGCTGGAATTATGTAAAGAAAAGTTTGTGGTTGCGTCATTGACCAGCCCAACCACTTACTGATTCCCACATTTCCACCAAAAGCAATCCGCGTGTAGTGATGATCTACCGCAACATAAATCAAAGTTCCAAGCGTTACTGGAAGCGTGAGTACAAGACTTGTTGCACCAATCAGCGCAGACCACGAAAACGTTGAGACATCAGCCAAATCAGTACCTGCAGTGCGAGCTGAAATCACTGTTGCAATAACGCTTACCGAAGCAGCCAGCACTCCAACAATCAGCAGCGCGAGACCGAGCAGATACAAGTCGACCATTTTTGCTTCGCCGCCACCAGGTCCACCATTAGCAAGGAGCGAAGCAACAACGAGTGAGCTACCAATTGCCCACAAGCAGTAACCAAGCATTGCGTTTCGCGCGAACATCAATGCACGTGAACCAACTTGGGTTGGAACGAGGGCAATAGCCAAGCCCAACATCAACGGAATCATCACTCCATACGTTGCAAGAGTTTTTGACGCTGCAAAAAGCTGCGTCATCATGCCTTCGTTGAGCGTGAACGCCTTGCTATCAATACGTTCGAAACCAAGAAGAACGCCAACTCCTACAAAAGCAAGAAGCCACAATGCGGCAGTACCAATGAAGAGTCGACCGATGCGTTTGTGATCGGTGGTGGTGAGCCAAGTGCCTACTGCGCCCAGGGAACCCGAGTTGACAGTGGCCTCGACACCCACAGAGGATGGCAAATTGACCGTGGTCATAACGACTTAGACACTAACAACGGCAGGGGCGCGAGCCCGACTTCCCGACTTTGTGCAATAGTGCTTAACGAACCAACACGTCGATGGTGAGCGCAACAAACACTGCGGTGACGTAAGTGATGGAAAAGGTAAACAGTCGCATCGCTCGCTTCTCGGACGGGTCTTTGCCGAGTCGAACAGAGCCAATGACAAAAGCCACCCCAAATACCAATGCTGTAATTCCATATAACCAGCCGAGTTCGGCAACCGGCACTAGGACCAATGTAGAGATGGTGAGCAAGACGGCATAGGTCGTCATTGAACGTACTGTTCTCTCAAGAGACTCAACCACAGGCAACATGGGCACACCAGCTGCTTTGTAATCATCGTGGTGTCGAATCGCGAGCGCCCAGAAATGTGGTGGCGTCCACAAGAAAATGACCACAAACAGCACAACAGGAGCCCAGCTCAACGAATTAGTGACTGCAGCCCAACCAACCAACACCGGCATTGCACCAGCCGCACCACCAATCACAATGTTTTGCTTACTTGTTCGCTTTAACCAAAGGGAATAGACGAAGACATAAAACAGGGTTGCAGATATCGCCAAGCATGCAGCCAACAAGTTTGCACCTACAAAAAGCACACAAAACGCAATGATTTCGAGAGCTATTGCAAAAATCATCGCGGCGCGGGGCGTTATTGCACCTGTAACAAGT
Source organism: Ilumatobacteraceae bacterium (assembly GCA_017853385.1). Taxonomy (GTDB): domain Bacteria; phylum Actinomycetota; class Acidimicrobiia; order Acidimicrobiales; family Ilumatobacteraceae; genus UBA3006. Next base: position 1,320 of record JAFMJR010000046.1, on the reverse strand, counting down.
GGGCGATTCTGCGTCCGAACCATCAACTTGTCGATGTCGCGATCGATATACATATTGATCGCATTTGCACCACCTGCGGCAAGCGTTCCACCAATAAGCGTGACAACCATGAGTTGAACTGAAGGCCAACCATCGTGAGCAAGAACCATTGTCGGAATCGTGGTCACCAGCAAAAGTTCAACAACCCGCAATTTCATTAATGCGACGTAGGCCCCAATGAGTGAAGAAGGTGCTGCACCACGGGACTTGTGGCTGAAAAATCGTGAAGGAATCACTGGTCGAACGTCAAGAGCCACATTCGTAGGCTACGGCGATAGCGCTATGGCTACCAATCGGAGGCTTGCTTTCATCAGAAAAACACGCTTCAAATGACGGCAGAATGAGAGCGTGCCTGTGCATCAACTTTCAAATACCGATGTACAACCGACGGGTGTGGTGGATCCCAACACAGATGATGCTGTTGATGTTGATCGCCCTTGGATTGTGTTGGTCTGGAATGACCCAATCAATTTGATGTCTTATGTGACCTTGGTCTTACAAAAACTCTTTGGATACAGCCTTGAAAAAGCCACCGAACTAATGCTTGATGTCCACCACAAAGGACGCGCTGTTGTTTCGTCTGGAACGCGAGAGCGATCTGAATTTGATGTGTACCGATTACATGAACATGGTCTCTGGGCAACGATGCAACGAGAAGACTCCTGAAAATGGCGCGCCGTAATTCAGGACCCTTGTCGCGAATTGATGAACAAACGTATTCGCTCAACATTGATGCACAAGACCGCGAAACTCTGAACTCACTTCTTGATCAACTGCGTGACGTATTAATGAATGATTCAAACAGCGATGTTGCTCGAAGATTATTTCCTGCTGCTTATCACCAGGACGAGCAGCATGAGCATGAGTATCAACGTCTCATGCGTGATGAATTGCTTTCGTCGCGTCTTGCTTCACTCACGCTTACTTCGTCCATGCTTGAACGCGATCACGAAGCCAGCCAAGTCAATCTGACATCCGACGAGCTTGACGCATTGATGCGATCAATCAACAGCCTTCGACTCATTCTTGGAACCCTGCTCGACGTGGATGAGGACGAATTTGAGGCAGTACTTGAAGAAGACGACCCTGGGTATGGGCAGTATCAGCTGTATCTCTATCTGGGTTGGCTTTTAGACTGGATCGTGCGCGTCCAAACAGAAGGGAATTAGCGGGGGGTTTTCCCAGAGTCACTGGTAGATTTCTATGGCTCTTCCAACTGAATTTTCGTCCATGCCCCCATCGTCTAGTGGCCTAGGACACCACCCTTTCAAGGTGGCGGCA
>JAFMJR010000045.1 GCA_017853385.1 Ilumatobacteraceae bacterium | reverse complement strand
CCTAGTTAGGTGGTGAGAAACCCATGGGTGGGTATCAACAAGACGAGCGTTTTTTGGACGCGATCGCGGACGCCGATTCATTTCCGTATTGGTTCGATGATGCCGACGAACCAGAGTCAAACCCCATGCTGGTGCACGCTGAAACATGCGACCTATGCATCGTGGGTGGTGGCTACACCGGATTGTGGACAGCGATTCTGGCAAAAGAACGAGACCCCGACCGCGATGTTGTGCTGATTGAGGCTCACGAAATTGGCTCAGCCGCAAGCGGTCGCAACGGTGGCTTTATGGACTCAAGCCTCACACATGGAATCGCAAACGCTCAACAGCGATTCCCCGATGAAGTTGGACTGCTTGAAGACCTTGGACTTGAAAACCTCAACGAAATTGAAGCTGCAATTAAGCGATACAACATTGACTGCGATTTTGAACGCAATGGCGTAATTGAAATTGCAAGCACCCGGCACTCTGCGACATATCTCGATGAACTCATTGACGACTACAACCAACTGCTCGACTTTGGACACAAAGTGGAATGGCTCGATGAGGTTGCTGTCCGCAAAGAAGTTGCCTCCCCAATTTTCACCGGAGGCATGTGGTGCAAAGACACAGCTGCATTAGTTGATCCTGCACGCTTGGCATGGGGTTTAAAGCGCGCCGCCGAGCAGTTAGGCGTGCGCATTTACGAAGACACCAAAGCAATTGGTCTTGACTATTCACCAGGCGGAATCGTGGTGGAAACGCCACTGTCAAAAGTAAACGCAAAGCGAGTTGCACTTGCCACCAATGCGTTCAAGCCATTGTTGCGTCGCATGCACAACTACATCGCTCCTGTCTACGACTACTGCCTGACCACCGAACCACTTACACAGCAGCAACTCGACAGCATTGGTTGGAAAAATCGGCAGGGCCTTTCAGACATTTCAAACCAGTTTCATTACTACCGACTCACCGCTGACAATCGAATTTTGTGGGGCGGATACGACGCGGTCTATTTCTTTGGCGGAAAGATCAGTACTGAACTTGAATCGCGACCCGAAACTTGGGCAAAACTTTCTCAACACTTTTTTGAGACGTTTCCCCAACTTGAAGGCGTGCGCTTTTCTCACGCTTGGGGTGGCGCAATTGATACATGCAGTCGCTACAGCGTGTTTTGGGGACAAGCCATGCGCGATCGCGTTGCCTACGCCATTGGTTACACCGGTCTAGGTGTGGCAAGTTCGCGATTTGGCGCAGAGGTCATGCTCGACATGATCGATGGTCGAAAGACTCCGGCAACGCAGTCTCAATTTGTGCAAAGCAAACCCTTGCCATTCCCACCTGAACCGTTCCGATTCATTGGCATTCAAGCCACGCGTTGGTCACTCAACCGAGAAGACAAGTCAGGCAAGCGCAATTTATGGCTACGCAGCCTTGATCGTTTGGGTCTGGGATTCGATTCATAATGCTTCTGCCCCTAGCCTGAACGCATGGCACAGGCTGGATTCACCTCGGTAGAACAGGTTCGGGCAGCACTTGCCGAACAGAACTACCTAGCAGAAGATGGCTTAACCACCGCGGTGTATTTGGCGCTCACGTTGAAGCGACCGCTGTTACTTGAAGGTGAAGCAGGAGTTGGTAAAACCGAACTCGCCAAAGTGATTGCTGCAATGACAGGCGCTGAATTGATTCGCCTGCAGTGTTACGAAGGCATTGATGCAGCGCAAGCCGTGTACGACTGGGACTATTCGCGACAGCTGTTGCACCTACGCGCTGCAGAAGCCAGTGGTGAAGCAACGAACAAACAGACAAATGAGTTGGAAAGCGAGCTCTACAACGAACGCTTTTTGATCAAGCGAGCATTGTTGCGTGCCATTGAGCAACGCGACACGCCCCCAGTTTTGTTAATTGACGAAATTGATCGTGCAGATGACGAGTTTGAGGCGTACTTGTTGGAAATTCTTTCCGACTTCCAAGTGACAGTTCCCGAACTTGGCACTTTCAAAGCAACAACACCACCGATCGTGATTCTTACGTCGAATCGCACTCGCGATGTTCACGATGCGTTAAAGCGACGCTGCCTGTATCACTGGGTAGATCATCCAAGTTTTGAACGCGAAGTGGCCATTGTGCGCATGCGAGTTCCACAAATTGCCGAGTCGCTTGCCAAGCAAGTTGCAGCGGCGGTCGAGCACATGCGTTCACTGAATTTGTACAAGCCGCCTGGAGTTGCAGAAACGATTGACTGGGCAACCGCACTCGCCCAGCTGGGTGCTCGAGAATTGAACGAATCCGTGGTGTCTGCGACTTTAGGAACTGTCTTGAAATATCGCGAGGACCACGACCGCGTGCGCGAACAAGGCATTGCCCAAATTGTTGCGCAAGCTTTTGACCGCGGCTTGTTGCACGGCTAGTCGATGACTGCAACTGTTGCTTCTTCTCCCGAAGAAATTGCAGTTTCGTTTGCACGCATTTTGCGTGGTGTTGGGCTGCAGGTGCCACTTGATTCGGTGCTTACATTTGTCAATGCATTAGATGTTGTTTCACTTGAATCGCGCAATGATGTTTTTTGGGCAGGCAGAACCACATTGGTGCGCAGACCCGAAGACCACCAGTTGTTTGACAAAGCATTTGCTGTGTTTTGGGAACAACGCTCAAGCGGCATTGCTGCCGACGATGTAGCACCGCAAAAAATTTCGTTGCTCATAGATGACGAAACACAAACCGATCAAAACGTTGGAGACTACGACTCGAACCCTGCAATTCATTTGCGTTTTTCTAGTGCAGAAGCTTTGCGCAAAAAAGATTTCGCACAATATGACGATGCAGAACTTGCTGAGGCCCAGCGGTTAATGCAGGCATTGCGATTTGCGGGGCCACCGCGCAAATCTCTACGCCTCACTTCAGCAAAACGCGCTGGCACACGCCATGATCTGCGTAGAACCGTTCGCGCTTCTATTAGCCATGGTGGTGAGCCGATGCAGTTGCATTGGAGAAAGCCAAGCGACCGATTGCGACGCATTGTTGTTCTGCTCGATATCTCGGGAAGTATGGAGCCATACGCACGAGCACTGCTTCGATTTATGCATGCTGCAGTTGCTGGTCGTCAACGAGTTGAAGCGTTTGCCTTCAGCACTCGACTCACTCGTCTCACAAAAGAACTGCGTAGTCGCGACCCCGACAAAGCAATTAAGCGAGCAGCAGAGCAGGTGCCTGACTGGAGCGGTGGTACTCGCCTCGGCGAAAGCTTGCGTAAATTCAATGACACATGGGGTGTGCGCGGCATGGCGCGTGGTGCAATGGTGATTGTGCTCTCCGATGGTTGGGACAGAGGAAACCCCGAATTACTCGGTGAGCAAATGCAGCGCCTACAGCGGGTCTCGCACAAATTGATCTGGGTGAATCCTTTGAAGGTGACGCCTGGTTATGCGCCTCTTGCTAAAGGAATGGCAGCAGCTCTGCCGTTTATTGACGAATTTGTTGAAGGTCACTCACTTGATGCCATGGAACGCCTCACTCGCGTCATTTCTGCCGATTAACTAGAACCATGCGCGATTTGCTGAACGACATTGATCGCTGGAAGGCACAAGGCAAGCAAGTTGCGCTCGCTCGTGTTGTTGATATTGAAGGGTCTGGTCCTCGCGACCCGGGCGCTGCAATGGCGGTGAACGAAGACGGCGAGGTCATTGGTTCGGTAAGTGGTGGCTGCGTTGAAGGCGCAGTTGTTGCTGAAGCCCTCGGTATTTTGCATGGAGACAAGCAACCAAAACTCGTGAAATTTGGTTATTCCGACGATGAAGCCTTTGCAGTCGGTCTTACTTGTGGCGGCATCATTCATTTATTTATTCAGCCGTTGACTTGGTAATTGAACGTGTCGTTGTATCAACAGTTTTCTGAGCGTGTACGCGCAAACCTGCCAGTGGCACTGGCTTCCGTAATTGATGGCCCAAACATTGGCGCAATGATGATGGTTTCTCCAGACACTGAAACTCAGGGGTCGCTTGGCAATACCGAACTTGATCGTGTTGTTGCTCGAGATGCGCAAGGTGAACTTGAAGCAGGGCGCACCAGTGTTCGACATTACGGACCAGAGGGACAAACCACTCCCGAAGATTTAGTGAACACACCAACTGTTCGTGTGTTTATTGAAGCGTTTTCGCCACCGCCAACAATGGTTATCTTTGGCGCAGTTGATTTCACTGCTGCACTTGCTCGCGTGGCAAAAGTGCTTGGCTATCACGTATTGGTGTGCGACGCGCGTGAAGTATTTGCAACGAATCGACGCTTCCCCATGGCAGATGAAGTATTGGTTACCTGGCCAGCACCACTATTTGCTGAGCGCGGATCGCAACTCACTCAACGCGATGCCGTATGCATTTTGACCCATGACCCAAAGTTTGATGTGCCTGCTGTAATTGGTGCACTCGCCACAAAGGTGGGCTACATCGGAGTCATGGGCAGCAGGAAAACCCATGCAAAGCGTGTTGAACGTTTGCGCGAAGCAGGTGTTACCGACCTTGAACTTGCTCGTTTAATGTCGCCAATTGGCCTCGACATTGGTGCGCGAACACCAGAAGAAACTGCAATTTCCATTTGCGGAGAAATCATTGCTCGGCGCACTGGCCGAGGTGCACCATCGCTACGCGACGGTGAAGGACCAATTCACAAATAACAATTATGCGGTTGGGTTTGCGAAACGCGTCCAACTTAAAATTCGCGAATCCATGTTGTGCAATTCAACACTTCGACCTGTTCGACCAGATTGCAAAATTGCACCGTCAACCCCTAAATACATCGACACGTGCCCTGGTCGCCACATCAAGTCACCCGCTTGAGCAAACTTTGCATTCACTCGTTTTGAGTATGCATATTGCGAACTCGAACCACGTGGCAACGCATATCCGGCGCTCGTCCATGCAAACTGCACAAATCCCGAACAGTCAAATGCAACAGATTCCGAAGTTGCGTTCTCGCGATATGGAACACCGATTTGTGTCAGCCCCGCCATCAATGCACGCTGATGGGCGACATCGGCCGAGCGCCAGGCTTGTTGCAGCTCGGTCACGTCAAGTCCGAGAAAGTTTGCAACTCCAACTGCGAGTTTGTCGGCAAGATCGAGATACAGGTCGTAGGCATCGCGATCGCGCTTATCGGCATAGGTATCGATGGCAAGTTGCGCAGCAGAGGCGCTCTTTCGGATGATCGCCTCTTGAGCTGGGCCCATAGGCATGGCCTGGGCAGACCCCGCCGAGAACGCCCAGATGGCAGTAGATACGAGCAGACCAGCAATGGTTTTGGTGATGCGTGACATGAATGGCTCCTTGGTAGGCGAATCAACCGGGGGGCGGTTGATTCGGATGTTGGGGGCAGTGCTCGCCAGAGATCGTGGGATCTGGCCTATATGTCAACTGTGTAACAGTCTATGTCATGAAACTGTAATAATTGGGTCACACAGGGTTTCTGGGCTGCAAGGCGGAGTTGCCCACCAAAGCCTGTAAACATGGGGATATGCCCGTTTCAGAACCCTCTGCACCTGCGCTCGGCATAGTTCTTCTGGCTGCAGGTAGTGGGTCTCGCTTTCTTGGCGCCGAACACAAGTTGCTCACCCGCGTGGAGGGAAAGTCCATCTTTGAGTGGGCGCTACAGCACGCCATTGACTCCTACATTGGCCCCATTGCGGTTGTCTACGGAGCCGTGGACCTTCCCCGCCCGCCGTCTGCCCAAAACGTGACCTATCTCCATAATTCAGATTGGCAATCGGGGATGGCGAGTTCGGTGCATTGCGGACTGCACTGGGCAACCTCAATTGGCTTGCAGTCGGTAGTCATTGGTCTTGGCGATCAACCATGCATTCCCCCGTCAGCATGGAATGCAGTAGCGAAGTCGCCTTCACCACTGGCAGTTGCCACCTATCAAGGAGTGCGCGCGAATCCCGTGAAGATCCATGCTGAATTTTTTTCGCATATTCCAACAACGGGAGACATTGGTGCACGTTCGTTGCTCCGCAGTCACCCTGAACTCGTTGCTGAAGTACCCTGTTCAGGCTCGGGAATAGATGTTGATCGAGCGCAAGACATTGACCGCGTAGCTACATGTATTCACGAAAGTTGAGCTGATTATTTATGGATCTCAATCACGAATTTGTTGTCAATGTTCCTGTTGATCAGGCATGGCAGATCCTTACCGATCTCGAGCGAATTGCACCGTGCCTGCCTGGAGCACAACTCACCGAAGTTGAAGGCGAAACATATCGAGGCCAAGTAAAGGTAAAAGTTGGACCGATTCTTGCTCAATTCAAAGGTCAAGCAAGTTTTGTTTCACGAGATGACGCCGCACATAAAGCGACGCTAAAAGGCGAAGGACGCGACACAACCGGCAAAGGCAATGCCTCGGCAATGATTACGGCAGAACTCACCTCGGTGAGCGAAACGTCAACCAAGTGCACCGTGCACACCGATCTCTCCATTTCAGGAAAAGTTGCACAATTTGGACGTGGTGCGCTGGCAGACGTAAGCGACAAACTGCTTGCTCAGTTTTCGGAAAATCTCAATCAACTTATTTCTGCATCGCCAGCCCCAGCAGCGGCATCAACAAGCACAACTTCTCCAGAACCTGTTGAAACATCCGCGCCTGAGCAACCAACGGTTCGCAAAATTGATGGACCAGAAGTTGCACCGTTGAATTTGTTAGACACTGCAGGATCAACAATCGCCAAGCGCGCAATTCCTGCTCTCATTGGCATTGCTGTGTTGGTTGTTGTTCTTGTCAAACTCATCTAACACGCCAAGCGCCGCAGATATAGCGCGTATCACCGAGCTTCTTGGCCGGGTTCCGCAAGGCACATTCGAAGTCGTTGTGCGTGCACAAGACGGCGATCCGGTGGTGTTGCGCAATCAACCCTTCATGCCCGATGGAACTCCAATGCCCACGCTGTATTGGCTATGCGGGGCACGTGAAAACGTATTAGTGGGTCGACTTGAGGCAACAGGTGCTGTGAATCAAGCCGAAGCAGAAATTGATGCAGCGGTCATTGCTGCTGCTCACGACCGCTACGCAGCCGAACGCGATGCGCTTATTCCCCCAGATCACACTGGCCCTCGTCCATTTGGTGGAGTCGCCGGCACGCGAATTGGCGTGAAATGTCTGCATGCACACTTTGGTTGGTGGCTTGCTGGTGGCGATGACCCAGTTGGTCAATGGGTTGCCGACAAACTTTCCATCAGTCGCAACTCGTACATCGTTTCTCAGCCACAACTTGCACCTAGAAAACAGCGAGTTGCCGCTATTGATATTGGAACCAATTCAACCAATCTGCTTATCGCTGACGCGAATGGCAACGACATCGTTCGCGAAGTTCATGTAACTGGTCTTGGCCGTGGTGTCGTCAACACCAACACTCTCAACGATGAAGCTATTGAGCGCACTATTGCGCGCCTAAGGCAATACGCAAGTCTGATTCAACAGCACAACGTTGAAGCACTTCGAGTCACGGCAACCGAAGCGTGTCGTCGTGCAACAAATGCACATGTGTTTCTTGATCAAGCAGAATCGGTGCTTGGCGTGCGGCCGTCCATCATTGCCGGCACCGAAGAAGGCAGGCTCGCCTATTCAGGTGCGCTGTCACATTTGCCGCCACATGACGGCATCACATTGGTGATTGATATTGGTGGTGGCAGTACCGAAATCATGATCGGTGAGCAGTCGCTGCAACATGCGGTCAGTTTTCCAGTAGGAACTGTGGTGCTCACCGAAAGCCATCTGCGTCATGACCCACCTCGCCCCGAAGAGCTGACCAACGCCATTGGTGTTGTCACCGATTTCATGGACGACCTCATTCGTGACCACCCCGAAGTTCTCAATGCAACACGTGTAGTTGGCGTTGCAGGCAGCATCGTCACCATTGCCGCGGTTGAAATTGGTCTGCAGTCATTTGATGCCAAGGCGCTACACGGTGTGCGTATGTCTCGCGACAATGTGGAAGAAGTGTTTCGCACTCTTGCCACCGAATCGCTCGCTGATCGCAAGTTCAACCCTGGGTTACCCGCCGACCGTGCCGACGTAATTGTGGGTGGATGCTGCGTGTTGGTAGGAGTTATGCGCAAGCTGCGAATACCTGAAATTATGGTGTCGGTGAATAATTTGCTCGATGGATTAGTGCGCGAAGAGTTGGGCCTGTCGTGACCGGCTATTCACGACCTATTGGACACCCCGCTGGGGTCATTTCATCTAATGGGCCTTTGCGATTGTTTGGGCGTCGCATCATGCTTCGCCCACTTGCTGCAACAGATTTTGAAGCATGGAGTGAAGTTCGACTTCGCAATGGCGAATGGCTCACCAAATGGGAGCCCATGCCACTCATCACCTCTCCAGACCCTGCTACCAGCCGCGATGCATTTACTAATCGTTGCGCAGCGCGCGACCGTGAGCGTCATTCAGGAAATGCATATTGCTTTGGCATTTTTGTGAACAACGTATTCGCCGGTGAAGTGAACTTAAACAGTGTGGTTCGCGGTGCAATGCAAAGCGGCACCATTGGCTACTGGATAGATGAAGCCAAGGCTGGCAATAGTTACATGTCAGAAGCAGTGCTTGTTGTTTCGAAGTTTGCCTTTGATGAGTTACGTCTACATCGAGTTGAGGTGTGCATTATTCCGCGCAATACCAACAGTCGCCGTGTGGTCGAAAAACTTCAACTTCGTGAAGAAGGTATTGCCGAACGCTTCCTAGAAATCAATGGCATCTGGGAAGATCACGTGCGCTACGGATTCACCATTGAAGAATGGCACGCGCGGCGCGACGAACTGTCGGCTGCTTGGTTATAAATTCGCTACGCGATTTCGCGTAGATGTTGAATTTCTATCGCTCGCTGCTTACGAGCAACCTTTCGCCTTTTCCATGCTTTAGTTTTCCAATGCTTAAATTCGCGACGGCGCGCTTGCTCCCGTCCAATTTCTGCATCGTGATGGTGCATGCCTTTCCAGGCAATACCCGGCTCAATCACATCTTCTGGTTCAACACCATGACTCACCATGTTCACCACGTTGTGCAGTTCTGAATGCACGCGATGGCGCTCATTGTGGGCGTGTGCCCGAAGTTCCACCTTGGGTGGAAACACCGTTGTTCGGTGATCGTGACGCTTGCTCATTGCTTCCCCCGCCTTCTGTGCTGTTGCACTGACGAAATCCACTAGCTCGGTCTTACTGATGCCAACATACACCTCGTGAAGACCCCGGCAAGTCACAGCCAGGCCGGCCGCAAAACCCTTATTTTTTGCTGATTTTTGCCTGCAGGGCAGCAAGTCGCTCGGCGAACCAAGGCTGCCTGGTGCTCCACAGCTGCGGGGTGAGCTCTCGGGCAACTGCTTCTGGGTGTGTTTCCACATCGGCCATTGCTGCGATGGTTTTTTTGGTTTCAATTACCAAGTCACGAGGTGCACTCGCTGCTCGCTTCGCTAACTCATGTGCAGTTGACAACAACTTGTCATCGTCTACACACAAATACGCAAGACCAACACGCTCTGCTTGCTCACCGTCGTAAATTTCTCCAAACAACACTGCTGCCGACGCAACTTGCGGACCAACGATGCGTCGCAGCATCCACGTGTGCCCGCCACCCGGGTGAATACCCAGTTGCAAAAAGCGAGTGTCAAACTTTGCGCGGCGAGCAGCAATGCGCACATCGCAACCGAGAGCCAGGTTCATGCCGGCTCCAACTGCCGCGCCATTTACTGCAGCAATGGTTGGCAGTGGACTGCGAGCAATACGCAAGAATCCTTCATAAATAACGCCAAGCGATTCGCCATCTGCTTCGGCCAAGTTTCCAAGATTGGCTCCAGCACAAAACGCAGGTGCTGTGCCAGTCACAACAATTGCGCCGATTGATGAGTCACCCTCGATTCGGTCCATTGCCGCAACAATTTCGGCGACCATTGGCGCGGTCATGGTGTTGCGCTCTTCCGGATTATTCAACGTAATTGTGGCTACACCATCTGCAATTTCAAGGAGGACCAAAGACATGGCACAAGGTTAGCGAGTACCCTAAATACGCATGCTTGA
>JAFMJR010000044.1 GCA_017853385.1 Ilumatobacteraceae bacterium | reverse complement strand
GTTTCAAGTTCGGCGACAACGGTGACATTTGCGAAGGCGAATCAGTCGTCGCTGACGGTTACGTCTACTTCGGGTACGTATGGTTCGGCTCTCACGTTGACTACGAGTGGTGGAACGACGAATGGTTCGGTGACCTATGTGGTGACGGGTACTGGTTGTTCGATTACGAGTGGGGCGTTGTCGAAGAGTGCTGCTGGTGATTGTTCTGTAACCGCCACCATGGCGGGCAATGGCAATTACAACGCAGTCTCAAGCTCGGCAACGACGGTCAGTTTTGCTCGCGTTGCACTTACCGTTACGGCCGATGCGAAGTCGAAGCAATACGGGGCGAGCAACCCAACGCTCACTTATGCAATTACTTCTGGTTCGCTTGTTGGTGCGGATTCGTTGTCGGGCTCACTTGGTCGTGCGTCAGGTGAAGACGTTGGCACATACGCAATCAATCAAGGAACGCTTGCCAACGCTAATTACGACATCACGTATGTTGCAGCAAATCTCACGATCTCGCAGCGTCCAATCACGGTGACCGCAGATGCAGCCACCAAGCAATATGGAGCATCTGACCCAACGTTTACTTATGCAATTACGTCTGGTTCGCTAGTTGGTTCTGATTCATTGTCAGGTGCGCTCGGTCGAACAAGTGGAGCAAACGTTGGTACCTATGCACTCAATGTCGGCACGCTTGCTAATGCCAATTACGACATCACCTTTGTTCCGGCAAACCTCACCATTTCTCAACGTCCAATCACGGTTACTGCCGCTGCAAAATCGAAGGAATATGGTGCAACAGACCCAACCTTGACGTATTCGGTAACGACAGGCTCACTTGTTGGCTCAGATTCATTGTCTGGTGCGCTCACTCGAGTATCAGGAGATGCTGTTGGCACCTTTGCAATCTTGCGTGGCACCGTAGACAACACCAACTACGACATCACCTACGTTGGCGCACTGCTCACCATTTCGCAGCGTCCAATTACGGTGACTGCAGATGCGAAGTCCAAGGAGTACGGCGCTACTGATCCAACCTTGACGTACACCATTACAACTGGCTCACTTGTTGGCTCAGATTCTTTGTCAGGTTCGCTCAGTCGTGTATCCGGTGAATCTGTTGGAACCTATGCAATTGGACAAGGAAACCTTGCCAACAGCAATTACGACATCACCTATGCGTCAGCAAATCTTTCTGTAACTCAACGCGCAATAACGGTGACCGCGGATGCAAAATCGAAGGAATATGGTGCAACAGACCCAACCTTGACGTATTCGGTAACGACAGGTTCACTAGTTGGCTCAGATTCATTATCTGGCGCGTTAATTCGCACATCTGGTGAAGATGCAGGCACGTATGTCATCGGCCAGGGATCGCTTGCTAATAGCAACTACGCAATCACTTTTGTTTCAGCCAACCTCACGGTTACCCAACGTGCAATTACGGTGACTGCTGACGCGCAGACGAAGGAGTATGGAGCTACTGATCCAACCTTTACGTATGCGGTTTCATCTGGTTCACTCGTTGGCTCCGACACCTTGTCAGGCTCGCTTGGTCGAACTAGTGGCGCCAATGTCGGCACCTATGCGCTCAACATTGGCACTTTGGCCAATGCCAACTATGACATCACCTTTGTACCTGCAAACCTCACAGTTACTCAGCGTCCAATTACGGTGACCGCTGCAAATAAGACGAAGGTGTTTGGTTCAACTGATCCTTCACTCACATACAGCATCACTACTGGCTCTCTTGTTGGCTCAGATTCATTAAGTGGTTCACTCAGCCGTGCATCTGGTGAAAACGTAGGTACGTATTCAATTACGCAGGGCACTTTGGCAAATGGAAATTACGACATCAGCTTTGTTGGGGCAACGCTAACAGTAAGCAGGGCATCGCAAAGCACACTTTCGGTAACAACAAGTCAAGTTACGTATGGAACTTCAGTGGTGCTGGGTTCATCTGGCGGCTCAGGCACAGGCGATGTTTCGTATGCAGTAACCAGTGCAGGAACTGCTGGTTGTTCAATTTCTTCAGACACATTGACAGCAACTGGCGATGTTGGAACAACATGCACCGTTACTGCTACAAAAGCTCAGAGCACTAATTACAACTCTGCTGTATCAAGCGCTGCAACGATCACGGTGATTGATCGGGCAATTACGGTTACAGCAACTTCGGCAACAAAGACTTATGGCGATGCAGATCCAACTCTTGCGTACACCATCACTTCAGGAACTTTGGTCGGCGGAGACACGCTGTCTGGCACGCTCGGCAGAAACTCTGGTGAAAACGTTGGAACATACGCGATCAATCAAGGAACGCTTGCAAATGCGAACTATGCAATTACGTTTGTTGGCGCAAACCTCACCATTTCGCAGCGTCCAATCACCCTGACGGCAGCTAACCGAACAAAAACCTACGGCGACTCCGACCCATCTCTTGCGTACAGCATTACGTCGGGTTCACTCGTGGGTTCAGATGCCTTCAGTGGATCTATCTCTCGAAATAGCGGCGAGAACATTGGTACCTATGTCATTGGTCGAGGAACGCTTGCAAATTCGAACTACGCAATCACGTTCAACAATGGTTCGTTCTCAATTAGCGGAGCTAACCAATCTGGATTCACGCTCTCTGCAGCGAGCACTTTGGTTACTTACCAAGACACCACGACACTTTCGACGAGTGGTGGTAACGGCAATGGAGCAGTGACCTATTCGGTTGTAGATGGAACTGGTGGTTGCACTATTTCCGGAAACACGCTTACTGCAGTTGCAGCAGGAACGTGCATTGTCACGGCATCCAAAGCACAAGAAGGCAATTACAACGCGGCGACATCAAACGATGTGACCATCACGGTTGCCAAGCGCGCGCAAGTAATCACGTTTGCTGATCCTGCTGATCGAAACTTCTCCACCACCGCGTTTACGCTCGCTCCAACCGTTGACTCAGGTCTCACACCTGTGCTTTCAAGTCAAACAACAAACGTGTGCACAGTGAGCGGTCTCTCGGTCACGATGGTTAACTCAGGAACTTGCACGCTTACAGCTACCTCTGCATCCACTGCAAACTTCACCGCAGCAACAGATGTGACGCAGTCGTTTGATATCTCGGCAGTTGTTCCGTATGCCCCAATTTTGGATTCGCTGACCGCAAGCGATGGCGCAATTTCGGCCTCATTCACTATTGGAAATAGTGGTGGTTCAACGCTGACAAACCATGAATACTCACTCGACAATGGGGTGACCTGGAACCCATGGCCAAATGGTTCAATCACGTCACCACTGAACATTTCGAACCTTACTAACGGCGTGCAGTACGACGTAAAGATCCGTGCCGTCAACGCAATTGGTGCGGGAGCCGAGTCAAATATGTTGTCGGTGACACCGCTTGCGCCAGTCATTGTTGTTGCGTCGCCGGTGCAAACTGCGGAGAGCACTACAACCGTGGTGAGTTCGTCAACAACAGTTTTTGTAGTGACAACTGTGAAACGTAATCCACAGGGTCGCGGCACAACTACCACCATCGCTCGCCGAGCCGTTACAACAACTGTTGCGTCACGAAATGGTCAGCTCACCACCACAACAACCACGGTGATTACAACGACAACGACGGGTGCGACCACCACAACGCTTGGCACCACTACGTCAACTATCGAGCGTGCTCCGGCAATTATTGAACGCGCTACTTCAACAACGGTAAAGACTCAAACGTCGATTTTCCAGTCGTTTACGCCAACGGTTCCGGCAACAAACGTTCCTGACACGATTCCTGCACGCCTAGAGCCAACGCAGGCCGTGTCGGTGGTTGCAGGACAGGCGGTAGATGTTGTTGTGAACTATGTAGACAAACAACAAGTGCATGCATCAATTGGTGAATCGGTAATGATGATTTCATCGGTTGGTGAAAATGGTTCAATTGAGCCACTGCTAGCGAATGGATCGGTGCTGTTCACGCGCGGAAGCACTATGCGTGTTGATGGAATGGGCATGTTGCCGGGCTCATCGGTAGAGGTGTGGTTGCACTCAACTCCTATAAAACTTGGTGAAGTTGAAGTGAAGGCTGACGGCACCTATGCCGAGCTACTTTCCATTCCTTCAGATGTTGAATTGGGCGGACACAAAGTCCATTTCATTGGCTCAAAGCCGGATGGCTCAAACATGGAGTTCGCACTTGGAGTAACTATTGCCGATGATGCCGCCATGATTTTGAACCGCGCTGGCGCAATGTCTCAAGTGCAGGCAAGCAGTCTTGCTGACGCAAACGTGGTTTCAGTTGGAACACTTTCCAGCGAGGACTCATCAAAGTTGATGCTGTGGTTCTTGGTGATTTTGATCTTGGTGGCTGGTTTAGTGGCCGCTAAACCACAACGAATCGGTGTAGTGGCTTCGCGTACTCAGCGGTTTGAAATGACCACCCCGTGGCTGAATGGCTTTACTGTTCCACGCTTGCTCATGGTTCTAGTTGGTGTGCTTGCAGGCTTCGGTGCAGCTAACTCAGCGCAGTTTGATGTGTCTGCACCTTCAACAATGTGGGTGGCCATTGTTGTTGCGTTGGGCGTGCTTGATGTGATTGCTGGTGGAGTAGCAGGCGCAGTATTTGTCATCGCAGCAGTTACAAATATGCGCGTTCACTCGTTTACCGATATTCGACTGCTCACGGTTGTTGTTCTACTTGGCATTTTGCCAAACATCATTGCCCGAGCTGTACGTCCACCATCTAGCCAACGTGTTGTATCTGTATCGGTATCGCTAGTGATGCATGCAGTGATTGTTGTTTCGTTGCTCAATCTGCTTACGCCTGTTAGTGGCATGCAGTACGCAGTGACTCAATCGATCGCAGAAGTCACTTGGCTTGCAGTTCTCGCTGTTGTTGGCCGAGAACTGTTGAATTCAGTGACTCAGTCAAATGAAGACCAGCGAGCCGCCGCAATCCCAGCTTTGCGACTTGTTGGTGCGTTGGCTGTAGGTCTGTTGCTTATGGGATCACCAGTTGCCTCACTGTGGACAATTGCAGCGTGGGTAGTGCTTGTAGCCACAGTGGTAATTGGTCTGCGAATTCGCGCGGGCTTGCAGGCACCACGGGTTTCGCGTGTATTCATTTCATCTGTTGCAGCCGGTTTCTTGCTGGTGCTGATTTCGCTTGGCGCATTTGTTCCAAACAACAACACTGAACAAATAACGGGAGCAACATCAGTGCTTCCAATTGGCGACTTAAAGGTAATTGGTGAACTCGATGTGCTTATTGATGGATATCCACGAACATTTGTTGCTGTTAACACAGGCAAGGGTGAAGTCACGTTCATCAACGGAGCGATAGGCCAATCGCTCACTATTGACTCACATACCACGGGTGGCGAACGCATTCCGCTGTCTGAAACAAACCAACTACAACTTGTGCGCGGTGAAGGCATTTCAATCAGTGCAAACGGTTACGCGGAAAATGAAACGATGAATGCCTGGTTGTTCTCTGACCCCGTGTTGCTTGGCAATGCCTCTACCAATGGCGATGGAGCATTAAAGAGCAAGTTCCAGGTACCCGATGTGCCTGAAGATGGCCCGCATACGCTGCAAATTCGATTGGTAGACGCGGACGGAAAAACGGTGACTTTTGCGATTCCGATCTTGTTAATTAGCCAAGTTCCAAACGGGGCTGCCTAGATAACCTGACGGTGTGGCGAAAAAGCAAGAGGTAAGAAAGCGGGCTCCCCGCAAGACCCCTGATCTCAATGAGATTATTGCTGTAACCACTGAACTGCTTCTCAAAAACGGAGAATCAGGCTTTCGAATTGAAGACGTCATTGAGCGAACGGGAATCTCAAAGAGTTCGTTGTACTTACACTTCGGAGATCGCGATGGGCTTGTTGCTGCTGCCTACGCAGAGCTCTTCACTATTGATACCAACAGAAACATCGCGCAGGCAATTGAGGCGTTCTCCAGTATCAAAACTCGTGAACAACTTGATGCGGTAATCCCATTGCTTGTGCAAGCACTGGTGCGCACTCCGAGCAATGTGCGGTGGAACCGAATTGACGTACTGTCTGCTGCTCGTTACAAGCCAGAGTTTTTTGCCCGTATTACAGAAGCTCAAACTCGAATGAATTCAGCACTTGAAGAAATGTTCCGAATTCAACAAGATATGGGCCATGTTCGCCGAGATATGGATGCCCGTGAAATGGCTGTACTCATTCAGGCTGTTTCATTTGGTCGCTTGTTCCGGGATATTGATAGTCGAATGAACAAGGACGACCTTTCAAAGTGGGCTGATCTCACCACTGCGGTGTACAACTTGTTTAAAGCCGAAGACTAATTATTTATGGCCTGGCTGAAACGCAAAGATGCAGAGCCCGTAGCTCCTGTTCATCAGCTTTCTGAGGAAGAATTTCAATCGCTCACGCGCCTTAGCGCCACCATGGATGCGTTGCCCCTTGGAGTGGTGGTGTTGTCAAGCGATGGGTCCACTATGTGGAGCAATGATGCAGCAGACAGCCTGTTTACGCCTCAATCTGATGATCATCTGTTGTTCGTGCAGCAATTAGAGGAACTTTTGCGCGATGCCTTAAGTGGATCCACAGGAAAAACCGAACTTGAATTTGGCGAATCGGTGAATCGAACAATTGAAATTGCAACGGTTCGACTTGCAGACGGTGGAGCCGCTGCAATTGTGGAAGACATCACGCAGCGATTAATGATTGACCGAGTTCGCACCGATTTCGTGGCCAATATCAGCCATGAATTGCGCACGCCAATTGGGGCTATCTCACTAATGGCAGAGAACCTCATTGCAGAAATGGGAGATTCCGAGAGCGCGCGACTGTCCGAAATCATTCTCAACGAAGTGACGCGACTAAATGAAACGGTGAACGACCTTTTAGAGCTTGCACGAATTGAATTTGATGGATTGTCCAAGCGAGAGCCAATCCATACTGCGCGAGTTATCGATGAAGCAGTTGGTCGAATTAGAAGTGCAGCGCTAGCTAAGTCAGTGATGATCGTGGTCGAAGAAAACCCGGACATGTCGGTCATTGGTGATCGTGCACAGTTGGTTTCTGCAATTGGCAATCTCATTGATAACGCGGTGAAGTACAGCCCGCAGGGGTCAATTGTGAAGGTTGAGGTGCGCCGTGAAGAAGGGCGCATGTTGATCTCGGTGTCTGATAATGGTCCAGGAATTGCTGCTGAACATTTGGGAAGAGTGTTTGAGCGTTTCTACCGAGTAGACGATGCGCGTAGTCGAGGAACAGGTGGAACTGGGCTCGGTCTTGCAATTGTGCGTCACATTGCGTTATTGCACGGTGGTGATGTGAGTGTGACTTCTGAGGTTGGCACCGGCTCTACATTCACGCTCGCAATTCCAGCCGTATAACAAAAAACCCGCCCCATCGAAACAGGGCGGGTCGTTCTTTGTCAGAAGAAATTAGCCGTTTGTTGCTGGGGCTTTCACTGGCTTGACCGGAGGATCGCCAAGCGCTGCGAGTGCTGCTGTACGTGCATCCTGTGCTGCAGTAATTGCTGAAGAGAACGCCGTTTGAGCAGCTTTTTTAGCTTCTTTAGTTGTTGCAGATTCACGTGCAGTGCGACGGGCAGAATTTGCATCGCGCATTGCTGTCGCGAAATTCTTGTTAATTTCAACTTTTGCTTTGTTGTATGCCTGCAATGCAAGTCGGTATGCAGTGCGCTCCGCAGAAATAGTTTTGGTGGTCGTTGTTGCTGGAACTGTAGTGCTGGTAGTGGATGCATCTTCTGCAAGTGCAGCAGTTGCACCACTTGACAACACAATTGCAGCTGCTGAAGCTACAAATGTCTTTCTCATGAACTGTTTCACAATTTCTCCTTCATTTGGGGGTTTCATGCTGGTTTGACCCTTGGTGTCTCTAACCATAAACAACAAGTTTGTGAGTTTCCTGTGAATGGGCAAGGAGCAAAGTGGGAAGTTTTGAATCGTTGTAAGTTTGAAATATGGCGAATCAGCGCGTATTGATAGCAGACGATGATGAAGCCATTTGCGACACGATTGAAGATGCACTCCATTTGGCCGGATATCAGACCTTGCGAGCCAAAGATGGCCAAATAGCCCTTGACAAAGTAAAGAATGAAAAACCAGATTTGGTAATTCTTGATGTAAATATGCCGAAAATGAGCGGCTTTGATGTGCTTCGCAAAATGAGATCATTAAACATCTCGACTCCCGCAATCTTGCTAACTGCACGGCATGAACGCGAGGACACCGTTACTGGTCTGCGATTGGGTGCGGACGATTATGTGAAGAAGCCGTTTGGTCTTGAAGAGCTATTACTACGTGTAGCTGCAGTTTTGCGACGCGTAACTTTTGATGGCGAAAGAGTGCTGAGATGCGGTCAAATTGAATTGAGTGAGCTACAGCATGAAGTGACCTGCAATGGAAGGGTTATTGATTTGTCCCCAACCGAATTTAGATTGCTTGAGTATTTGATGGAAAACAAAAATCGAGTCTTGTCTAAGCAGCAATTGCTTGATGCAGTTTGGGGAATCGACTTTGACTCAAGTACAACAGTTGTCGAGACTTTCATTTCCTATTTACGCAAGAAATTGACTCCCGAAATTGATCAGATGCTGATTACTGTCCGAGGAATCGGCTTTAAGTTGGTTGACGTCAAATGAAAATTCGAACACGGCTTGCAGTGTTATTTGGTGCAATGTTTATTGCTAGTGGTGTGATTATTGGTGGCTCTAGTGCGCTGATCGCGCGACATGAGGGCGTAAATCAATTAGACAGCACACTAAGCGATGCTCTTGCAAGCGTAGAGAATGATCCCAATCAAGATGTCTCAGGAATTTTGACATATGCCGAATCAAGCCGCGTTCCCATCAGCGCCATGTTGTATTTCGACGACAGCGAGTCTGTGGTGCTTACTGAAGGTAAAGAAGGTCCAAATGATTTGAGCTTTCCACAGCTTGAACTATCAGAGGTGACCCGCGCGGCGGAAGAGCCATTTTCGAAGTCAGGAATTGTGGATTTACGGATTGCGGCATTCTCAAGCGGTAATGGTGAATGGGTTGTAGTTGGCGCTTCCATGACAAGTGTGAATCAGCAATTCAGAGAATCCTTGTCGCGAAGCATTCAGCTTTCTGTAGCCATTGCAGCGCTAATGACGCTGATTACGTACTTGCTAGTCCGCCGAGCGCTCATTCCTATTACTCGAATTGCCGCTGATGCGATGAGTATTGCTGATGGAAATTTAGAAATTGAACTGCAAAGCGCAAAAAGAGGCAATGAAATTGGTCAATTGACGAACTCCCTGCAGATCATGGTGAATTCGTTAAAGCAAGCGGTCCTCACCACCGCTAATTCCGAGTCAAAAATGCGTGAATTCCTTGGCGACGCCTCTCACGAACTGCGCACACCGCTCACGGTAATTCGTGGATATATCGACATTTTGAATAGCGGGCAAGAGTTAACAATTGAGCAACGCGAACGAGCAATGAACCGTCTCTCTAGCGAGTCTCTGCGCATGTCTGAAACGATTAATGATTTGTTGCTACTTGCAGAAATCGGCGAGATGCGTATTGATGACGAATCGTCAGTTGACCTGTCAAGCATTCTTGTGAATCAAATTCAGGATCTTTCAGAACAACAAAAAGAAAGAGTTGTGAAATCCACAATCGCAAGCGAAGTGCATGTACAGGGAGATTTTGAGCAGATTTCACGAATGGTTGCGAATGTTATTTCAAACATTGCCCGTCATACTCCTAAAGAAGCACAGGTAGAGGTATTGCTTTCTCGGATTGATGGCAAAGCAGTTCTGGTTTTTGACGACGCGGGTCCTGGTCTGAGTGATGAAATGTATGCACGTTCCCACGAGGGATTTCAGAGATTTGATCGTGCTCACTCCAAAAACGGCGGAGGATTTGGTCTGGGACTGTCCATTCTGTCTTCGATAGTGCAGCGACATAATGGCGAACTGTCGCTGTCGCGAAGCAATTTGGGAGGACTACGAACGCAGATCACTTTGCCTTTGGCTAGTTTGAAGGTGTGAATATTCCAGACGGTCTGCGGTATACGCGTCAACACGAATGGGTTTTGGTTGACGGCGAGTCTGCGCGAATCGGAATTA
>JAFMJR010000011.1 GCA_017853385.1 Ilumatobacteraceae bacterium | reverse complement strand
CAAACAGGCTGGCCTCATTGCCCGACTTTGGATTAAACGTGAGAATCGGTGTGCCTACATCTTTTCCTGTCTTACTTAAAGCAGCCTCGGTTTCAAAACGAATAACTTCGTCATGAGTTGAGTCTTCATATGCCGCTGCGATCTCTGACGGCAATCCTGCGTCTGCAACAACTGCAAGCAAAAACCCCTTGGTGTCGCGCACCAGCTCTTCGCGCCGACCACCAATGTGAATGGCATTGCCAAGTGCCGTGTACATCGCAGCAACACTTTGGTTTCCGCCTTGAGCACGCGCCGCACTGGCAACACGCAAAGCAGCTAGCCCGGCATTGTGGATCTGTTCGTATGCTTCGTGCCCCGCATAACCACGCTCGGCATTGATCATTCGCAGACTAATGAACTTCCACGAAACCTCGTAATTACGAAGTTGTTGCACGTTGGTTACCCAACGTGAGGTGATCCATGCCCATGGGCAAACGGGGTCGAAGTAAAAGTCAAGATCAGCTGCCATGCAACGACCTTACTCGTACAGGTAGATGCAACAACGCGCTTTGCGTTAGTCGCGAGCGAGTTCGCGCAATTCGTATGTTTCGATGAGGTCGCCCTGCTTCAAGTCCTGGAAGTCAGACAAACTAATACCGCATTCGAAACCTTCGCGCACTTCGCGAACGTCGTCTTTGAAGCGGCGCAATGACTGAATTGCACCCTTCCAAATAATCGTTCCGTCGCGCAAGAAGCGAACCTTTGAACCACGCGTGATGACACCAGTGCGCACCGCGCAACCAGCAATTGCCCCGACCTTTGGAGACTTGAACACTTCGCGAACTTCTGCTTCGCCAGTG
Source organism: Ilumatobacteraceae bacterium (assembly GCA_017853385.1). Classification (GTDB taxonomy): domain Bacteria; phylum Actinomycetota; class Acidimicrobiia; order Acidimicrobiales; family Ilumatobacteraceae; genus UBA3006. The sequence continues at coordinate 34,325 of JAFMJR010000011.1, read as the reverse complement.
ACCACTTCTTCAAACTCAGGAGCGAGCATGCCCTTCATGGCCTTTTCGATGTCTTCGATGAGCTTGTAGATGATTTCGTATGTGCGAATTTCTACGCCCTCGGCCTCTGCGAGATCGCGTACCTTGCGGTCTGGACGCACGTTGAAACCAATCAAGGTTGCATTCGTTGCTGCCGCAAGCGCAATGTCGTTTTCGGTGATTGCTCCTACCGCGCGATGCACAAATGCTGCACGAACCTCGTCGCGCTCTAGTTTGCGCAAGCTTTCGGTTACTGCCTCAAGCGAACCATGCACGTCGGCCTTAATAATCACATTCAACGTGGCAACTTCGCCAGCTTGAATCTGCGTGAAAATGTCTTCCAACTTCACGCCTCGTTGCACACGTGCATCGCCGCGTTGATTCAACGTGCGATAACGCTGTTCGCGCGATTCAGCAACGGTGCGTGCGGTCTTTTCATTTGGTGCAGCACGGAATTCGTCGCCTGCGCCTGGAACCGCACTGAGACCGAGTACTTGAACCGGAGTTGACGGGCCAGCTTCTTTAATCTGTTGACCCTTGTCGTTGATGAGAGCACGTACTTTGCCCCATGCGGCACCAGCAACGATTGGATCTCCAACTTTGAGAGTTCCCTTGTCAACCAAAATGGTGGCAACCGGACCGCGACCAATGTCGAGCTGCGCTTCAAGCACGATGCCCTTTGCGCGACCAGTTGGGTTTGCAGTGAGTTCACCGATTTCGGCAACAACGCTGAGTTGCTCGAGCAAGTCGTCAACACCGAGACCGCTTTGTGCTGCCATTTCAACAACGATGGTTTCGCCACCCCATGCTTCTGGAGTCAGTTCGTTTTCTGCAAGCTGTGCCATTACTCGAGGCACATCTGCGTTGTCCTTGTCGATCTTGTTGATTGCTACAACAATTGGAACTTCAGCGGCACGTGCGTGACTAATTGCTTCAACAGTTTGTGGCATCACGCCGTCGTCTGCTGCAACCATCAACACCACAATGTCGGTTACCTGAGCACCACGAGCGCGCATCTTGGTAAATGCCGCGTGACCCGGAGTGTCAATAAAGGTGATTGACTTGCCGTCTTTTTCCACCTGATACGCACCAATGTGCTGCGTGATTCCACCAGCCTCACCAGACACCACATTTGCTGAACGAATACGGTCAAGCAACGTGGTCTTACCGTGGTCAACGTGACCCATCACGGTGATGATTGGCGAACGAGGCTGCTGCAATTCTGGAGTGTCGTCATCTGAGTCATCAAACAACGCTTGCAATTCCATTTCCTCTTGCTGACCTGGATCAACGAGAAGAATTTCTGCACCAACTTCGAGTGCAAACAATTCCATTTGTTCATCGGCAAGCGTCATGGTTGCAGTAACCATTTCGCCATGCTCCATGAGGTAACGAACTACGTCTGCAGATGTGCGGTTGAGCTTCGGTGCAAACTCTTGCGCCGACGAACCACGTTCAACAATGACTACACCTTCTGGAACCGGCGCGTTGCTCTGCGAGTACGACGTGGTTGCCTGCGGCAACATTTCGTCGAAGTCTTGACGACGACGCGCACGTGATTTTTTCTTTGGTGAGCGACGCTGACCATTGCCGCGTCCACCTGCACCAGGACGTCCACCGCCAGGACCGCCGGGACCACCAGGGCCACCGCCTGGACGACCGCCACCTGGGCCACCGAAACCGCCACCTGGACGACCTGCACCCGGACCACCGGGCCGACCCGCACCACCTGGACGACCAGCACCAGGACCACCAGGGCGACCAGCACCTGGACCACCAGGACCACGTGTTCCTGGGCCTGATGGACGCATTGGGCCACCTGTTCCAACTGGTCCACGACCTAAAGCGCTGGCAGGAATTCGACCAGTACGAGCGCCAGCACCAGGACCGCCAGGACGACCACCCATTGGCGGACGGCCAGCACCAGGCGCTCCACCAGGACGACCCGGTGGAGGCGGAATTGGACGACCGCTACCCGGAGGTGGCGGAATTGGACGACCAGAAGGGCCAAGACGTGGAGGCTGCGGCGGACGTGGAGCTGTTGGCGCAGGCGTTGCAGCCGCAGCAGGTGCCGCCGGAGTTTCTGTTGGTGCTATTTCTGTTGGTTGCGCAGGCGCAACACGTGGTGCAGGCGCAGGTGCTGGAGCAACTTTCCCTACAGGACGTGCAGAAGTAATTGGTGCGGCACTCGTTACTGGTCGTGCAGAGGTAATTGGTGCAGCAGGTGCTTCAGTTGCAGCCTGTGGTGCATCTGGAGCAACTTCTACTACTGCTTCATCTTCAGCAGTTGTTTTCTTTGCTGCTGCTTTCTTCGCAGGAGCCTTCTTTGCTACCGCTTTTTTCGCAGCCTTCTTAACTGGCTTTTCTTCACTTCCATCTTCAGCAACTTTTTTCGGTGCAGCTTTTTTCGCAGCCTTCTTCACCGGCTTTGGCTCTTCTGGTTGCACGTCGCGCTTCAGACCATCGCGTTCTGCACGAGCACGAACACGGTCGGCTTGTTGTTCGATGATGGTTGATGATTGCGTTTTTACGCCAACACCCAACTTGCCGCACAAATCAAGCATCTCTTGATTTGTCATGCCGAGCTCTTTAGCGAGCTCATGAACGCGAAGGATCTTTGCCAAGTACTACGCCTCAGTTTCGTTTGTTGAAGTTGAACCTGTGTCGGTTGCCCATTGCTCTTGGCTTACGACTGAACCATCTGCTGCATGCCATTCCATTGCGCCGGTTTCTGGGTTAGTAACCCATTCACCTTCTGCATAGTCGGCTGCTGGCGCTGCTGCATCTGAAGTTGCAGGCACATATGTGCCGCCGCCTTCTTCTGCTGCTTGCGTTTCGCTCTTTACGTCAAGACGCACACCAGTGAGACGTGCTGCCAAGTTTGCGTTCACTCCCATTTTTCCGATTGCGAGTGACAACTGGAAGTCAGGAACAATGACGTCGGCTTGCGTGCCGTCTGGGCTGAGACGAACTTCGGTGACCTTTGCTGGTGACATTGCTTTTGCAATGAAGTCACGCACATCTTCGCTGTAAGGAATGATGTCAACTTTTTCACCACGCAATTCGGTAACCACCATGCGCACACGACCACCACGAGCACCAACACAAGCGCCCACTGGATCTACGTTGTGATCGTTTGACCACACAGCAATCTTGGTGCGTTGACCCGGTTCGCGTGAGCAAGCCTTGATCTCTACGACGCCGTCTGCAATTTCTGGAACTTCAAGTTCGAACAAACGCTTGATAAGACCAGGGTGCGTGCGACTCACCACAATTTGTGGGCCTTTTGGCGTCTTGCGCACTTCAACGATGTAGGCCTTGAGTCGTGCATTTGGCTCACGAACTTCGCCCTGCACTTGCTCAGCCTGTGGCAACAATGCTTCTACGCGACCAAGATCGAGCAAGGTGTACTTCGTGTCGGTCTTTTGCACAATGCCAGAGACAATGTCGCCTTCGCGGTTTGCATACTCTTCAAACTTGCGATCGCGTTCTACTTCGCGAATGCGCTGGCTCATCACCTGGCGGAAAGTCTGAGCGGCAATTCGACCGAGGTCGGCCTTGTTTGGCGTGTCGTCGCGCTCGTTGATCCAGTTGCCATCATCATCAACGTCGTATGCAGTGAACGTGATGTCCATGTTTTCTGGGTTGATTCCCACGATGACTTCTTCAGCTGCGCCAGGACGCTTTTTGTACGCCGTAGCAAGAGCCTCTACCAACACCTGCAACAACGAGTCGACGGAGATACCACGATCTCCGGCGAGCATGCGAATTGCTTCTGTCATATCAAGATTGCTCATGATGCATTGCCTCCGTCTTCTGTAGATTTTTTTGAGCCAGGCTTTGGTGCCGGACCCCAATTAAAAACTGTTTTTGCACGATCAATTACGTCGAATGGAATGGTGAGCTCGGTCATTGCTTTGTCTGCAAGCCGAAGCGTGATGCCTTCGTCTGATGCAGCAATGAGATCGCCTTGCACACGACGCTCGCCATTGATTGGCGAATCCAACTTCACCGAAACCACTTTGCCCACTTCGCGCTGGAAGTGACGCGGTTCGCGCAATGTGCGCTCGAGGCCCGGGCTTGACACTTCAAGCGTGTAGCGACCAGGAATTGGATCACTGTGATCGAACTCGCGCGATACAAGGCGCGTGATCAGAGAAATGTTGTCAAGGCTGACGCCTTCTGGGCCACCTGGCTGAGTATCAACGACTACGCGCAACACGCCACCGGTGTATTCAATGTCGTAGAGATCAAGACCGAGGTCAGACACAATCGGCTGAATGAGGGCTAGAACACGGTCAATAACAGGGCTCGACTGAGCGCTTCCTCGTGTAATCGACATGTTCAACCTCCTCTCCCTACTCTCAAGGGTTTCGCTCCCCCGATTTCCATCAAGGTTGGCAAAACCGCTGCCTAAACCGTCCCTAGAAATAACAAATGGCGTGGGTCGAAACCCACGCCTTCCAGTCATCGACTTTCAAAGGACATCAAAAATTATAGCCCCGTAAACTAAGGTTCGCACGTGGTTCAACGCCTCTCAACCCTGTTCGTACGCACCCTGCGCGACAATCCGGCCGACGCAGAAGTGCCTAGCCACCGCCTGTTAGTGCGAGCTGGATACATCCGCCGAGCAGCCCCTGGCGGATACACATGGCTCCCCCTCGGGTTCAAAGTGTTCCAGAACGTGGCGCGCGTGATTCGCGAAGAAATGGATGCAATTGGCGCTCAAGAAGTGAACTTCCCCGCGATGCTTCCACGCGAGCCATACGAAGTGACCGGCCGATGGACTGATTATGGCGACAACTTGTTTCGACTGCAAGATCGACGCAAGGTTGACTTCTTGCTCGGCCCAACACACGAAGAAATGTTTACGTTGCTCGTCAAAGATTTGTACTCGAGCTACAAAGACCTGCCTGTCTGGCTGTATCAAATTCAAAACAAGTTTCGCGACGAAGCTCGTCCACGCGGAGGCTTGTTGCGTGGACGCGAGTTTTCGATGAAAGATTCGTACTCGTTTGATATCGACCAAGAAGGTTTGCAACGCAGCTACGACGCACACCGCAACGCATACATTCGTATTTTCGAACGACTCGGATTGCCATTTGCCATTGTGTCTGCAATGTCTGGCGCAATGGGTGGATCGGCTTCTGAAGAATTTTTGTTTCCATGCGACATTGGTGAAGACACATTTGTGCAATGCAGCGCGTGTGGATACTCGGCAAACACCGAGGCCGTTCGAGTAGGTGCAGCAGATGCCGTGGATGCATCGTCAACTGCTGCAGCACAAGTGGTTGACACTCCAGACACTCCAACGATTCAGACGCTTGTTGACTTGTTCAATTCACGCAGCGACTTGAAGCGCAGTGATCGACAGTGGACCGCGGCCGACACATTGAAAAATGTTGTCGTTAATCTGCGCCACCCAGACGGTCGACTCGAACCTCTTGCTATTGGCGTACCCGGAGACCGTGAAGTTGACCTCAAGCGCCTTGAAGCGCAAGTGTCACCAGCAGAGGTTGAAGCATTTGACGAAACACATTTTGCGGCTAATACCGCATTGGTGAAGGGATACATCGGGCCAGGAGTGCTCGGTGCATCAAATACCTCGGGCATTCGCTATGTGCTCGACCCACGAATTGCCAATGGCAGCGCATGGATCACTGGAGCAGACAAGCACGGCAAACACGTAATGAATCTGGTGAACGGTCGCGATTTCAATGCTGATGGAATTCTTGATGTCGCTGAAATTCGCGACGACGACACGTGTCCGTCATGTCGATCTGCACTCACCATTAAACGCGGAATTGAAATTGGCCACGTATTTCAACTTGGCCCAAAATATGCCCAAGCTCTCGGCCTGCAAGTGCTCGACAAAAACGGCAAGCAACAGACTGTCACTATGGGCAGTTACGGCATTGGTGTTTCGCGCGCAGTTGCTGCAATCGCCGAGGCCATGCACGATGAAAGCGGATTGCGCTGGCCAACCGAAGTTGCACCATTTGACGCTCACATTGTTATTGCAGGAAAAGACGATGAAGCAATTACCAACGCAGCAGAAAACCTTGCACGCGAAATTGAATCAGCGGGCCTATCGGCAGTTATTGACGATCGACAAGGCGTATCACCCGGAGTGAAATTCAAAGACGCTGAACTGATTGGTGTGCCATACGTTGTTGTTGCAGGTCGCGGTGTTGCCAATGGTGTTCTTGAGGTTCGCGATCGTTTTGCCGGAACTGCGCAAGAGCTTCCAATCTCACAAGTTGGCCAGTATCTGGTCGCACAGGTTCGCGGAAAGTAAACACCATGCAACTCCTCCGCGGAGTAGTCCAGCATTACGACTGGGGTGATCAACAATCCATCCCGCAATTTCTTGGCGTGGAACCCGATGCAAAACCGTGGGCAGAGCTGTGGTTCGGCACACATCGCTCTGGACCATCGCTGGTAAAAACCTCAACAGGAAATCAATCGCTTGAGCAATACGCAGGTGACTTGTCATTTCTTGTCAAGATCATTGCCGCGGCAAAGCCACTGTCATTGCAAACGCATCCAACCGATGAGCAAGCTCAATTGGGATACCAGCAAGAAAACGAGATCGGTATTCCTCTCGACTCTCCCCTGCGCATTTACAAAGACATATCTGCAAAACCCGAACTACTCATTGCCATGTCTCCGTTTGAAGCGATTTGCGGATTTCGCAGCGACGAAGAAAACATCGAGTTATGCAAGCGATTTGGCTGGAACGCACTTGGACAACACCTTGCAGATGACGGTCTTGCTGAATGCGTGAGATGGGCACTCACCACTGGTCCACACTCACTACCCGAGCACATGCCAGCTTGGGCCGGCCGTTTGGCCAACATGTATCCGGGCAATGGTGGAATTCTCGTTGCATTACTGATGCATCACGTAAAGCTGCAGCCAGGACAAGCGCTGTACTTGGGCGCTGGAAATGTACACGCCTATCTCGGTGGAACCGGACTTGAAGTTATGGCGTCTTCCGACAACGTGGTGCGTGCGGCATTTACGCAAAAGAAAGTAGACATTGACGAGTTTTTGCATGTTGCGCGCATGGTTCCTATCACCACTCCAATCGTTGAAGCTGTTCAGCAAGAACCTGGAGTATGGAATTACCCAGTAGAAACACAGCGATTTGCTGCACAGCGAATTGACGTGACCACAAGTCACCACATTCGTGCTTCGCACAACGCAGAAATTCTTGTGTGCACTGCAGGAAATGCAGGTTCCCTCACCATGGGCCAAGCAGCGGTGTTGCGCAACGGTGAAGCCGTCTCGCTTTCTGGAAATGGAACAGTGTTTCGCGTGTGGGGTACTCGCTAGAAACTATTGCCCAGCAATTGTTTTGCGAATCTCCACAATTTTTTCACCTGAGTGATTCGCATCATCACCCTTTTCTTCTAACAACGCGTTTCGATCTTTTGCTGCTTCACGCTCGGCAAGAGTGGTGTCTACTCGGGCAATTGCCGCTTCCACCCCGTGTTCATGGATGAACGTCGCCCAATCAACAAGGGCTTCAACCATTTCATTTTCTGGAACTACCGCGACATTGCGACCCTTCACGAACAGGTGCCCACGTTTGTTCCCAGCGGCAATTCCCAGGTCTGCTTCACGTGCTTCTCCTGGTCCGTTCACCACACAACCCATCACGGCAATTTGCAATGGTATTTTCTTGTCTTCAAAGGCGCGCATCGCGCGATTTGCAACCTCAATCACATCAATCTCTGCGCGACCACAACTTGGACACGCAATCAAGTCGACATTCTTTCGTTCGCGAAGTCCAAGCGACTCCAATAATTGACGACCAGCGCGTGCTTCTTCTACAGGGTCTGCAGTCAGGCTGTAACGAATGGTGTCACCAATGCCCTCAAGCAACAATGTCGCAATTCCCGCTGTGGCCTTAATCAATCCGTTTGGCAAAGGACCTGCTTCGGTGACACCTAGGTGCAATGGATAGTTCGTCACTTCGCTTAGCTTGCGATACGCCTCAACCATTAGAGGAACATTTGACGCTTTCACCGAAATCTTGATGAGATCAAAATCGACTTCTTGAAAATATGCAATTTCTTGCAATGCAGATTCAACCATCGCATCGGCTGTAAGGCCACCATGCTTTTCATACAACGAAGGATCAAGCGATCCACCGTTGACACCAATGCGGATTGGCACATTGCGATCGCGTGCTTCTTTAGCTACTGCCTTAATGTGTTCTGGCTTACGAATGTTGCCAGGATTCAAACGCAGACCATGCACGCCAGCTTCAAGTGCAGCTAGCGCCATCTTGTATTGATGATGAATGTCGGCAACGATTGGCACAGGTGAGCGCGGAACAATCTGCGCAAGCCCCTCGGCTGCTTCAGTTTCATTGCATGTGCAGCGAACGATGTCGCAACCAGCCGCAGCAAGGGCATAAATCTGTTGCAGCGTGCCTTCCACGTCGGCTGTTTTTGTGGTGGTCATGGACTGAACGCTGACTGGCGCACCTCCGCCAATTGCCACCTTGCCGACGTGAATCTGTTTGGTCTGGCGGCGTTCGAAACTCATGCCTACCAGTGTGCCACTACCCGAACGGTTGAGTGATGTCTAGGTACAACCCCGCGAGAGTAATCATGATCAACAAGGCAACAACAGCCGTTGCCACGGGAATCATTTTGCCGAAATCGGCCTGATACCGGACACCTTTACGACTGCGCAAACGTTCATATGTTGCAATTGCTGCATGCCCACCATCGAAAGGAAGTGTTGGGAACATGTTGAACACGCCAACAAATACGTTCACATACGCGAGCATCATCAATACGCCTTTTAGACCTTCACGTTCGCCAGCCTCGGCGCCTACCTGCGTGGCCCCCACAATCGTGCTTGGCCGAGTTGATGGGTCAGCGGTTGTAGAACGAATACTGTCAATTGCGTTTGCAGGGTTAAACACTTGAGGTAACGCCATTACCGAATTCACAATTGCTTCAGCGCCGTCGCGGAACGCATACCCAACTGCACTGGGTAAAGACTGCGCAATGTAATCAACCGACTCAGTGCCAACACCAAGGTATCCAAACTCTGCATTAATTGGATTAACCGCAAGTGTTGCTTCTTCGTTGAGCACCTGTGCATCACGAATGATTTCGAGTGAAATGATTTCGCCAGGCTTATGGCTGGTGATGACTTCTACTAATTCATCGCGAGTTTCAATAGTGCTGCCATCAATTGCTGCAATGATGTCACCTTCACGTAATCCAACCTGTGCTGCTGGTGTGCCCTCAACAGGTGGATACAAGATACGAACCGTTCCGGTTTCGCCAAGACGACCAGCAAATGAATACACCGCGACAAAGAGCACTACAGCAATAATCATGTGCATCAGCGACCCCGCCGTGATCACCAGCAACCTTCGGGGGTACGACTTTGAACGGTACGAACGTGATTCGTCTTGCGGGTCGCATTCGTCAAGGTTGCTCATTCCCACAATGCGCACAAACGCACCAAGTGGAATCGCTCTAACTCCGTATTCGAGTTCACCTCGCTGCCTGCTCCACAAACGCGGACCAAAGCCCATATAAAACTGTGTGACCTTCATTCCTGTTTTCTTCGCGGTCCAGTAATGGCCAAACTCGTGCAAGAAAATTGAGATCAATAATCCAATAACAAAGACCAACATCCACGGGTTACGAGATGCAATCCAAACCAAAAAAGCAACTAGAGCAATCAGTGAAACAAAGCCGTTGCCTGATTTCTCCTCAGACAGATCCTGGGTGTCGCCACCAGCTGCAATTTGTTCGCGAAATTTGCGATAGATGTTGCTCATGCAGCTAGTACTTGTAATGCAAAACGGCGAGCAAGAGCATCTGCGTGCAAGATATCTTCAACAATTGTTGGAACAAGGCCATCGTGCTGCTGCAGAGTTGCGTCAATTACCTCTGGAATTCGCGACCACGTGATTTTTCCGCTCAAAAATGCCTCCACTGCTACTTCATTTGCCGCGCTCAACCACGCCGGAGCAGTTCCGCCAATGCGACCAGCTTCATATGCAAGGTTGAGACACACAAAAGTCTGCGTGTCAGGCGCTTCGAAATCAAGTCGTGCAAGCGTTGACCAATCAATTGCGCCAAATGGCACACTTGCGCGTTGCGGATAACTCAATGCATAGGCAATTGGAAGTCGCATATCGGGCATGGATAGTTGTGCAATCACTGCCCCATCGGTGAATTCAACCATCGAATGCACCACCGACTGCGGGTGCACTACAACATCAATTTGGTCAAAGCCAGTGCCAAACAACTCATGAGCTTCAATCACTTCAAGCCCTTTATTCATCAACGTTGACGAATCAACCGTGATTTTTGGACCCATAGACCAAGTTGGGTGTTTCAAAGCTTCTTCCACCGTTACGTGCGCAAGTGATTCCTTTGTGCGACCACGAAACGGGCCGCCGCTTGCCGTAAGCAACAGACGCTGTACTTCTCGATGTTCATTTCCTGAACTGCGCAGGCATTGATGAATCGCGCAATGCTCGCTGTCAACTGGAACGATGTGTGCACCAGGAATTTTTCGCAGCGGCTGCACTACCGGCCCCGCAGCAATCAAGCTTTCTTTGTTTGCTAGCGCTAAACGTTTTCCTTGTTGCAAAGTTGACATGGTCACCGAAAGACCCGCAAAGCCAACAACCGCGTTCACTACAACATCTGCAACTTCGGCAAGAGCAGTTTGCTCGGCAACTACCTGAACTTCTGGAAGAGCTTCAGCAACCCGCTTTCGGGCATCTTCGTTAGCAACGGCAACGACTTTCGGTTTCCACAATTTTGCTTGTGCAATAACCTCATCAACCGAAGAGCCGACTCCCAAGCCGACTACTTCAAATTGACCTTCGCTTTGCGCAACGAAGTCAAGAGTTTGTGTGCCAATAGAACCGGTAGAACCGGCAATTGCAACGCGCGTTATGCCCAAGGCGTAATGACCATGCCGAGGTAATACACGGCAGGCAGCACAAACAGCATGCTGTCGAAGCGATCAAGCGCTCCGCCGTGCCCACTCAACAAAGTTCCGAAATCTTTGATGTCAAGATTGCGCTTAAACATGGACTCGGTGAGGTCACCAAGTGGCGCCATAATGCTGATCACCAAAGCGAGAAGAATCCATGAACCAAAGGTTGTCCAGGTTGTGCTCTGCATGCCTACCAACACCACGATGACAAACGTTCCGATGGTTCCACCGATTACGCCTTCAACAGATTTCTTTGGGCTTATCCATTCACGCAATGGTTGGCGTCCAATTGCCGTTCCTACGAAATATGCCGCAATGTCGTTAGCAACGACACCGGCAACAATGATGAACAGCGTGTCGGTTCCGCGATGAGCAAATGCATCACCAAGTGTTGACCAGCGAAGAATCAAACCGGCATACGAACCCATAAGACCGATCCACACCAGTGCAATCATGGTTGCTGCACTGTTTGGAACCGGACCCGATTCCACACTGTCGCCGCTGACAAACACCAACGAAGTTGCAATGAATGCAAAGAGCAAGACCAACGGAATTGCAGAATCGCCCTTCCAATACGCAACCGCAGGCGTTGCTACGCAACCAACGATGCCAACAATTGAAATTGGGCGATACCCCGCTTGTGTGATCTGCGTAAAGAATTCGAATGCTGCCAACCCGATGGCAGCCAACACAATGATCATCACTGCAGCCGGGCTCAACAACAAAGCGCCAATGAAAGCTGCGAGCAATAATGCGCCAACAGCAGTTGCAGTTGGCAAATCACGCCCACCCATCGGCGGACGCGACATGGATCCAGTTGCACCTGGTCGCGTACCCATTGGGCGTTGAATTGGACGACTGCCTTGCGGCGAACGTCCTGCGCGAGTGACCTGAGTTGGGCGAGTTTGTGCGCCTGACGCATCGCGAGTTGCTGCTGGCCTGCGAGTTTCACCAGTTGGATCAGTGCCAATAACAATGCGACCTTCACGACGTGGTCGCTCAACTGGCGGTGGAGTTGTCGTTTCAAATCGTCGACTTCCACCGGTCAGATCTACTGGAGGCTGACGAACGTCACCTGTTGGTTCGTTGTATGCAGACCACACATCAGTTTCATCATCAATTTCTGCTGCAGGGCGACGAGCAGACTGTGTGTCTTGCTTCATGAAACGTGGAATTTCCCCCGTTGCAGGCTCAGTCCAATGTGGCAATTGCTCGGTTTCGTTGCCACCGAAAGAAAGCGCTGGACCACTGTCGTCATCGCTTCCAAATCGCACCACTCCAAATTCGTCACCAAAGTCAATCGTTGGATCGTTCGTGTTGTCGCTTCCGTAATTGTCATCAGCCATGAGTGATCTCCTTACACTTCGAGTAATTCTTGTTCCTTGCGTGCAAATGCTTTTTCAATTTGCTCAACATGGTCTTGGGTAAGTTTGTCGAGTTCTTTTTCTGCACGCTCAAGATCATCTTTAGAAATATCGCCATCTTTTTCGGCAGTCTCTAAAGCTTTGCGTGCATCACGACGAACATTGCGCAAGGCGATGCGCCCATCTTCTGCCATGTTCTTCACCACTTTGACGTATTCCTTGCGGCGTTCTTCAGTGAGCATCGGAAATGACAAACGAATCACCACACCGTCGTTGCCAGGCGAGACACCCAAATCACTTGACTGAATACCCTTTTCAATGGCGGCGATGGACGCTCGGTCGTGAGGCTTGATAATCAACATGCGAGCCTCAGGAACTTGGAAAGTGGCCAACTGCTGCAATGGGACCGTTGCCCCGTAGTACTCCACAGGAATTCGCTCAACCAGCGAAGCGTTGGCACGACCCGTGCGCACTCCTAAAAATTGGGACTGGACATGGTCACATGCCTTTGCCATTTTGTCCATGGCATCCAGCAGAGTCTCTTCAATCACTCGACCAGCGTACCTATTTCTTCACCCAGGAGTATGGACTTCACGTTTCCGCGCTGGAGCAAGTTGAATACCACGATTGGCAAATTATTGTCACGGCAGAACGTAATTGCCGTGCTGTCCATGACCTTCAGGCCTTTATTAATGACCTCAAGATACGAAATATGTGAGTACTTCGTAGCGGTCTTATCAAGTTTTGGATCTGCGGTATACACACCATCGACGCCTGAGTGCGTTCCCTTCAAAATCACCTGAGCAGAAATTTCAGCTGCACGGAGTGCCGCTGCAGTATCTGTAGTGAAAAACGGGTTTCCGGTACCGCCGGCCAAAATGACGATGCGGCCCTTTTCAAGATGTCGCTCTGCACGACGACGAATATATGGCTCGGCAACTTTTGGCATTTCTACTGCAGACATCACACGCGAATGCTGTCCAACGCGTTCAAGCGCATCTTGAATCGCGAGTCCGTTCATCACGGTTGCCAACATTCCCATGTAATCGGCTTGCGCTTGGTCCATACCTTGACCAGCACCCTTAAGGCCGCGCCAAAAGTTTCCACCGCCAACAACAACGGCAATGTCAACACCAAGTTCTTGTTTGGTTTCGTGCAGTTCGGTCGCAACTTGATGCAACACATCGGTGTCGAGACCGAACCCAGATTTTTCGGCTAATGCCTCACCTGAAAGCTTGAGAACAATTCGATTCCAACGAGCTTTTGGGTGAACAGCCATGTACGAAATCTACAACTATCCGATCTCGATCTGCGAATAACGCACGATTGTGGACTTGCCAATGACCTGACCAACTGATTGCTTATCGTCCTTGGCATATGGCTGTTCAAGCAACGCGATGTCCTTGAAAAAGCCCTGCACTCGACCATCAACAATTTTGGCAATCGCGGCTTCTGGCTTGCCTTCGTTGCGGGTAACTGTTTCGAGAGTTGCTCGCTCTGCAGCAATAACGTCTGCTGGAACATCTTCCTTCTTTAGGTACTTCGGACGAGCAAATGCAATGTGCACTGCAATGTCATGTGCCAGTTCTTGGGTTGCTCCCGACATTTCCACGATGACGCCGTTTACACCACGTCCACCCTGAATGTGTGAGTAGAAGTCAAGAACATTGCCTGCTGCTGCTTCGAAACGAACTACGTCGCCGAGTTCGATCTTTTCCTTCAACAAAATCTTGATGTCTTCAAGTTGCTGGTTGCGCTCTGCGACAGCAGCTTCGCCCTTTGCAATGACCAGATCAACAAGTGCATCGGCTTCAGCAATGAACTGATCGCTTCCTGCAACGAAGTCTGTTTCACACTTGAGTTTGACGATTGCGGCAACATTGCCCGAAACCTTCACAGCAACAACGCCCTGAGCGCTTTCGCGGTCATCGCGCTTTGCACTGGCTGCAAGACCCTTTTCACGCAACCATTGCTTTGCGGCTTCCATGTCTCCGCTGTTTTCTTCGAGTGCTTTCTTGCAGTCCATCATTCCTGCGCCAGTGGTGGCGCGAAGTGATGCAACGTCTTTTGCGGTAAACGACATGGGTATCAGCCTTCAACTTTCGTTTCGGTTGCTGATGCAACACGTGCATCGCGCTGAGCCTGTGCTTCTGCAGCTGACTTGCGAGCAGCATCTTGCTGAGCAGCAAATGCTGCTTGCTCTTCTGCCGTGCGAGCCACTGGTGCTGCAGCAGGTGCCGATGAGCGACCCGATGTCTTTTCTGCAATGAAGCGACCTTCAATTACGGCCTCGCAGATCACGCGTGACATCAATTCGTTTGCACGGATTGCGTCGTCGTTGCCTGGAATCGGGTAAGTGATGAGGTCTGGGTTCACGTTGGTGTCAACCACTGCAATGACAGGAATGCCGAGCTTGTTGGCTTCGGTTACTGCAATGCTTTCCTTCACAGTGTCAATGATGAACACAGCCGTTGGACGACGTGACATGTTGCGAATACCCGAAAGGTTCTTCTGCAATTTTTCAAGTTCACGTGAGATGAGCAGCGCTTCCTTCTTTGGCATGAGTTCAAACTCACCCGTGTCGCGCATGCGCTCGTAGTCCTGCATCTTTTGAACACGCTTGGAGATGGTGTCAAAGTTGGTGAGCATTCCGCCCAACCAACGCTCGTTGATGTATGGCATGCCGCACTTGTCAGCAAAGAACTTGATTGGATCTTGTGCTTGCTTCTTGGTTCCAATGAACAAGATGCTTCCACCGTTTGCGACCATGTCGCGAACAAACTTGTATGAAGCATCTACTCGGTCGAGCGTCTGCTCAAGATCGATGATGTAGATGCCGTTGCGCTCACCAAAAATGAATCGCTTCATTCGTGGATTCCAACGATGGGTTTGGTGTCCGAAGTGAACGCCTGCCTCAAGCATTTGGCGCATGCTGACGATTGCCATGACTATCTCCTCTCCTGTGGTTACGAAACATGTGACCCGGCGCTTTCACGACCACAGGGTGGGACACACGTATTTGATTTTTTACATTGCACCGCGATTTACGGCCCCTGTGAGTGTATCGGCAGTAAAACCGCCCTGGGCCTTAGCCCACTTGGGTTTTTTGCCATGACCGCACATGTTTCTGGGTTCAGATATTGACCCAGGTGCCGAACTCCGATGTACAAACGGTCGCTCGACTCACCGATGCGAAAGCCCGCAGTTACGCGGTCTCCGGCTTTCACGCTGGCCAGTTGCAACCGACCGTGGGTCACCAGCACGTCGTTGGTTCCCCGCACCACTACATACACAGTGCCGGCAACTCGGCCAGAAAAAGTCACCACTCCAGTTGCCGCTGAGTACACCGATGCCGATGGCACTGAGACGTATTCAATACCCCGATTGCCTGCACACCAAGTGCACGACGGCGCACGAAATGAATCTGCCACTACTGCATTTACCGGCAGCATCAGCGCACACAGCGCGGCAACAAACTCAATCAATTTCAGCGGCACGAAGACGTGAGCGCAATTGCAACACAGCCTTCGTATGAATTTGTGAAACTCGACTCTCTGTCACGCCCAACACATCACCTATTTCTGCGAGCGTGAGATTTTCTTCGTAGTACAACACTAAAACCGTTCGTTCTTTTTCAGGAAGCTTCTTCATTTCCTGACGCATGATTTTTCGAGTTTCGTCTGCCTCAACAACGGCATCAGGGCTGGTGGAACGATGCATATCTGAATGTGTAGAAGTTGCCGTGTTGTCGGCAACAACATGGTCGAGTGGACCGACAGACCCAGCCGCAATATCAGACAGCCATTTCTGAAACTCTGCTTCGGAAATTTCCAACTTTGCAGCGATCTCTTCTTCACTTGGCGAACGACCAAGTTCATGTTCAAGCGTTGAAATTGCTTGCTCAACTGAACGAGACTTTGAACGCACGCTTCGCGGAACCCAATCGAGGGCGCGGAGGCTGTCCAAAATTGCTCCTCGGATGCGAGGAATTGCATACGTCTCAAACTTTGCGCCTTGCGTTGGGTCGTAACGATCAATCGCGTTCATCAACCCAAAAACACCTGCTGAAACCAAATCACCCGTATCAACGCGTTTTGGCAGACCAGCCGCTAGACGACCAGCAACGAACTTGATGAGTGATGCGTAATGCACCACCAGCCATTCGCGAGCGATTGGGTCTTTACCGTCGTGCCACTGCTGCCAAGCGTCTTCAATGGTGAGGCGAACGGGCAGCGCATTCATGCCCTGTAATTATGCCCTCGGATGAGATACCCCGTAGGCAGACTTCAATCGCTCCTTACTCACGTGCGTATACCGCTGTGTTGTCGCCACATCGCTATGGCCAAGCAGTTCTTGAACAGCGCGCAAATCTGCCCCATTGTCGAGCAAGTGTGTTGCAAAGGTATGGCGCAGCGCATGCGGGTGAGTCGGAGCCAATGAACGTGAATCAATAATTCGGCGGACATCGCGAGTCCCCAGCCGAGTTCCACGGCTGTTCACAAACAAAGCAACTTGAGTGTTGTCAGCACACACTTCATGACGCAAAACAGCCCACGCAGTAAGTGCCACTAATGAAGGTTCACTTACCGGCACACGACGCTGTTTATTTCCCTTACCCGTCACGATGATTGCTTGTTGCTTCACATTGACACTGTCGACATCGAGTGAGCACAGTTCACTCACTCGTAATCCGCTTCCGTACAACAACTCAATAATTGCGGTATCGCGAGCCTTCTTCCAATCAGGGTCTTCTTCGTTTGCGGTGTGAAGAAGCGCAGAAAGCTGCTCGTTCGTGAGAACTTTTGGAAGTCGACCAGTATCGGTTGGAGTTCGCACGCCGGCAGTTGGATCTATTTCAATTTTGTGATCACGCACCAACCACGCAAAGTATTTGCGAAGAGCTGCAACTTTTCTGCCGATGCTTCGCTTTGCCATTTTCATAGTGGTTAAAAAACCGATGTACTGACGAACTACATCTTTTGTCACATTGCGCGGATCATCAATTGACTGACGACTCACCCATTGCGCAAATTGACTGATGTCGCTGATGTAAGCAGAAACGGTGTTTGCAGATGCAGCAGTAAGCGATGTTGCGAAATCGTCAATTTCCCAACTTGTTGCCACCTCCATGAAAACCACCGTACCCTGCGGGTGTTTGCATACCGAGCACCTCCCACCAACCACCGTTATTGATTACCCATCCACGCGTTTCCATGCGCCCAAGCGAGTACGCGATATCAACAACATCACGTCGGGTTCGAAGAACCAATTGATCCAACGTGAGTGCGTCCCCTGCCATGCTTTTTAGCAACGCTTCATCTTGAGGAGACAGTGCATCTCGCTCATCAAACACAGGTGGATGTGACTCGCGCGTATCAAGACCTAATGCAACTAACACGTCGTCTACCGACACCACTGGCGCACACCCCTGCTGCAACAACAGATTTGTTCCCGCAGAAGACGAATTACGAGGCGAACCCGGAACTGCCATAACCGTGATGTCTCGTTTATGTGCTTCTTCGACGGTGATCATTGATCCGCCTGTTGCGCGCGATTCAACAACGACAAGCACTTCAGAGAGCGCAGCAAGAATGCGATTGCGCAACGGAAATCGATACGGCTCTGGCGATGTTCCGGGCGGCGATTCACTGAGTAGTAAGCCATGTTCGGAAACGAAATTCCACAGCTCTACATTTTCCTTTGGATACACAACATCGAGACCAGAGGCAACTACTCCAATTGGTATGCCCAAGTGCGAATGATCTGCATTGCGGCCATACGCAACAGAGACTCCTTTATGAGCCCATGCATCAATGCCACGCGCCAAACCCGAAACTGTAGAAATTCCACGTTCTGCAAGATCAAACGAAATATGCGATGCCAAATAGCGACCCGCTGCTGTTGCAGAGCGCGTTCCCACTATTCCTACACGTCTTTGATTTAGCGCAGCCAATTTCCCTCGATAAAACAACACGGGGCTGCGAGTTGGGTCTTGCACAAGAGTTTGCGGATAATCGTGTGCGCCGACATAGGTGACTGACATACATGTGAGTTCCAGTCGCTTAGCCATGCGTTCACACTCATCTGCAGTTGGTCGCACATTGTCAAGTGATTGCGCGATATCGCTTGGCTTTGCGGTTGCAAGCAGTTGCGAAAACTTGCGGCAAGTGAGCTGCGGTTTTGTTGCCAACACTGCCGCAATTACACCTTCGTCGTGACCTGAATGTTTCATTACATCGCCTGCTCGCCAGAAAAATGCGGTTGCACACCAACACGTAAAGCAAGTGCTACAGCAATGTGCATCTCATCTACTTTCTCGCTTTGATCTCGCAAATCGGCAACAGTGCGGCCAACCCTGCGAATGCGGTGATACCCGCGACCAGACAATCTGCCCCGCTCAACCTGATGACGCAACAATTGAGAAGCACCTTTTGTTAATGGGGCATATTCGTCGAGCGCTTCGGCAGTAAGGGCAGAATTCAGACAACCGTTTCGCTCAATTGCCCTACTGCGAGCTTGCTGCACACGCAGCGCGATATCGCGACTTGATTCAGATTTACTCGAAGCAAGTAACTCATCAACATGAGGACGAGTGACCGCAACTCGCAGATCAAATCGGTCAAGTAATGGGCCAGAAAAACGTCGCAGATATTTTTGCTTTGCTCGGTCATCGCACACGCATAAACCGGGTGTGCCTTCGCCACATGGACACGGATTAGTTGCCGCAACTAGCAAAAACTTTGCGGGCAAAACTGCTGAAGACTTTGCGCGAGCCACGCGAACAACGCCCTCTTCTAAAGGCTGCCTTAACGCATCAAGCACACTTGGTGCGAATTCGCCCAATTCGTCAAGAAACAACACCCCATTTGTGGCAAGAGAAATTTCTCCAGGTCGCAATGAAGAAGTTCCTCCACCCACCATGGCAATTAACGACGTTGAATGATGTGGAGCTCGCAACGGTGGACGAGTGACCAATCCACCTGGTGGTAATGCGCTGTGAGCCGCCGAGTGAATGATGGTGCTGGTTATCGCATCTGTTGTTGCCAAATCGGGCAAGATGCCAACTAGTCGCTGAGCAAGCATCGACTTTCCTGCTCCTGGTGGACCAATGAGCAACAGGTGATGAGAGCCGGCGGCTGCAATTTCGCACGCATGCCGTGCGGCACTCTGCCCACGAACATCGGACATATTTGGTAATTCGCTTTGTGACACTTCAGTGCTGACACGTTGTTGATGCACCCAGGGAACCTCTTCGCGAATACTCGCAACCAGCTCGGCCAATGTGGCAACCGCACACACATTTCCCTGCGCAACAATTCTCGCTTCGTGTTCGGCAATGCGCGGAACAACAACAGTTCGATCATCAATGGCAGCAACGAGTGGGACAATGCCTGCGACACTGCGCAAAGAGCCATCAAGACCAAGCTCGCCGATAAATGAAAACCGCGAGATCGCTTCCACTGTGAGTACTTCTTGCACCACTAACAGCCCAATAGCAATTGCCACATCTAATCCAGCTCCCCCTTTGCGTTCGTTGGATCCATTGGCCAAATTGACGGTGATGCGTTTGTTCGGCCACGGCAAATCACACGACAGCAATGCCGCTCTTACGCGATCTCTGGACTCACGACAGGACTCATCTGGTTGCCCAACAATGGTGAAACCAGGCAATCCCATTCCTAAATGAATCTCGACATCTACGGGTGCGCCCTGCACCCCAAGCAAAGTTGCTGATCGCACCGAAACAAATGACATGCGATGAGGTGTGCGCAAATCATTTTGCGGGGAAACTCGAACGAAGTGACACCAATTTGATCTGCGACCCTGTGAGAATAAACGGGTGCGCCGTTTATTCGCTCTCTGTGCAATCACCGTTGTTTCGCTCACTGCTTGTGCGCAAACGCCTCGCACCGGCACTAATTTTTGTCGTCAATTAGCCAAAGAGATGCCTGGCATTGCAGTGATGCCCGCAACTGTGGACGAGGTAAACGCGTCTGTTGAGCATTTCACTCGTTTGCAAAAGGTTGCCCCACTAGAAGTGCAGGAAGATTGGGACGCGCTTACCGAGCTGATGATTGCCGCATCAAAAGTAAAAGCCGAAGACGCACAAAGCGTGCAGCAAGTTGCCGACTTGGCATATGCAACCGAGGCAAACGCACAGGCTGCCTCGCAATGGGTGAAGGCTACGTGTGGAGTAGATATTTCACTTGGCGTTCAAGTAACGCCGTAAAGCACTCAGCGAATTTCGCCGCGCTTCACGATTACTTTGTCAACAAGACCGTACTCCTTGGCTTGATCTGGCGTGAACCAGCGATCTCGTTCTGAGTCTTGCTGAATTTGTTCGATCTTTTGACCAGAGTGGAATGCAATCAACTCAGCCATGCGCTTCTTGGTGTACTGCAATTGCTCTGCCTGAATTGCAATGTCTGACGCTTGTCCACGCAGACCCGCAAGAGGCTGGTGCATCATGATTCGGGCGTTTGGCAACGTGTAGCGCTTGCCGGCTGTACCTGCTGTGAGCAAGAACTGACCCATTGAAGCGGCGAGACCCAAACACACAGTGGCAACATCGCAGCTGATGAACTGCATGGTGTCATAAATTGCCATTCCTGCCGTTACTGAACCACCAGGGCTGTTGATGTACAACCACACATCAGCCTTTGGATCTTCTCCTTCAAGGAACAACAGCTGTGCACAAATCTGATTCGCAACATCATCATTTACATCGCTTCCCAGCATGATGACTCGGCTCTTCAGCAAGCGCAAGAAAATATTGCTTTGCGAATCTGGTCCGCCGTCTTGTGCAAAAGGCATGTTTGGCAAGTGAAGTGGGCTGTTGCTCATGGCGGAAAGACTACTACCCCACTATTGCGCAATAGGGAGTGGCATGAAGTGACGCCGAACACCACTAAAAACCACAACAACTCGCTCGTCATCAGCAATTTGTGAACGCAGCGCGAGTAATCCCGCAAGTCCAGCAGTACCAGTCGGGCTCACATTGATTTCGGTCACTTTGTGCGCAAGCGCATACGCATCAATGATGTGCTGCTCTGTAGCCACAACTGGAGAGCCGCCACTTTCAGCCATGGAGTTACACACGCCGACCCAGTCATAGGTTTCATCATCCAAAATGCCATCAGCAAGCGAAGGCTGAACGTTTTCCCACGGCCACATGCAATCGTTCCACCTTGGGCCAGCGTTTTTGCCTCCGCCAGTTTCAATTGCGTGCTGCCATGCACGGGCAAGAGGTGCACAACTTTGCGTTTGCACCGCATGCAATGCAGGTCGTAACCCTCCCGCAAACAATCCAGAACTTCCACACGCAGCAAACGCTCCACCACCAACTTGCATAAACACTCGATCTAGTGGCGGCCCACTTACTCGCTCCATACTGTCGGCCATTTCCCACCCGATGGTGCGACCACCATCAAGACACCATGCATTTTCTGTTCCCTGCACACCAAAGGGAATTGCACCTTGCGCAACAGCTTCGCGAAATCGATGCACACATGGATCACCTGGTGGATCGTTAGGTAAACGCGGACAACGCACAATGCGAGCGTCTACCGATTGCAAAAGATCGGTTAACTCTGCAGCAGCATTTTCTGGAACAAAAACTTGAATTGGCCACCCAACTGCTTTGGCCAAAGTTGAAGCAGCAAATGCAGCATTGCCACATGACGCAATCGCCAAATTGGGGCGATTCTCTTTTGAACTCCACGACGCATGACCGGTTTTTTCTGCTGCAAGTAAGTGCAGCAGCTCGGTAAACAAGTGACGCGATTTATGCGAACCTGCGACTCCGTTTGTTTCGTCTTTCACCCAGACTCCACCAAGCTGCGAAAACCCAAGTGCATCAGACAATGCGTCGTGTCGAGCAAATGGTGTAAACCTGAATCCAGTGCCAGCAACTACGCGAACCATCTCATCAGCTTCGCGAATAAGCGCAACACGTTCGTCTTCCGAAAGCCCGAGCGCACCAGCGAAAGCATCCCACGCCAAATACTTGCGAAATGCCACATAGGGGTTTTCATCCCCCGTGCTTCGCAAAGGCGCTATTGGTTGTTCGAACTGCAACACGTGATGCGTGTCGTGATCACTTGCATTTGGGCAACGCCACGCCAACGCTTTGTCTATTGCAACACGCTCTCCACATACTGCGCACTTCCACCCAACATGTGGTTGTGCAAGCAGAGTCATGCGAAGTTATTTTGCTGCGGCAACTCGCGCGTTGAATTCACCGATCATGGCGTCCCACGTAGGAACGTGCTTGCGCAGGTTGCGCCAGAAAGTCTGCGATCTGCGTGCCTCAAACACTGAAAGAGGCGTGCCTTGTTGCTCAACCCAGGTGTAGTAACCAAGGTTAAAGATGCGGTTTTTATCGCGCTCTGTGCAGTCAATCATTGAATCTGTTTGCACAGTTGCGAGATGCTCAGCGAAAACTTCAGCAGCCTCTACTTGTGTGAAGTTGTCGTTAAAGCGCTTCTTCATCGTCTTTACTCGCTCGCTTGGGTACAAATCTGCGCCATCTGTCGCAATGGTGATCAACACATCATCTTCGCCAAGGCCAAGCAACTTTGCCGTCTTGATTGCAGCAATGGTGTTGCAAATGGAAGAAAAACCGAAGTGCTGCAGTGTGTCCACAACTGCTTGAGGCACATGCTTTCGCTGAACCAGATAATCGCGACCTGCTGACGTATTAAACAACACGTCAAGCTCATCGGTTGCACGATCTGAAACAGCAGCAACCACATCGGTGTTCATCACGTTGTGAATGAGTGGAATGTGCTTGTCGCCGATGCCTTGAATGTTGTGCTCACCAAAACCATTTTCAAGCATGGTTGGGCATTCAAGTGCCTCAACCGCAACGATTTTGGTTCCGTACTTGTCCTTCAAGTGATCGCCTGCGCCAATAGTTCCAGCCGAACCCGTTGCGCTTGTAAATGCAGCAAGTCGAAGACCTGGTCGGTTCATTCCCTTGGCAACATGTTCGTACACAGTGGCGAGCGCACTACCTGTTACTTCATAGTGGCCGAGGTAATTTCCAAATTCGCAGAACTGATTAAAAATGAAATTTTTTGAATCTTTCTGCATTTCGTTGCATGCGTCATAAATTTCTTTGACATTGCTTTCGGTACCAGGCGTGCGAATAATGTCGCTTGGGTCACTCGTCCAACGATCAAGCCAATCGAAACGTTCTTGCGACATTCCCGCAGGCAACACAGCAACTCCGCGAGCACCCATGATCTTGCTAATCGCCACACCACCGCGTGCATAGTTTCCGGTTGAAGGCCACACTGCGCGTTGGGTTGAAGGATTGAACTGTCCGGTAATCACGCGAGGTGCCAAGCATGAATACGCCGCAAGCACCTTGTGCGCAGTAATCATGGGAAAACGGTCGCCGAACACGACGATGATCGGACTATCTACTCCTGTGAGTGATTTTGGAAGAACTACGTGATCAGGAACATTGACCCGATTTCCAGCCATGTCGTTAAACCAATGCACGCGAAACAAGTTGCGTGAATCGGGAGCGTTCTTGTCTGCACCAGCTGCAATGTCTGCGGGAATGAGGGATGGGTTTGCAAGCTGCGCAAATGTTGGCAACACCACGTTGTTCGCCGCGCACTTTCGAATGCTTTCGGCTAGTGAGCCCTCATCAACAATGGTGTCGGCCAAACCAAGTTGGCTGGCAAGGGCGTGAGAATCTTCAAGGACAGTGGCAGATGATGGCGTAGTTGTGGTCACGCTTTACATTCTGTCAAGAAACGATCCCCCGCCACTACCCTGAAGCCCGTTAGCCGACGTAGCCCAATGGCAGAGGCACAGCACTTAGGATGCTGTCAGTGAGAGTTCGAGTCTCTCCGTCGGCACTGTGAGTTCTCTGCCTTCGCACCTCGCCAGCCTGCAAACTCCTGCCCTCATTATTGATGGGCCAACCGCCAGGCAAAATATTGCAGCCATGGCGACTCTTTTGCCAGGAACCAAACTTCGCCCGCACATGAAAGCAACCAAGTGCACAGCGCTTGCCAAGTTGCAGGTGCAGGCCGGACACACCACATTCACTTGTGCAACAACTCGCGAAGTTGTTGGCATGGTGAAAGCAGGACTCGGGCAAGACCTGCTACTTGCAAACGAAACAGTGGATGCTTCGCGGTTGCGCGAAATGGCGCTGCTGCAAGATGCAGCACTGATCACCGTTGCAATTGATTCCGACGAAACCCTGCATGCAGCAAGCACAGCAGGAATTCGCAATGTACTTATTGATGTGAATGTGGGGCTACCGCGATGTGGCATTTCTCCCGACGGCGCAGGGCAACTTGCCGATCGTGCGCGAAATTTGGGAATCAATGTTCGCGGCGTCATGGGCTATGAAGGCCACCTCATGATGGTGACTGACAAACAAGAAAAGATTGCCAAGGTTGAACAGTGCATGGCATTGCTTCGACAAGCGGCCAACGATGTTGGTGGAGAAATCATTTCGGCTGGCGGAACCGGAACATACGACTTTCATCACTCCACCGGAGTAACCGAAATTCAGGCCGGTTCGTATTCACTCATGGACACCCAATACGCGCAATTACATCTGCCTTTCAAGCAAGCTGCATTCGTAGTTGGCACAGTCATTTCTTCAAACCCGCAGTGGGCAGTTGTTGACGTTGGTTTGAAATCACTTGGCATGGATCACGGCAATCCATCTATTGATGGACACGCCGTATGGTTTTGTTCCGACGAACACACCACGTTTTCTCCAAATGATGGACCTACTCCACAAGTTGGAACTCGAATTCGAGTTACTCCAGCACATATTGACCCCACAGTTGCGCAACACGAATGTGCTTGGGTGGTTGAAAATGATGAAGTAGTTGACCGCTGGGAAATCGACCTACGCGGCTGGTAACACCAGTTATTTCAATTCAGCAAGCATTACCGAGAGCGCTCGAAATGCTTTTCCTCGGTGCGAAAGTACATGTTTTTCGTCAACCGACATTTGCGCAAACGTTCGACCATCGCCTTCACTTGCAATGAACAGTGGGTCGTAACCAAATCCGCGATCACCAATTTCATTTTCGGCAATCATTCCCTCGCAAACACCTTCGGCGATTATTTCTCGACCATCAGGAAATCGCAGCAGTGCAATGGTTCTAAATCTGCAACTTCGCGATTTGCCATCAAGTTCGGCCAACATTTTCTGACGATTATCGGCATCGGTTGCATGCTCTCCAGCAAAACGCGCAGTTCGTACTCCAGGGGCTCCGTGCAACGCATCCACTTCTAGCCCTGTGTCGTCAGCAAGTGCTGGCAAACCTGTTGCATCACACACCGCAATTGCTTTTAGCCGCGCATTGCCTACAAGAGTGTCGGCATCTTCAACCACGTCGGGAAGTTCGGCTGGTCGCGGCAACAAATCAATAATGCCGCCCATCAGATCGAACATTTCAGCAACTTTGTGTGGGTTGGCTGAAGCGCACACTGCGCGCAACATGATTACCTGCCGAGTGGTCGAGGTGTTGGAGCAGTTGCAATTACTTCGCGTTGTTTTGCAAAAATTTGCTCAAGCCCGCCTGCGGCCAGGCCCAACAACGAGTCCAATTCACTTCGCGAAAATGCTTTTCCTTCTGCAGTGCCCTGCACTTCAACAAAAGTTGGCTCGCCTCCATTAATTGGCTGCAACATGACCACATTCATGTCTACTTCAGCTTTTGAATCCTCTTCATAAGGAAGATCAAGCACTGGGTTACCGTTGTGAATCCCAACGCTGATTGCAGCGCACATTGAATGCAATGGGTTGACCGTCAATCCTCCATTTTGTTGAATACGTGTAATTGCATCGTGCAACGCAACGAATGCTCCACAAATACTCGCGGTGCGCGTGCCTCCATCGGCTTGCAATACATCGCAGTCAATCAAAATTTGTCGTTCGCCAAGCTGCTTCATGTCAATTGACGAACGCAATGCACGTCCGATCAGTCGTTGAATTTCAACTGTACGACCCGACTGTTTGCCCTTTGCAGCTTCGCGTCCTACTCGCTCAGGCGAAGAACCTGGAAGCATCGAATACTCTGCAGTCACCCAACCTTTTCCACTGCCCTTCATCCAGCGTGGTACATCTTCATCTAGAGAAGCGGTGCACAGCACTCGAGTTTTACCAAACGACACCAGAACCGAGCCTGCGGACATTTCGGTGAAGTCGCGTTGAAAAGAAATTGGACGCAGTTCATTGTGTTGCCGTCCGTCGAATCGTGTCATTGTTTTGCTCCCTAGTTGCGTGTAAATGTAAAAACTATTTGCTTGACCACTGCTCTGCTTGGTCAAGTTCAGGTCCAAGCAATCTTCGTCCGAGTTGTGCGAACCAAGCGATATCGCCAGAAGACAAGAAGCGATGTGTGCCAATTCGATTTGAAGCAGCCAAGTTCAATTCAGCCAAAGCATCTCGCACTGCGAATGCAGTTTCGTCGCCACTACTGACCAGAACTACCTGTGGTCCCATTACTTCACCGATTACACGCGACAGATACGGGTAATGAGTACATCCAAGCAACAATGCATCTACTCCAGCGTCGCGAACTGGAGCCAATAAGCGTTCAGCTAGCACCGTTACCTCATCGCCTGTCGTTTGATCGCGTTCAACAAACTCAACAAATCCAGGGCACGCGGCCGATGTCAAAGTGACCTGCGCCTTGGTATCGCGAATGGCGCCGACATACGCACCAGAGGAAATGGTGCCTACTGTGCCAATCACACCAACTTTGCCGTTGTGCGTTGCGCGAACCAAAGCACGCGCACCTGGCTCGACAACACCCAAAACTGGCACTGGCAATTCATTAGCCAATTCGTGCAATGCAACCGATGCGGCCGTGTTGCACGCAATCACCACAAGTTTTGCCTGATAATCACGAACCAAACTCCAAGCCAACTCGCGCGCGTATTCGCGCACTTGCTCGGCCGGCTTATTGCCATATGGGTATCGCCCGGTATCGCCGATGTACACCACATCTTCTGCCGGCATTAGGTCAATCACTGCTCGCGCGACAGTGAGCCCACCAAACCCAGAATCGAACATGCCGATTGGGCCCTGCGAATTCGTTGGCTTGTCTGGCATTGGCTTCCACAATACGCCAACGCAATAGTCTGAATCGGTGCTTCTTGCCACTTTGCTCGCATTAACTGCTGCTGTTCTGCATGCTTCGTGGAACTTGTTGGTGAAACAAAGCGCAGACCGAAGACTCGCACTGTGGGGTCAATTCACAATCGGCGGAGCACTCAGCGCAATTGCATTAATCACCTGGAATATTTTGAGTTCTTCACCGGATATTGCTTGGGGTTGGGCATTGTTCAGTGGAGCGATGCATGTTCCTTACCTCATGTTGTTGTCGCGTGCATATGACCGCGGCGATTTTTCAATGTCGTACCCCATTGTTCGTGGAGCAGGAGCTCTTGCAGCAGCAGCTGGTGGCGTGATTTTTTTGAACGACACGTTGTCGCCGCTATCGACTCTTGGAATTGTTCTTGCGGTTCTTGGATTGTTTGTGCTCGCAAAAAGCGGTTCATGGCATGTTGTTGGAGCGGCGCTCAGCGTTGCATCAACCATTGCCGTGTACTCAGTTGTTGATGGACACGGAACACGACAATCACAGCCCGTTGCCTATGCACTTGCACTCAATATTGCAGCAGCAATATTTGTTTCGCTGTACGCGAGTATCCGAAGCAGAAAACAGATGATCCCCACCATGCGCGCTCACTGGAAAATCATGGGTGCTGCAGGGGTGTTTTCAACAGTTGCCTACATGTTGGTGATGATTGCCTATCGTCATGCACCAGTCGGTTATGTTGCGTCATTGCGCGAATCAAGCGTGGTGATCGCTGCGTTTGCTGGATGGAAAATGCTTGATGAAGGTGATCACCGACGGCGCATAACGTCAGCAGCCATCGTGCTGGTTGGATTAGTCGTGCTGGTTATAGGCGGCTAATTCGAAATTAGAAGTAGATGATTTTTTCAGCCGCTGCTTCAGCTGCGTCAAGATCATCGGTGTATGCGCCGGTTGACAGATACTTCCAACCACCATCACAAACAATGAACGCGATGGTTCCCGAATCGATTTCGGATGCAACCTTCAATGCGCCTGCAAGTGATGCACCGGAGGAAATACCAGCGAAAATTCCACATTCGCGCACAAGACGACGTGTCATTTCCAAACTTTCACGTGGACGCACGACGCGCTTGCGATCGAGGACATCTCGTCCATGCCAGTTTTCAAAAATTGGTGGAATGTACCCTTCGTCAAGATTGCGCAGCCCTTCAACACGCTCACCCAACGGTGGCTCAACAGCAACGATTTTCACATCGGCGTTGCGCTCTTTCAAATAGCGCCCAACGCCCATCAGCGTGCCGCTCGTTCCGAGTCCTGCCACAAAGTGCGTGATGTCTGGAACATCTCGCCAAATTTCCGGACCAGTTGTTTCATAATGCGCCCGTGGGTTTGCATCATTTTGATATTGATGCATGAAACACCATTCGGGGTGCTCGGCAGCAAGCGCCTCTGCGCGACGTACAGCACCATTTGAACCTTCGGCACCAGGGGTGAGAATGATCTCGGCGCCAAACACCTGCAACATTTGTCGACGCTCAATTGACACACTTTCCGGCATCAAAATGGTGATGGGATTCCCCTTCACCGCTGCAATAGCGGCAAGCGCAATTCCCGTGTTGCCCGAAGATGGCTCCATGATTCGCTGGCCAGGCTTCAACTTTCCATCCTTGATCGCCTGATCAATCATCGATTTTGCGATCCGGTCTTTTACCGAGCCAAACGGATTTTGACCTTCCAGTTTTGCAATCAAACGCACACGTGGGTTTGGCGACAACACGCTGACATCAACCACTGGCGTATTGCCAATGAGGTCAAGAACGCTTTCGTGAGGCACCATTTCAACTCCGGGGATTGTTGACTTAATAAGTCATAATTCTAACGATGTGGTCGTTACAACCCTCAGTTGTGCTGATTTATTTCCGTTTCTGAAATAACCCCGTCGATTATGCGGAAGTTGCGCGGCTCTGGAACTCCGCGCTTCAACGTGACGATCATGTAATGCCAGCCAGGATCAGGAGCTTGTGCAACATCGGTTGCACTTGGGTAGGCCTCTGTATGGGTGTGACTATGCACCACTCCAACTACCTCGAGACCGGCATCCTCTGCATTTCGCTCAATAACGAGATGCTGCTTGGGATTTATGGTGTACACCTTTGCGGAATGCGCAATGTTTTCACAGGCATGAAACTCAAGTACTTCACCTTCAGAAAGTTTTCCGACCAAAAGCCCACACGCCTCTTCTGGGTAGCAAGAAATTGCGTGTTCGCCAATCTGCTGCAAAATCTGCGGAGACACCTTCAATTCGGTTTGAGTACTCATTGCAATTTCAGGCTACCCGTATGCTGAAACGAACGATATGAACGCACAAAACAAGCAGAGCGAGCGGGAGCACCTTGATCGGGTGGTTGCCAGCAATCGCAAGGCCAGGCACGACTACTCCATTGTGGATGTGGTCGAGGCCGGCATTGTGCTGCTTGGAAGCGAAGTAAAAAGCGTTCGGTCCGGGCAAATCCAACTGGCCGATGCCTATGCCCATGTGGTTAATGGAGAAATGTGGCTTGACGGAATTCATATCGCCTCCTACGAATTTGCGCACGGAGTTGGCGCACATGAACCAATGCGTCGCCGAAAGCTGCTTCTTCATCGTGAGCAAATTCGACGCATGCAAGACCGCATCAATAAAGAACGCCTCACCATCGTTCCCCTAGAAGTGCGCTTCAGTAAAGGGCGCGTGAAGGTGGACATTGCACTGGCAAAGGGTCGGCAAAAGGCAGACCGCCGCCAAGCAATTGCAAAGAAAGAATCCGAACTAGAAATGCGCCGCGAGGCAGGACGCCAAAAGAAACAGAGTTAGCAGCCAAATATTTCTTTGAGCAAAATTATGGACATTGTCCAAATTTTGATATAGTCAATTTCGTGATTGACACCTTTGAAACCCAGTTGCGCGAACATGGGCTCAGCGTGACCGCTCAGCGGCTCACCCTGTTGCAAACCATCAGCGATTACCCACACATCACCGCTGATCAGGCAACAGAAATTGCCCGCAAGCAACTAGGAAGCATTTCCCGTCAATCGGTGTACGACACGCTCAACATGCTTGTTGAAAAGGGTCTTGCACGACGTATTCAGCCATTCAACTCCCCTGCACTCTTCGAAGATCGAGTTGGCGACAATCACCATCACCTCGTGTGTCGAAACTGCGGAGCTGTTGAAGATGTTGACTGCGCTGTTGGGTATCGACCCTGTTTGCAAGCATCCGATGACAACAACTTTGTGATCGACGAAGCCGAAGTGACGTATTGGGGATTGTGCCCAAAGTGTCAGTCAAAAAACTCAAAATCTCGTAAATCAACACCCCAAACACGAAAGGCAAAATCATGAGCGAATCAGGTAAGTGCCCGTTTTCAAGCGGAGCAACCACCGCCCACAACATGGGAACCACCAATGCACAGTGGTGGCCAAATCAACTCAACATCAAAGTGCTGCACAACAATCCAGAAGTCGGCGATCCAATGGATCCAGATTTTGACTATGCAAAAGAATTTGCATCACTAGACCTTGACGCAGTGGTCAAAGATCTCACAGATTTGATGACCGACTCACAAGATTGGTGGCCAGCTGACTACGGACATTATGGTCCGTTTTTCATTCGTATGGCATGGCACGCAGCCGGCACGTATCGAATTCAAGACGGTCGTGGTGGCGGCGGCACAGGAATGCAACGCTTCGCACCTTTGAATTCATGGCCAGACAACGGCAACCTTGACAAAGCGCGTCGTTTGCTGTGGCCAATCAAGAAAAAGTACGGCAACAAGTTGTCGTGGGCCGACCTCATGATTCTTGCTGGCAATGTTGCCCTCGAGTCAATGGGATTCAAGACATTTGGTTTCGCTGGCGGACGTGCAGATGTGTACGAGCCAGATGAAACCTATTGGGGTTCTGAAACCACATGGCTTGGCGATGAGCGTTACAAAGGTGACCGCGAACTCGACAACCCACTCGCAGCAGTACAAATGGGTTTGATTTATGTAAATCCAGAAGGCCCGAACGGAAATCCAGACCCAGTTGCATCCGCTCGAGATATTCGTGAGACATTTGGTCGCATGGCCATGAATGATGAAGAAACCGTTGCACTCGTTGCCGGTGGACACACATTCGGAAAGGCTCACGGAGCGGGTGACCCTGGAAAATTTGTTGGACCAGAACCAGAGGCTGCACCAATTCAAGCAATGGGCTTTGGCTGGATTAACAAAATGGGGTCCGGTAACGGTGTTGACACCATCACCAGTGGAATTGAAGGTGCGTGGACAACGAACCCAACGCAGTGGGACAACGACTACTTCAAAATTCTGTTGGAAAATGAATGGGAACTCACTACGAGCCCAGCTGGTGCAAAGCAATGGATTCCACAAGGTGGCGCACTTGCAGGAAGTGTGCGCGATGCGCACGATTCATCACGCAGCCATGCTCCAATCATGACCACTGCCGATCTTGCGCTGAAATTTGATCCTGAGTACTTGAAGATCTCAAAAGACTTCTATGCAAACCCAGACAAATTTGCCGACGCATTCGCACGTGCCTGGTTCAAACTCACCCACCGAGACATGGGACCAAAGTCGCGCTATGTCGGAAAGTTGGTTCCGCAGGAAGACCTCATTTGGCAAGATCCAATTCCTGCACCAACCCGAGTTCCATCTGCGTCTGAAATTGAGTCAGCAAAAGCCAAGATTCTCGCGTCTGGTTTGAGCGTGTCACAACTGGTATCGACTGCGTGGGCATCAGCCTCCACCTATCGCAATACCGACAAACGAGGCGGTGCTAACGGTGCACGAATTCGTCTACTCCCCCAGAAGAACTGGGAAGCAAATAATCCTGCACAACTTGCAACAGTGCTTTCGGTCTACGAACAAATCAGCAAGGAAACAGGAATCTCAGTAGCGGACTTGATCGTGTTGGGCGGAAATGCGGCAATTGAAAAAGCTGCAGAAGCCGCAGGTGCACGTGTACAAGTTCCGTTCACACCTGGCCGTGGCGACGCAACGCAAGAGCACACCGACGTGGAGTCATTTGCAGTGCTGGAACCAACGTTTGATGGTTTCCGTAACTACCTCAAAGGACCACACGCTCAACCAACAGAGCAATTGTTGCTCGAAAAGGCAAATCTTCTTGCATTGTCAGCACCAGAAATGACCGTGCTCGTTGGTGGCCTTCGCGCCCTTGGTGCAACACATGACCAATCATCAACGGGTGTGTTAACCAAGCGACCAGAAACTCTGACAAATGACTTTTTCGTCAATGTATTGGATGCCGACATTGTGTGGACACCAACCGGAAAAGATGAAGAAACGTTCGAAGGACGTGACCGCAAGTCTGGGTCTGTCGTGTGGAAAGCAACACGTAATGACTTGATTTTCGGTTCGAATTCACAGCTACGTGCATTGGCTGAGGTGTATGCACAGGACGATAACGCTGGCAAATTTGTCAATGACTTCGTCAAAGCATGGACCAAGGTCATGAACTTAGATCGCTTCGATCTGAAATAATTCAAACCGTCTTCACAAAAGGCCCTGCAGTGAAAAACTGCAGGGCCTTTTTACATTTTTATGGCGACTACATTGATGGTGTATCGGCGAATTTGACCAACCCATCGACTTCTACATTGCAATTGAGGACTTCATGAAACAAACAAGATCTCTGTTTTGTTGCGTGCTTACTTCTGTACTGGTCTCAATCAGCGCTGTCGCAATTCCATCGACTGTCGATGCACGACCGATAGTCAGCATCACTAAAGAAGATGACTGGAAGAATGGACCATTACCGCAAGGTGTGAGCAAGAAAGAGATTGAAGCCCTTGTAAGAACCGCAATGGGTCCTCGCGACAACAAAGTTCGGGTGCGTAGTGTCCTTATCACTGTCAATGACAAGATTGTCTATGAGCGCTATCACCAACTTGACAGCAAAGAGTCAATACTTGACACGTTTTCTATCTCCAAGAGTTTCGTCTCAACGATAATTGGAATGCTCGTTGATGACGGAAAGCTCTCACTCGACCAGCCTGCCCCTATTGCCGCATGGTCTAATCCCAACGACCCGCGAAGCGCGATCACCATACGCAATCTTCTGCACATGTCTTCTGGGTTGACCTGGAAAGAGGATTATCTGGCAAGCGACTCTTCAACCATTGCGATGCTTTTTGCCCCTGTTGCATCTGACTACGCAATTGCTTTGCCACTTGAATCCAAACCAGGAACACAATTTGAATACAACTCTGGAAACAGCGCGATTCTGATGCGGATCATCACCGACACACTTGGCGGTACGCCCCAAACTGTGTCATACATCAAGAAAAGACTTCTAGACCCTATTGGAATAAAAAGGGTTGACTACCAACGAGACTCCTCCGGTCGAATAGTTGGATTCATGGGAATAAACATGACCGCACGTGATCAAGCTCGCTTTGGTTTGCTCTATCTTCGCAATGGCAAGTGGGGAAAGAAGACAGTGATTTCACCTGAATGGGTATCGTTTTCACGTACACCATCTCCAACTTTTCAGGGTTATGCAGGACACTGGTGGACACACAAAATTCTTGGAAGCAACGCTTCTCCAAGTGACTTCACTGCGCTTGGCTACTACGGACAGTACGTGACTGTTTCACCTAGTAAACGCATGGTGATCGTGGTGAACACGGCATTTGAAGGCTCACCAACAGAACAAACTCTCAAGGCTCGCGACCTCGTGCAATCTCTTTACGCATTATTTCCATTGAAATGAAAACCTTTGTACACCCCGGCGTACACTGACAAGGCAAGCAAAGTTAACGGGGCTGACAGGTTTCGACGTCAGTGTCGCTGGCCGA
>JAFMJR010000043.1 GCA_017853385.1 Ilumatobacteraceae bacterium | reverse complement strand
TGCACTCCTCCACCTTGCTGCAACTGATTGGCGTGAATGCGGGTTCCTAAACCGGCAGCAGCTCCGCTTTGCAAAATTGCCCGAGCCTGATCTACGTCGAATGCACCCCGGTCACAAAACACGTCAATCCACTTC
Organism: Ilumatobacteraceae bacterium; assembly: GCA_017853385.1. Classification (GTDB taxonomy): domain Bacteria; phylum Actinomycetota; class Acidimicrobiia; order Acidimicrobiales; family Ilumatobacteraceae; genus UBA3006. The sequence continues at coordinate 10,027 of JAFMJR010000043.1, read as the reverse complement.
GCATGCCCTTTGCATGCGTTCAACATTTCTCCCTGCACCAAGGCCACGTAATCATCAGCATTGGAATCTGGCGGCACAACATGGGCACCCAGGAACGTGGTTTCATCTGTGGCTGTCTTTGCGGCCACTAAAGATCGTTCTTCATCAAGAACCGAAAGCCCGTATCCCGATTTCACTTCAATCGTGGTGGTGCCTGACGCCAATGCTTCGCTTGCGAGGCGTGCCACATTTGCGGTCAACTCTGCATCTGATGCAGCACGAGTTGCCGCCATGGTGGTCTTTATTCCACCTGCGGCATACGGCTTACCTTGCATGCGTGATTCAAATTCAAGTGCACGATCACCCGCAAATACCAAGTGCGTGTGGCTATCAACAAAACCTGGAATTACTGCGCGACCACCAACGTCATAAGGTTTGCCATCGAAGTGACTCGCTAATTCAGACTGCTTTCCCACCCATGCAATGTTCCCTGCATCATCAGCAACGAGCGCAGCGTTATTCAGAATTCCAAGTTTGTCCGAACCTACTGTTTCGTCGTTCGTGACTAAATGACCGATGCCGGTCAGCGCAAACATTACGAACCGTGTTTAGCAACCAGCGCTTTGGCGCGGTCCACGAAAGCATCATGATGGAACTGGTTAAACGAATCCCAGGTTGTAAGAGTTCCTGAATCAATCACCTTGTCGAGGAACAACAGACCATCAAGGTGGTCAACTTCATGCTGATAGGTGCATGCGGTGAGGCCGCGAATTTCAGTATCAATGTCATTGCCAAAGCGATCCCATGCCTTCACATGAATTCGAGTATGGCGCGCAACTTGACCGCGAATTCCCGGCACCGACAAGCAACCTTCCATGTTGTCAAACGTGTCATCGTCAAGGAAGGTGATAACCGGGTTGACCAAAATGGTGAGCGGCACACGTGGCTTGTATGGGTAACGCGGATTGTTGTCTACTTCAACTGCGCAAATTCTCTGATGACGCAACACCTGTGTTGCAGCTAGCCCTGCTCCATTTGCATGGCGCATGGTTTCGACAAGGTCATCAATAAATTGCTGCACCTCTGCTGAAGCCAACTCTTCACGAGTTACTTCCTTTGCGACAATTTTGAGTTCTGGGTGACCAACAGTTGCGATTGGGAGAATAGCCATAGTGCTTACAGTGTAACGACAGCAGCAATTGCGCTGCGCAGCCCTGCAACTACATCATCAATTTCGGTGTGTCGGAAATTTGCGACAACTTGTTTGCCGCCGACCCACACGTCACGCACATCGCTTGGCGCGGCCGAATGCACAATGTGGGCTGCCCCATTTGTTCCATCAAATGACGCAAGGCGCACTGAATCGAGCGATAGCGCAATGAAATCTGCTGGAGCCCCAACCTGAATACCGTGCTGACCCCATCCAAGCGATTTCGCCCCAACCGAAGTCGCTGCTGCCAGCAACGCGCTTGGCGTATGCAGTCCCCGTTTGCCAGTAACTAAACGCTCATCGGTTTCAATGGCTCGTGTTTCCTCAAACATGTCAATAAACGCATTTGAATCGGTGCCAAGCGACAGCGTGGCACCCGCATCGCGTAGTGCCGCAGCCGGCCCAACACCATCAGCAAGGTCGCGCTCAGTGGTTGGACACAGACAGACACACGTGTGCGATTTTCCAAGCAAGGAAATATCAGTTTCGGTGAGATGAGTCGCATGTACTGCTGTCATGTGCGGGCCAAGTAAACCAACATTGTCGAGCACCTGAGTTGGCGTCATACCAGTAGCTGCAACACATGCTGCATTTTCTGCAGGTTGCTCAGAAACATGCAAGTGCACCACTTTGCCGTGTCGGTTTGCGACAACTTCTTCGAGTTCACGAGGATGCACTGCACGCACGCTGTGTGGTGCCATTCCCACAGTCCAACCTTCGCCGCCTTCGCCAAGTGCATCTACTCGGTCAAGCCATGCATCAATGTTTCCATCCGAAAATCGCTTCTGCTCGGCTAGCGGCTCTGGTTTATCTAACGCTGCATGTAAGTACGCAACATCAAGTAACGCAATGCGAATGCCCGCACGTTGAGCGGCTTGCACCATGGCAAGACCCATTTCATTTGGGTTCTTATACTTTGTGCCATCAGTGTTGTGATGAATGTAATGAAACTCACCAACACCAGTTATTCCAGAAAGTGCCATTTCCGCAAAAGTCATTGCTGCAAGTTCGCGATACGAATCTGGTGTTAAGCGGTTGGCAATTTCATACATCGGTGTACGCCATGACCAAAAGTCGCCAGTACCGCCATGAGTTCTGCCGCGCAATGCTCGATGAAATGCATGGCTATGAGCATTCACCAGGCCCGGCATGACAACACCAGCAATTGCCACATCACCGTCTTGCTTTGCAGCGTTGTCTTCCACTGCGCTAATCACTCCGTTGTTCACGGTGATGCGCACGTTGGCAACTGTGTGCTCGGCACCACGCCATGCCCACTGCGCAAAATAGGTAGCCATGAAAATGGTTTAGCTTTCCCGCATTGGCAAGCGCACTCCGCGCTCACCTGCAACGTTGATTGCTCGGTCGTATCCGGCATCTGCATGACGAATAACTCCCATGCCCGGGTCGGACAACAACACTCGCGACAGCTTTTCTGCTGCCAAATCGGTGCCATCTGCAACCACCACCATTCCAGCGTGAATACTTCGACCTATGCCTACGCCACCACCGTGGTGAATGCTCACCCACGTTGCTCCCGCGGCTGTATTAACCAGCGCATTCAAAAGTGGCCAGTCTGCAATGGCATCTGACCCATCGATCATCGCTTCGGTTTCTCGATACGGCGAAGCAACTGATCCAGAGTCCAGGTGATCGCGACCAATCACAATTGGAGCCTTCAATTGCCCCTTGCGCACCATTTCGTTAAATCGCAGCCCAAGACGATGACGTTCGCCATAACCCAGCCAACAAATACGAGCTGGAAGGCCTTGAAACGCAATGCGCTCCTTTGCCAAGCGCATCCACTTGTGCAGACCTTCATCATCTGGGAATTCTTCAAGCACTGCCTGATCAGTTGCAGCAATATCTGCTGGGTCTCCTGACAATGCAACCCAACGGAATGGCCCGCGGCCTTCGCAGAACAACGGACGAATGTAAGCAGGCAAGAAACCTGGGTAGTCAAATGCGCGGTCGTAACCGCCAAGTTGTGCTTCGCGGCGCAACGAGTTGCCGTAGTCAAACACTTCGGCACCCGCATCCATGAATCCCACCATTGCTTGGCAGTGCGCAGCCATCGCAGCGCGTGAGCGGCGAATGAACTCTTCTGGGTTTGACTTCAACATTTCTTGTGCAGCATCGTCACTTAAATCATTTGGCATGTACGACAGCGGGTCGTGCGCACTCGTCTGGTCGGTCACGATGTCTGCAGGGAAACCCATCTGCAACAACTTTGGAAACATATCGGCAGCATTGCCAACTACGCCCACCGACAAGCGACGCTTTTCAGCTTTGGCTTTCACGCAACGCGCCACTGCATCTTCTAGCGAATCAGCAACTTCATCTAAGTAGCGAGTTTCAACACGACGATTGACTCGCCAAGCATCTACGTCAATACACAAAGCAACGCCATCGTTCATCGTGACTGCAAGTGGCTGCGCTCCACCCATTCCACCAAGACCAGCGGTGAGCGTGATGGTTCCCGCAAGAGTGCCATTGAACTTTCGACGAGCAATTTCTGCAAAGCATTCATATGTGCCCTGCAAAATTCCTTGAGTGCCAATATAAATCCATGAGCCTGCAGTCATCTGGCCGTACATCGTGAGACCCATTTGCTCTAGGCGGCGGAACTCATCCCAAGTAGCCCAGTCACCAACCAAGTTTGAATTCGCAAGCAACACGCGTGGCGCCCACTCGTGCGTGCGAAACACGCCAACTGGCTTTCCCGACTGCACCAGCATGGTTTCGTCTGGCTTCATCGTGCGCATGGTGCGCAGCATTGCGTCGTAGGCATCCCAACTACGAGCAGCTCGCCCAGTTCCGCCATACACCACTAAGTCGTCTGGTCGCTCGGCAACATCGGGGTCGAGATTGTTCTGCAACATTCGATACGGCGCCTCGATCTGCCAGTTGGCACAAGACAATTCGGTTCCGCGTGGGGCAATTACTGGGCGTGGTCCTGACATAAGGCTTCTAGTCTCGCCTATTGCCTAGCGTCGAGGCAATACGGCATTGGCTTGCGCAACAAGCCCAGAAATCATTGAGTAATCGCTGGCATTTATTGCCACTGCGCCATCAATACCAATTTCAGCCCGCGCCTTGGCCAAATCATCACGCGAAAACACATCGAGCACCGCGCCTTGCAAAGCACTCAGCGTTGACTTTCGCACCTTAGACACATGCAACGGCGTTGCAGGCACATGCGGCCCTTGGCCAATCACGCGCAACCCCGACGTCAATGCTGGTCGATGTCGTTGCAATAACTGAAACGTGCCCGGGTCAATAGATGCAAAGTCAGCACGCTTGTCTTGCAAAAACTGCAGGCTCTTCGCATGTCCTTCGCTAGCAATATATGGACGAACCGAAGTTGCTGTAATGCCTGCTTGGCTCAAAGCAACACCAAGACTGCACCATCCACTCAAACTTTGCGTGTTGGTAATTACTGGCTGCAAACCGCCAACTTCACTTACAGATCTAACTGCAAGTTCATCTCGAACAACAATGACCGTGCGATACCAGCCACGATCGTCGCTAATGCCCGACCACTTCAGTGTTGCAACGATGTCCACATAGTCATGAAGTTCTTCCACGAACGGCAAGCCACATGACTGGCTGAACAACGTTGAGTCGTCCTTCCACAAGCGCATGAGATCCGCGTGAATAGAGCTTTCAGGAAAAGCGGCGTGAGAGGGGTCTCCTAACGACGTGAAGATTTCGCTTAGCGCGTCAAGTATTGCCTTTGTTGAAGAATGAACTTCAGGAAAGTCATACATCGGCAGCGAATTGCTGCGCATCATTTAGTCAGCCGCAACAAATTTTGCTTTGGCAAACACCGCGCGTACTCGGTCTTCAAAATGCTCAAGCGGCAATGTGTCGTAGTTTGGATCAAACGCTTTCTGATCCCATTCGTCTGCAAACTTCGCTGCAAGTTCGTAAGCAGGGTGACCCTCGTGCTTCTTACGAGCATCAGGGTTCATACCGAAATGTCCGTAGTAATGCTTTCCCTGAAAATCTTGGTGCGCCTCAATCATGAAATGCACTTCTGGGCGCACGTATGGCTTCAAAATTGCGGCAGCAATTGCAGGATGATTCGGGACACTAATGGCCTTGCCAATGTCGTGACACAACGCAGCAACTACTACTTCGTCATCTGCTCCAGCACGTTCGGCCAACGTTGCAGTTTGCAATGCGTGCGTCAGTTGGTCGGTAACAAAACCATCAACAATGGTGTTCATGCCACGCAACATGTTCAAAATGCCTTCGGCAACACGAGGCTGATTTTTCGCGGTCTCGGCGCCAATGTTGAGCCACTCTTCTTTTGTTGACACATCCATACTGGTGAAGGTTGCATTTGCCATGTGGATAGTCCACCAGTGATTGGCGACCGAGTCAAGTGAAAGGAAATTAGAGGGCGGATTTAGGCGTCAACGCGGTCGCCAGCAAGACGCTTGCCCACTTTTTGAGTGCGGGCCATCTGCTTGAAAATGTTCTCTCGAGCACGTTCAGCTTCATCACTCAATCCAGTTACTTCTTCAAGCTTCCAGTGGCGTTTAATACATGGCTCAAGAATCTGATCATGGTGAATGAGCAGGTCGTAGATACCAACTTTTGCCACTGCCTTTGAAATGCGATCGAAATCGGGAATTCCGAGCCCAGGCATCGCAAACGTGGTTACTGCACGTTCAATTCCGAGCACTGTTGACGATGGATCAATTTCTAGTGCTGCTGAAGTGAGATCTCGGTAAAACAAGTAGTGCAGGTTTTCGTCATTACCCACTCGCGACATGATGTCGGTGCCAACTGGGTCGGTCATGAATTTTCCTGTGTTGCGATGCGAAATACGTGTAGCGAGTTCTTGCATGCTCACATACGACAAGGCCTCAAAGGCATCGAGTGGTGCAGGAACCTGACCAGAACGCACCTGAATCATGCGTGCGCGCTCTAGTTGTACAGGGTCTACTGCACGTGTCACTGTGAAGTAATCGCGCATCACAATGCTGTGTCGGCCCTCTTCTGCTGTCCAGTTGCGAGCCCATTCGCCAAACGCCGTGTCACTTCCGAACAATCGATCAATGTCACGGAAGTAGTACGGAAGGTTGTCTTCCGTAAGCAGGTTTAAATACAAAGCACCACGAACAGCTTCGTCAATTTCACTACCTGCATCTCCAAAGTCGGCATCTTCAGGAACCCATTGGCGGCCTGGTTCAAAATCTTTACCGCGGCTGTATGGAACCATTTCGTGTGGAAACCATTCCTTAGCCACACCCATGTGACGCTCAAGCAGTTTCGCTGCAACTGGCTCTAATTCAGCGATCAACGTGAGGTCATTCATACAAATACCCTACTCGCCTGCGTCTGCCAGAAGTCGTCGCACCAATCGCGCAAGGGGTTCGTGATAGTCGGGCAATAATGCAAAACCAGCCGATTGCATTGCGCCATTGTGCAGTACCGAATTTGCAGGTCGTTTTGCTGGTCGAGGTGGTTGCAAATCACTTGTTGCAATTGGTTGTACTTTTCCAGCATCCATTCCCGCTGCACGCAAAACATCACGCGCAAACTCATACCAACTGACTGCACCCTGGTTCGTCACGTGCCAAATTCCGCCCTTGCCACTTAATGCAATGTGCACGATTGCGCGCGCCGCATCGTCGGCAAATGTTGGATTACCAATTTGGTCGTTTACAAACTTGAGCTCGGGCATAGTTGCTCCCAGCTTCAAAATGGTCTTCACCATATTTGCGCCGTGATACCCGCACACCCACGAAATGCGAACGATCGCGTCGCCATCGCCCATCGCCTGCTCGCCGGCCAACTTTGATGCTCCGTACACACTCTGCGGGTTGGGATCATCGTCTTCGTTGTAAGGCGTTGGCTTTGTTCCATCAAACACATAGTCGGTGCTGATGTAGACCACGCGTGCCCCGACAGCATGAGCAGCATCAGCCACAAATTTTGATGCAGTGCCGTTAACAAGCATTGCCTTCTCGGCATCACCTTCACATGCATCAACTGCTGTCCAAGCAGCAGCATGAATGACTACATCTGGTTTGGCAGACCCGATTGCAATGCGCACCGCTTCTTCGTCGGTGATGTCCAACTGCGCATGTGTTGCAGCAATTGCTTCGTGACCCGCCTCGCGAATTGCAAGAACTAGCTCATGACCAAGCTGGCCACCTGCACCGGTGACAAACAGCTTCATTACTTCTTGCCCTTGAGAGGCTCCCACCACCAACGATTATCGCGGTACCACTTCACAGTTTCTTCTAGAGCCTCATCTAGTGAACGCTCGCGCTTCCAACCCAGTTTGGTGATCTTGGCAATGTCTACTGAGTATCTGCGGTCGTGGCCCTTACGGTCTTCGACATATTGCACACTTGATTCATCTTTGCCGTGCAATGCAAGCAATTTGTCAACCAACACTCGGTTTGCGGTTTCGTTGCCCGCACCAATGTTGTAAATCTCGCCAACGTTTCCTTTTTCCAATACCAAGTGCACGCCAGTGCAATGGTCGTCTACATACAGCCAGTCACGTTCATTCAATCCATCGCCATACAACGGAATCTTCTTGCCATCGAGCAAGTTGGTGGTGAACAGCGGAATTGCTTTTTCTGGGTATTGATATGGGCCAAAGTTATTGGTGCAACGCGTAACCGTTACTGGAAGACCATGTGTTGCGTGGTACGAAAGTGCAATCAGATCGCTTCCTGCTTTACTTGCCGAATACGGTGAACGCGGCTCAAGCGGATCGGTTTCCTTTGATGATCCAACTTCAACGGATCCATACACTTCGTCGGTGCCAATATGCACAACGCGCTGCATTTCTAAACGACGTGCGGCATCCATAATCACATTGGTGCCAAAGCAGTTGGTGAGAATAAAGTCTTCGCTTCCCTCAATTGAGCGATCTACGTGGCTCTCAGCTGCAAAGTGCACCACTGCGTCGTGTCCGCGCATTGCTGCATCAACATCACCGGGCTGACAAATGTTGCCTTTCACAAACGAATAGCGCTTGTTGTCATCTACGTCTTTCAACGTGGACAAATTGCCCGCGTAGGTAAGCGCATCAAACACAGTCACTTCATGGTCGGTGTTTGCAAGCACCCAACGCACATAGTTTGAGCCAATGAAGCCAGCACCACCAGTAACAAAAATCTTCATGTGTTAAATCAGGTCCTCAACGAGAAGTGTGGCTGAAACTGCGGATCGATATTGCCCCGCGTTGGGTTTTCTTGGTCGCGCTTGCTCAAAATTGGGTTTGCAATTCCCCAATCTGCTTTCACACCTGGGTCGTTATACGCAAGGCCACGCTCGTCGGCTGGGTTGTAATAACCATCAACCAAATACGTAATGGTCATGTCGGTTAGCGAAGCAAAACCATGCGCAACTCCAGGTGGAATAAAGATTCCACGATGGTCATGCGTACCGTCTGCCTGCGTCCCCAAATCAATTACCTGCGTTGCACCATCGGTTGGCGATCCTGTGCGTAAGTCGTGCAACACAACTCGACACGATCCATATGGCACATACCAGTAGTCACTTTGATGCAGGTGATAATGCAAACCAACGATGCAACCAGCCTGGCGATCACCACGATTACCTTGAATCATTTCGCGGCCAAGTGGAAACCATTGACGGCGATACGTCTCAATAAAGAATCCACGCTCATCTTTAAACATGGCTGGCTCAACAATTTGAACATCTTTGATGATGCTTGATTCAGTAATGACAGCCATTATTCAAGTTCTACTTTCGAGTCGTCGCCGAGCATCAGGCGCAAAGCACGTGGCTTTTGTTCAGAGCGAGTTACCTGCACATCGCGGCCAATGAGTGAGTCTGTAAGACGCGCAATACCTACGATGCTTGAGCCATCGAGCACCACTGAATGCTCCATTTCGGAATGTTCAACTTTGCAGTTGCGGCCAAGCGATGTATACGGCCCGATGTAGGCGTGATCAATGACTGCGCCAGCGCCGATAACAACTGGTCCGCGAATGCGCGAGTTGCGCACTACAGCACCTTTTTCAATGACCACGCGTCCTTCAATTTGCGAAACTGCATCAACATCACCTTCATTGCGCGGCTCAAGCACTTCAAGTACCAAGCGATTGCACTCAAGTAACGGGTCTTTCTTGCCGGTGTCGATCCACCAACCTTCCAACACCTTGTGGTTCACCACGTAACCCTGTTCAACAATCCACTGAATGGCATCGGTAATTTCAAGTTCGCCACGTGGCGAAGGTTTGATTGCGCGCACTGCTTCATTAATGGTCTTGTCAAACAAATACACGCCGACGAGTGCGAGATCTGATGGTGGATTTTGTGGTTTCTCCACCAGTCGAACCACATGACCTTCTGCCGTTACTTCAGCAACACCAAACTGTCGTGGGTCTTCTACGTGACACAACAAAATTTGCGCAGTAGGTGCCTTTGGTCCGCCCAACTTACGCGCCGATTCAAACTCGTCAACAAATTCATTGAGTCCCTGTTCGAGCATGTTGTCGCCCAGATACATCACGAAGTCGTCGTCACCCAAGAAGTCGTGTGCAATGAGCACGCAGTGCGCAAGCCCAAGCGGCGCATCTTGAGGAATGTAGGTGACTTTCACACCAAACTGTGAGCCGTCGCCCACTGCCGCCCGAATCTCTTTACCCGTCTCGCCGATGATGATGCCGATTTCGCGAATGCCCGCCTTGGCCATGGCCTCAATGCCGTAGAACAAGATCGGCTTGTTGGCGATTGGCACCAGCTGTTTGGCGCTGGTGTGGGTAATGGGCCGAAGGCGCGTTCCCGCGCCGCCCGAAAGAATGAGGCCCTTCATAACGGCTCTAGGTTAGGCGAACT
>JAFMJR010000042.1 GCA_017853385.1 Ilumatobacteraceae bacterium | reverse complement strand
CTTCTTGTCATTTTTCAATTCATCAAAGATGCTTGGTCGCGGCAATTTTGCTCGAGGCTTTTTCGCATCAGCTTTCTTCGTTGCAGTACTTTTTGCCTTCGGCTTCTCGGCTGGTGCGGTCACTGGGAATAAGCGCGGAACATTTTCGCGTTTATCTTCAATGCGCCATCCTCGAGGAACGACAAGTGCATCTGCATGGCGGCGGCAGAGTGCATTTACTTGCAGACCATCAACCGGCGCATAATTCTCCAATGTCATCAACAGTTCAGATGAATCGAGAAAATATGCAGCAACTGCAAGTTCCCTGCAACTCGGACGCTCACACTGCTTCGACACGAAATCAGACTACCTTTCCAGCATTATGCGGGGTCGACACATGCAATGCCCATACCTTGTCGGTCGCGATACGGCTCGGTGTCAGTCGGGCAAGTCATATCGAAGCCAACAAGTGTTCGAGTGACGCCGTAGTGCTGCTGATCGCACGGCACTTCATTGGCAAGTTGGTTGGCATCAATCACCACACACGACCCTCCCGAAATAAGCCCGTCTGGGCCACTCGGAGTGGCAGGATCCGACAAAATATTGATCAGCAAAACCACTGCTATTCCAATACCCGTTAACGACCCGACCATTCTCCACGGGAAAGTACCCCGCTCGATAAAAACCGGAGGCTCATATCGAGTTTCGGCAACAGGGGATCCAACAATGAGCAACCTGTCGTACTGTGCGCGTAGCACGGGGTCTTGAAGCACTTCCCAGGCCTTGGAAATCTCTGCCATCCGCTGCGAGGCGTCAGCACTTTTACCAACAGAAGAATCTGGGTGCACCTCGCGCACACGCATGCGGTAGGCAACACGAATTTCATCTGCGCTTGCATTAGGCAAGACGCCAAGAATTTCGTAATGAGTTTTGGTCATTACTTACGCAGTGGCAGTTTGAACTTTTTGGCTGTGGCTTGCTTCTCGGCAGATTTGCGCATGCCTGCAATGGTTCCGGCCATCAAGATTGCAACGCTGAAGAACAAGATGATGGAAGCCAACACATTGATTTGAGGCGGAATGCGCACACGCGAAGCACCATAGATCTGCAATGGGAAAGTTTGTATTGGCCCAGAGTTAAAGAACGTAATGATGAAGTCGTCGATGGAAAGAGCAAAGGCCAACAGTGCTGCAGCCAAAATTCCAGGGAGGATAAGTGGGAAGGTCACCTTCATGAACGTGCGGAATGGTGTCGCACCCAAGTCTTGAGCGGCTTGCTCGAGAGTCCAGTCAAAGCCACGAATGCGTGCACGAACGGTAAGCGCTACGAAGCTCACCTGAAACATGATGTGAGCAATGATGATGGTGACCATTCCGAAGTCGATGAAGTTTTGACCAAGGAACAGAGTTGCAAGCGATGAGCCGAGCACGATTTCAGGTGTCGTGAGTGGCAGAACCAAAAACAAGTTGATGCCTTCGCTACCCCGAAACTTGTACCGCGATAACGCAACTGCAATGAGCGAGCCGAGGATGGTAGAGATAAAGGTTGACACTGCCGCAATTTCAAGACTCTTCCACAATGCGCGTGTCAGCGACTGTTCGGCAAATGGATGTAACCAGTTGTCAAAGGTAAATGATTGCCAAGCAATGTTGAAGTTACCGTTTGGCTTGTTGAAGCTAAAGGCAACGATAAAGAAGATCGGCGCAAACAAGTACACCAGTCCAAGTCCTGCGAACACATTGAGCGCGTAGCGTCCGTACTTGGTTCGCTTGCGCATCATGCCAAGTCCTCAGTTCCAAAAATGCGTGTGTACAACAACACCAGCGTTGCAATGCTCACCATTAGCACTGCGGCCATTGCTGAGGCAACGGGATAATTGTTTTGCTTCAAGAATTGATCCTGAATTGAGTTTCCAATCATTGAGGTATTTGGATTTCCCAAGAACTGTGCATTCACAAAATCGCCAGCGGCCGGAATGAATGTAAGCAACGTTCCAGCAAACACTCCAGGAATTGATAGCGGCAGCACCACCTTGCGAAAAGCTCTCGATGCGCTGGAGTACAAATCGCCTGCAGCATTAACCAGGTTGGTGTCGATCTTTTCGAGGCTCACATAAATGGGGAGCAACATGAACGGTAGGAAGTTATACGTGAGTCCGCCGATCACTGCCGCCGGTGTATTCAGCAACTTGCCGTTATCCATGATGTGCATCCACTCAAACAAGCGCTCTAGACCAACTGCGTTAAGCGCTCGCACCACAATTCCGCGGTCAGCAAGGATCGTTGACCAAGCAATGGTGCGAATGAGGTAACTGGTAAAAAATGGAACTACCACTAGCCCGAGCAAAATGTTTTTGTACTTTCCACCACGAAATGCAATGACATAAGCAAGCGGATAACCAATCAAGATGGTGAGCACCGTGGCAATTGCTGCATACACAAACGCATGTTCAAATTGCTTGCCGAAATCGCTAAACGCTTTTGTGTAATTTTCGAAGGCCCAACTGAAGTTGTAGTTGACCGAAAATCGGCTCTCTTTGGTGGAGAGCGAAATGCGTAACAGCGACCAAACAGGTGCCAAGAAGAACAGCGCAAGCCACAGCATGCCTGGCTTAAGCAGCCCGTATGGCGCAAGCAACCGTCGAGCCTCTGGCCCACCCGTATACGCAAGCACTAAAACTCCAACGATTACGGCAACCAGCACCAGCACAATGACCGAAACCATTGGCCCACTCACCCAATGAGCACCTAAGGCGACCAAGCAAATGGACGCAAGGATCATTGCGCCAAGACCCACCCGATCGGCATTTCGCGCGATGCGATTGTTGCGTTCGACCGTTTCGGTCATGTGCTGTTCAGCGTTTCGTTCGGAGCCTAAGCACCGGTAATAGCCGAGAATTCCTCGTCGAACTTCGCTTCCACATCTTCCGTCAGCGTTGCGAATGAACGCAGACGTGCACTTGATTCATCGTCTGGGAAGAGCAATGGGTTTTCTGCAAGCTCTGGATCAAGCTTGGCCAACTCATCACGAACACCCTTAACTGGCGACAAGTACTGCACGTACTGCGTGATTTGCGCAGCTTGTACTGGGTCGTAGCAGAAGTTCATCCACTTTGCTGCCGCGGTTGAGTTTGCAAGGCCCTTTGGCAACACCATGGTGTCGCACCAGCTTGTGCCACCTTCTTCTGGGATCACGAAGCGAACATTTGGGCTGTCCTTGCCGAGCTGCAATACGTCTCCCGACCAACCAACACATGCGGCGAAGTTTCCACTCACGAGGTCGTCCGCATAGTCGTTTCCAGTGAAAGCACGAATCTGACCATCGGCTTTTGCTTGTGCCAATTTCTCAAATGCAGGAGCTGCATCTTCAAACGATGTGATCTTTGAAGGGTCAATTCCAAGGCTCATGCAAATGAGGCCGATGGTGTCGCGCATTTCCGTAAGCATGCCGATCTTGCCCTTGAACTCTGGGTCGAATAAATCGGCAACACTCTTAATTTCACGGCCCGTCACATCGATGTTGTACGCAATACCTGCGGTACCTGCCTGCCAAGGCATCGAGTATTCACCCGTTGGGTCCCATGTTGGATTGACATACACATCTTCGATATTTGCGAAGTTAGGAATGAGATCCTTTGGCAATTTTTCTGTCCAACCAAGACTGATCAAACGCCCTGCCATCCAAAATGTTGGAGCAATGATGTCTGCTTCAATTGATTTACCTGCACCAAGCAGTGGCTGAATCTTTGCGAAGTATTCGTTGTTGTCGTTATAGCCTTCGCCATAAGTCATTTTCACACCGGTTTCAGCCATAAAGCGATCAACAGTGCCCGTCAAGCCATCTGCTGTTGGGTCGATGTACAACGGCCAGTTGTCAAAGAACAATGATTCTTCTCCGCCACCACCGCCGCCTTCGGTTCCACCACAAGCAGCTAAGAACGCCGGCAACGAGAGACCGAGTGCGCCAAGAGCACCAGAGCGAGCCAAGAATTGGCGGCGAGTCATTGTGTTTTTTGGTGTATTTGCCGACATGGCGATTCTCCCCTTTTGTGACTTATCTATCTCGTTGTTGATATTAGAGCGTGGACTCAATGTGATCGACGTCTGTTGAAGTGGACCCTGCCTTGTCTGGCCAACCAGCCAATACATATCCACCATCAACATCCCACGAAACGTTCATACTTGTGCCAACTTGCATTTGTGGCATGCGAGCCGACGAGTCTGCAAGACATGTCAGCTCGGTTCCATCCGACAAACGAACAATCATTCGCGCAGTGGCGCCTTGGAATACCAAGTCGGTCAATGTTCCCTGCAGGCTCTGACCCGTACCATCGGCTTGGTTTGACGGACGCAGTCTCTCAGGGCGAAGCATGACTGAGACAGGTGCACCAACGCTGTGAGCCTGTGCTTGACCTGCGACCCGAATGGTTGAGCCCGACTTCAGCGCAACAACTACGTCGTTACCCTCGTGACTCTTCACCGTTCCAGGAAGCAAGTTCGCCGATCCGATGAATCCTGCAACAAAGAGTGATGCTGGTGAGCGATAAATCTCTTGTGGCGTTCCGATCTGCTCAACATGACCTTGGCTCATAACAGCGATACGGTCGCTCATGGTGAGCGCCTCGCCTTGATCGTGAGTGACAAAGATAAAACTGATTCCCACTTCGCGCTGAATTCGCTTCAGCTCGATTTGCATCGCCTCGCGAAGTTTCAAGTCGAGTGCAGCAAGCGGTTCGTCTAACAACAACGCACTTGGGTAATTGACGAGCGCTCGGGCTAGCGCAACACGTTGCTGTTGACCGCCCGACAATTGTGAAGGCTTGCGCTTTGCAAATTCACTGAGTCGGACAATTTCCAACATCTCCATGACGCTGGTTTTAATTTTTGATTCATCAACTTTTTTTGATCGCGGCCCAAACGCAACATTGTCAAACACCGTCATGTGTGGAAACAGCGCGTATTGCTGAAACACCGTGTTGACATTGCGCTTGTACGGCGGAACATCGGAAACATCGACGCCATCTAGCAACACACGACCAGATGTGGGCTGTTCAAAACCAGCGATCATCTTCAGCGTTGTTGTCTTGCCACACCCAGATGGCCCGAGCATGGCGAAGAATTCGCCACTACCTATCGAGAAATTGGCATCGTGAACCGCAACAAAGTCGCCATAGCGCTTTGACACATGATCAAGAACAATGACGTCGCTTGCCGATTCCCCCATTAGTGAAAAGACTAACTGTTGAGGTTGATCATCACGTGCTTAATGCGCGTGTAATCGTCGAGCGCGTACATCGAGAGGTCTTTGCCATAGCCCGACTTTTTGTAGCCACCGTGCGGCATTTCGGCCACCATCGGAATGTGGGTGTTTACCCACACGCAACCAAAGTCGAGGTTCTTGGTCATACGCATTGCACGACCAAGGTCGCGGGTCCACACCGATGAGGCAAGAGCGAATTCCACGCCGTTCGCCCACTTCAAAGCTTCTGCCTCGTCGCTGAACTTCTGCACGGTAATGACTGGTCCAAAGATTTCATTTTGGATCATCTCGTCGTCTTGCTTCAGGTCGGAAACCACGGTTGGCTCAAAGAAGTAACCCTTGCCTGCAACCTGCGATCCACCAACGTTGACCTTCGCGTGCTTTGGCACTCGATCAAGGAAGCCACGCACCTTACCGAGGTGCACTTCGTTATTGAGCGGACCATACAACACATCTTCATCTGGTCGACCTGTCTTGGTCTTCTTTGCAGCTTCGGTGAGCAAGGTGACGAAATCGTTGTACACCTTTGGTCCGGCAATGACGCGCGTTGCTGCAGTGCAGTCTTGACCGCCGTTGAAGTAACCCGTCATCGCAATGGTTTCTGCTGCAAGCTCAAGATCGGCATCATCAAAAATGATTACTGGTGCTTTACCACCAAGTTCAAGATGCAAACGCTTCAACGATTTTGACGCACCTGCTGCAACTTCCATACCTGCGCGAACAGATCCAGTCACAGAAACCATTCCCGGAATGTCGTGATCCACCATTGCACGACCTGTGTCGCGGTCACCACACACCACATTCAACACACCTGGAGGCAAGATGTCACCGATAATTTTTGCAATCAACGCAGTTGATGCCGGCGTGGTGTCGCTTGGCTTCAACACCGTGGTGTTACCTGCAGCAATTGCAGGAATGAATTTCCATACACCCATCATGAGTGGGTAGTTCCATGGTGCGACCTGAGCACACACGCCAATTGGTTCACGACGTATATATGAGGTGAAGTTTGGAACGTACTCGGAAGCGCTCTTGCCTTCCAACATGCGCGCGGCACCAGCGAAGAACCGAATCTGATCCATCATCGGAGGCACTTCTTCGCTGAACGTAATTGCGCGAGGTTTACCCGTATTTTCAATTTCAGCTTCAATCAATTCAGTCATGTGCTTTTCCATCACATCGGCAATGTCATTGATTGCTTTTTGGCGAACTGCAGGGGTGGTGTTCTTCCACGACTCGGCTGCAACCGCAGCAGCCTTCATTGCATCGTCAACATCATTTGGTCCAGAAAGCGCAGCCGTGGCGTATTGCTCGCCCGTTGCTGGGTCAATCACCGGGGTCGTACGACCATCGCGCGCTGGTACTTCTTTGCCATTGATGAAGTTGTTAAACGATTTCATGACTCAAGACTACCCATTCGGCTAGACATAGGACATGGCTACAAGCAATGGCGCTCAAGCAATAAAGACCGTAGGTGTTCCAAAAGAAGTCAAAACCATGGAAGGTCGGGTTTCACTCACGCCCGATGGCGTTCGAGAGTTTGAACGTCTTGGAATTGATGTATTCGTTGAAACCGGGGCTGGACTCGGGGCATCAATCACCGACGAGGAGTTCGTCGCAGCAGGAGCAACGATTGTGCCTACGGCCGCAGATGCCTGGTCGCAGCAAATGGTGGTCAAGGTGAAGGAACCAAAGGAAGAAGAGTTTGGATATCTTCGCGACGACTTAACACTGTTCACCTACCTTCACTTGTCGGCGTATCCAAAGGTTGCCGAAGCTCTCGTGAAAGCGGGAACAACCGCTGTTGCGTATGAAACCGTGCAAGCAGCTGATGGTTCACTTCCGCTTCTTGCACCGATGAGTGAAATTGCGGGTCGTTTGGCAACACAAGCTGGTGCGCGATTTCTTGAACGCCCTCAAGGCGGTCGCGGAGTACTTATGGGTGGAGCACCAGGTGTGCGCCCCGCAAACGTTGTGGTGATCGGTGCAGGAAATGTTGGTTACAACGCGGCATGGATTGCTGCAGGAATGCTTGCCAATGTCACCATCTTGGATAAAAACCTTGACCGTTTGCGATTCTTAGATCAAATCTGTATTGGTCGCACCACCACGCTTGCATCAAATCGTGGGTCAATTGAACGTGCACTACTTGATGCCGACTTAGTGGTTGGAGCAGTTCTTGTCGCAGGTGCTCGTGCACCGATTGTGGTGAGCGAAGACATGGTGCGATCGATGAAGCCTGGCTCCGTCATTGTTGACGTGGCAGTTGACCAGGGCGGCTGCATTGCAACCACTCGTGAAACGTCACATGTTGACCCTATTTATATGCAACACGGAGTTGTGCATTACGCAGTTGGCAATATGCCTGGTGCAGTTCCATACACCAGCACTTACGCGCTTACCAACGCAACACTTCCCTATCAAATTGATCTCGCGCGTCTTGGAGCGCAAGCTGCAATCGAAAAGAGCGAGGCACTGCGCCACGGACTCAACACTGCTCGCGGCTGCATTACCAATGAGGCAGTTGCGCGCGACCTCAGTCGCGAATACGTTGCACCGCTTTCAGTGTTTACGCGTTAGTCACAACACGAATCACGCCATCCACAAGATGCGCATCGAAAATGTGCATGCTCTGGGTAGAGGCTTGATCCGCAATGTGGGCATTCGCTAAAAATTCCACGAGGTGATTCACAAAATGCACCTTGTGACTTATCGCTCAGTAACGATTCGGATGTTTGCTGCGTTGTAGCGTGTGCGTGTTCCACATGCCAGACATTACTCTCGACCAAGACTCCCCAAACCCGCATAAGCCTGGTTCGGTGCAAGCCGCACTCGCCTCACGCGACTTTCGATTGGTGTGGTCTGGGTCTTTTGCTTCAAACATCGGCACCTGGATGCAAAATGTGGTGCTTCCTGCCTACGTGTACCACCGCACAGGCAAGGCCTCTCTTGTAGGTATCATGATTTTCGCCCAGCTAGGGCCGCTGCTCTTTCTCTCCATCTTCGCAGGGGTACTTGCCGACAAATTCGACCGTCGGCGCTGGCTTATTTCAATGCAACTTACGCAATTGGCGTTTTCGATTGCACTTGCGGTTCTGGCATTGGGTGAACCCAAGTTCATCTTCATCTTTTTAGCTGCACTTGGAGTGGGTATTGGCAATGCCCTGAACGCACCTGCGTGGTCGGCCATGTTGCCATCACTCGTTCGCCCTGTCGACCTGCCTGGTGCTCTTTCACTGAACAGCGTGGTCATCAATGGTTCTCGAGTGGTTGGACCAATCATTGTCGCCGTGTTGTCGCAAGTTGGAGTCACTACCGCCGGCTTCTTTTTCATGAATGCTGCAACCTACTTGTTTGTCATTTTTGCTCTTATGCGAGTAAATATTCCTTCGTTTACGCCTGATACCACCCAAGGTTGGCGTCGATTCACTAGCGGCATTTCACTTGCTCGACAAATTTCTGGTGTCAGCAGATTGTTGCTCACGCTTGCAAGTTTTTCTTTGTTCTCGCTTCCATACGTTGGCCTCTTCCCTGCAGTTGCACATGTCAATTTCGGAATCGCCGAAGACGGATCAACCTATAAATGGCTGTACGCAACATGGGGGCTTGGCGCCGCACTTGGCGGATTAGCCATTGGCACCAAGTTTTCACATCGTGATCAACGCAAACTTGTGCAGTACGGATTTATTGGTTTTGCAGTGAGCATGGTGTTGTTTGCCATATCACGCTCTGCAGTGCCTGCGTTTGTGTTCGGATTCGTTCTTGGTTTTGCCTACTTCTTCACTACTACTGCAATGTCAATTGTGGTGCAGAGCAGATTGAAGCCGGAAGTGCGCGGTCGTGTTATGTCACTGTGGTTTATGTCTTTTGGCGGCACAGTGCCACTAGGCAACATGTTGTTTGGCCCCGTGGTTGACCAATACGGTGCGCGATGGCTGCTGTTGTTTGGCGCAGCTTGGGCACTGTTCCTTGCTTGGTGGTGCAACGTGGCGGCGCTAGACGCTAAGCGCGGCTTCTCAGTTAGTCAGTAATTGCACGACGCGTTCAAGTTGGGCAACGCGAGACCCTTTCACCAATACCGCTGCGTCATTTCCACCTGCGAGCACTTTCTGCACAGCTTCTTGCGCACTCAGCGAAGGCGTTCCATAGTTTGTCGTTTCACACGCGATGAATTCAATTGATTTAGTCGCTGCATATTCACGAATTTGAAAATGTTCAAATTCTGAATTTGAAAGCTCAGCCATTTGGCCAGCAACCACCACGTGTCGTGCAGCCTTAATTGCTACAAGCGAGTCGAGTGCCGCGCGCATCGAAGTGGGGTTCGCGTTATAGGCATCATTAACTACAGTCAGTCCAGAGTCTGTCGTCAAAATTTGCATGCGCATTGGCGACATTGCGCTGCTTTCCAATGCAGCAGCCGCGTTTTCAATACTCACTCCGCACACACCAGCGACTGCAATTGCCGCGGCAGCATTGTGCGCCATATGTGCACCAGGAACCGACATCGCCCATGAAACTTCACCCCATGGTGTCTTCACTGAAACGGAGGCTCTTGCCATTTCGTCAAGGTTGCATTTCGTGATGCAAATATCGGCCGTACCTTGCGAGCCATACGTCAAAACTTGAGCATCGGTTTGCATTCTCATCTCACGAACACGTTCGTCATCTGCGTTCAAAATGGCAAACCCGGAACTTGGCAGGGCCTGAACAAGTTCAGCCTTTGCTCGTGCTACACCAGCGATGTCGCCAACACGCTCTGTGTGTGCAGCTGCAACCGCAGTCACCACCCCAATATGGGGTTTTGCAACAGAACATAAACGTGAAATTTCGCCAAACCCTCTCATTCCCATTTCAAGAACTAGCGCTTGAGAGTTATCAGCAGAATTCAAAATCGTGATTGGTAAACCTTGATCGTTGTTAAATGATTTCTGATTCGCACTGACTACGAGCTCACTTGACAATGCGGATGCAATGAAGTCTTTTGTCGAGGTCTTTCCCACCGATCCCGTAATTCCAATTACGTGACTGCCCACCGATGAAGAAAGTTTTTCGCGAGCCCATGCGCCAAGCTTGAGCAACGC
>JAFMJR010000010.1 GCA_017853385.1 Ilumatobacteraceae bacterium | reverse complement strand
TTATTCAACGAGGCCTGCGGCTTGAGCCGCAAGCCCCGATTGAAGTGTTTTCGAATGACGCGCGATTGCGCGACTTGTTTACGTTTTTGCCGGCGTAGTTAGCGCTGGTTCAGCCAGGCAGGGCGTGAGGTTTCAAACGCTGAAATCGCGTCGCCCTTGGTCATGGTGATGCCAACATCATCGAGCCCGCGAAGGAAGCGGTCTTGTGTTGAGGCATCCATATCAAACTTTTCAACAATTCCAGCGCTTGGAATTTCTACGGTCAGGCGCTGCATGTCAATCGTGATTTCTGCATTTGCATCAGATTCAATCACTTCCCAAATTTTGTTTACGGTTGGCTCAGAGAGCACAACAGGAACAAGTCCATTTTTTGTGCAGTTATTGCGGAAAATGTCGGAAAAGCTTGGTGCGATCACCGCATCGAATCCGCCTTGCTGAATAGCCCACACCGCGTGTTCACGCGAAGAACCAACACCAAAGCTTGGGCCCGCAACCAGAACAGATGCGCCGGCATACCGCTCATCGTTTAATACGAAATTGCGATCGTCTCGCCATGTTGAAAACAATCCCTTTTCGAAACCAGTTCGCTCAACACGCTTCAACCATTCGGCTGGAATGATCTGGTCGGTGTCTACGTCGGAGCGCTTCAATGGAACGCCGCGACCCGTAATCATGCTGACCGCTTTCATACCAAGTCTCCTGGAGTAGCGAAGTGGCCGGCAACGGCAGTTGCTGCAGCAACTTCTGGTGAAACGAGATGGGTGCGACCGCCACGGCCTTGTCGGCCTTCAAAGTTGCGGTTGCTCGTGCTGGCTGCACGTTCACCCGGAGCAAGCTTGTCTGGGTTCATTGCCAAACACATTGAGCAACCTGGTTCGCGCCAGTCCATGCCAGCAGCCACGAAAATTTTGTCTAAGCCTTCGGCTTCTGCTTGCTTCTTCACTTGATGGCTACCTGGAACCACCATGGCTCGCTTGACCGAAACCTTGCGACCCTTCACCACGCCGGCTGCTGCGCGCAAGTCTTCGATACGACTATTTGTGCATGAACCAATGAACACCGTGTCTACAGCAATGTCGCGTATTGCGGTGCCTGCCGTAAGTCCCATGTATTCAAGTGCACGTTCAACAGTGTTGCGTGCAGTTGCATCTTGGTAATCGGCAGGGTTTGGAATTTTTCCATCGATTCCAATTCCTTGTGCTGGGTTTGTTCCCCAAGTAACAAATGGCGTGAGTGTTGATGCATCAATCACCACTTCGGTGTCCCACTGCGCGCCTTCATCGGTGCACAGCGTGCGCCAATCGGCGACTGCAGAATCCCACTCGGCACCAGTTGGTGCGTGTTCGCGACCCTTTAAGTATTCGAAGGTGACATCATCTGGTGCAACAAGACCAGCGCGCGCGCCAGCTTCAATCGACATGTTGCAAATGGTCATGCGACCTTCCATCGACATTGCACGAATTGCAGAACCGCGATATTCGATGACATGTCCAATGCCACCACCGGTTCCGATTTTTGCAATGACAGCCAGAATGATGTCTTTTGCGGTTACACCCGGTGCAAGTTTTCCGTCAACAGTGACACTCATCCACTTCGGACGTACTTGGGGAAGTGTTTGGGTTGCAAGCACGTGTTCTACTTCGCTGGTGCCGATGCCGAAAGCAAGTGCACCAAATGCACCATGTGTTGCAGTGTGGCTGTCGCCGCAAACAATGGTCATGCCTGGCAACGTGCGACCTTGCTCTGGTCCAATGACGTGAACAATGCCTTGTTTGGCGTGACCCATTGGATACAACGTGACACCGAATTCTTTTGCATTCGCTCGCAACACTTCAATTTGCTTTGACGAGATTTCATCTGCAATTGGAAGGTGAATATTTTCGGTAGGAACGTTGTGATCTTCGGTTGCCACAGTGAGGTCAGGGCGTCGCACGGTGCGACCATTAATACGAAGACCATCAAAAGCCTGTGGGCTGGTTACTTCGTGCACCAGATGCAAGTCGATGTAGAGAAGATCGGGTTCGCCGGGCGCGCTCTGCACCACATGGCGGTCCCAGACTTTTTGCGGAAGTGTGAGGGGCTTGCCGTTCGAATTGGCCATGGTTATATTCTGCCGTGAATTGGCTGAAATGGCTCACAAGTGCGTCCGTAAACAGGCCTTAGAACACACATCGGGGCATGACACAACACAGCATTAGTCCAGTCACACTTGCCACTTGCGTTGAAGACAGTCTGCATCTGTCACTCGACGGGTTTGATCTCTCGCGAGCGCGACTGTATGGAATCAGCATTGTTGATGAGCAGGCAGTAGCTCGAAATGAAAACGGAGCACTGCGAATCACGTTTCTCGCAGAACACGGAGACGTGTATGAGCTGCTTGAAGCCCAAACCAGTGCAATCGTGCGCATGTTTGATGCCGCTGTTGTACTGACTTGCGGGTGGGCAGCACCAATCCGTGGTGATGAAGAAAACGACGATGAATCAGCAACCCCACCGAGTCAACATCCAGAGCGCAGGCGAGTTCGCCTGGTCGTCGTCGTAAGCGATGCGGGGGTTGGGTCAGTATTGAGGTTTGCCGACACCCCACATGATGTCGTGACCGATGCAGGTGCCGCTCGCGGAAGTTTGGCCGATGCCGTGACCAACATGTGGTTCGATTGCCCTGTCAATGTTGCTCAATCTTCAACAGATTCGGCATTGCTTGAGTAGCCGATAACTTGAGTATGTGAGTTCAAGCGTCGCAAACAGCGTTGACTACGGCCCTAATTCTGCATGGGCGCAAGAAGTGCGCGCACTTGCCAAAGAGCGCGATGCAGTCATTCTTGCTCACAACTATCAGGTGCCAGAGATTCAGGAAATCGCACATCATGTTGGTGACTCACTTGCTTTGTCGCGTATTGCTGCTCAAGTAGATGCAAGCACCATCATTTTTTGTGGCGTGCACTTCATGGCCGAGACAGCAAAGATTCTGAGCTACGACAAGACGGTCATCATTCCTGATGCAGCAGCCGGGTGCTCTCTTGCAGACACAATTAATGCCGAGCAGTTGCGTGCATGGAAAGCCGAGCACCCTGGTGCTGCGGTAGTGAGTTACGTAAATACCACCGCAGCTGTAAAAGCAGAAACCGACATCTGCTGCACTTCATCAAACGCAGTTGAAGTGGTGCAATCAATTCCTGCTGACCAAGAAATTTTGTTCTGCCCAGATCAATTTCTTGGTGCACATGCGCAACGTGCAACTGGTCGAACCAATATGCACATCTGGATGGGCGAGTGCCACGTGCATGCAGGAATTAACGGACAAGATTTGAAAAATATGGTCGCTGCCGAGCCAGAGGCAGAACTGTTTATTCACCCAGAATGCGGCTGTGCAACATCAGCAATGTATTTGGCATCTAGTGGAGCAGTACCTGCAGAACGCACACACATACTTTCCACTTCGGGAATGATTACTGCTGCGCAAAATACTCATGCAAAAAAGGTGCTTGTAGCAACAGAAACTGGAATGCTGCACCAATTGCGCAAAGCAAATCCGCTCGTGATCTTTGAGCCAGTAAACAGAGCGGCTGTGTGTAAGTACATGAAAATGATTACGCCAGAAAAACTGCTGCGCTCATTGCGTGAAGGAACTGATGTGGTTGATGTGCCACGTGACATTGCCGACAAAGCTCGTGCATCTGTAGAGCGCATGATTGCTATCGGCACACCATCGCGCACGAAGGAATAGTCACAGTGCCGACTGGTTCGCGCGTTCAACAGTTACTGGTGAATCTGCCTACACAATTAGCCGCCCCAGAAGTTTCATGGACGCGCGAAGTAGATGTAGTGGTGCTTGGCTCTGGTGCAGCTGGATTGGCTGCGGCATTGGCCGCACGCCCTGTTCGTGATGTATTGATCATTACGAAAGACACCCTTGATGCAGGTAGCACAGCATGGGCTCAGGGTGGACTTGCTGCAGTGCTTGACCCCGCTGACACGTTTGGTGAACACGTGCGCGACACACTGCTTGCAGGTGCAGGTTTGTGTGATGAGGCAGCGGTGACCTCGCTGGTGCGTGATGCTCCAACTGCAATTCAATACTTAGAGCGTTTAGGAGCCGCTTTCGACCCAGGTAGCGATGGGTTACGTGCTCTCACTCGCGAAGGTGGACACTCTCACTCGCGTATTGTGCACGCTGGCGGTGACCAATCGGGTGCCGAAGTGCAACGCACTCTTGACATGAATGCCATCAATGCCGGTGTTGAAGTGATGGATCACGCATTTGCACTCGACTTAGTGTTTGGCAAATCATCTGGTGGACGTAGGCGCATTGCAGGCGTACGCATTGCAAAGCTGGATGCAGATGGAAATGTTGAAAGTGTTGGGTTAGTAAAAGCTCCGGCTGTTGTAATTGCAACTGGCGGATATGGCCAGGTATTTGCCAGCACGTCAAACCCTCCCGCAGTTACAGGTGACGGTCACGCGCTCGCATTGCGTGCGGGATTAACTCTTCGCGATGTGGAGTTCGTGCAGTTTCATCCAACTGTGTTGTGGCATTCGGCGAGTTCAACTCAACAACAAATGTTGATCAGCGAAGCAGTTCGAGGTGAGGGCGCAATTTTGTATGACGCCGCGGGTGAGCGAATCATGAAGGGCGTGCATCCACAAGAAGATTTGGCGCCACGAGATGTGGTTGCATCTGCGATCAGTGCGCGTATGGCACAAGCACCTGCTGGTGTTGATGATCACGTGTACCTAGATGCGACTGCAATCGAAAACTTTGAAGAACGTTTTCCTTTTATTACCAAAGCTTGTCGCGCAGCCGGGATTGACCCGTTGACGCAGAGAATTCCTGTAGCTCCTGCAGCTCACTACACCTGCGGGGGAATTGATTCGAACCTTGATGGTCTCACCGAGGTCGATGGTTTATATGCAGTTGGTGAAGTGGCGTACACAGGTGTGCACGGTGCTAACCGCTTGGCTTCAAATTCGCTCACAGAAAGTTTGGTAGTGGGTACGCGCGTGGGTAGAAATCTCGCATGGAAGATTCCTGAACGAGTTGAGCCAGAAGAATGCTCAGCGTCTGCTGTTATTGGACTACTTGATGATTCGCTGCGAACGCATGTGCGAACCACGATGAGCAAGCATGTTGGTGTATTGCGCACTCCGGTTGGCATGCAGTCGGCGCTTGATGCGCTTTCCGTTGCAGCGGAAAAGGTAGATGTGCATGTGGCTGCAACAAGACGCAATTTTGAGGCGACGAATATTTTGACAGTTGCGACAGCGGTAACTGCTAGTGCATTGGCCCGTACAGAAAGTCGCGGCTGCCATCGTCGCACCGATGCCACTGAGCAGCGCGATGTGTGGGTGCGACATCTTGAAGTTTCATTGCATGAAAATTCATTGTCAATTAGTGGAATGCCCACTGAGGCATAGGAATAGACATGTTGCATCACAAACTTTCAGATCAATCAGCAGAAAACATTTTGGCTGCAGGGCTAGTTGTTGACGATGTTCGTCGATTGATTTCGGTTGCGCTTGATGAAGATTTGCACAATGGTCCAGACGTCACCACGAATTCAACGGTTCCAGCACATCAACGCAGTGCAGGAGTGTTTGCATCGCGTCAAACCGGTTGCATCGCTGGGCTTGCAGTTGCTGGTGCGGTATTTGACATGGTGTGTGGCGCCGAGCAAGTGAAGTTTGTGCAACTTGTTGCAGACGGTGCGCGGGTGCAACCTGGCGCACGTGTGGCAACAGTGGAGGGTCCGACACGAGGGTTGCTAACAGCAGAACGCACCGCACTTAATTTGCTGGGGCATCTGTCGGGTGTTGCAACAGCAACGAGCCAATGGGCGGATGCCATTGCGTCAACAGGTGCAAAAGTGCGAGACACTCGCAAAACCACTCCGGGCATGCGCGCACTTGAAAAGTATGCAGTGCGCTGTGGTGGTGGAGTAAATCACCGAATGTCACTATCTGATGCTGCTCTTGTGAAAGACAATCACATTGTTGCTGCAGGCGGTGTGGCACAAGCGTTTGCCGCAGTGCGCGCCGCTGCACCAAACATCGTGCTCGAAATTGAAGTTGACACACTTGACCAATTGAAAACAGCCCTTGGCGCGGGCGCAGATTTAGTGCTGCTTGACAACATGGCACCTGGCGTTCTTCGTGAAGCAGTAGCAATTGCTAAACAGCACTTCGCTTCTACGGGTAGAGCTGTCGTGCTTGAAGCGAGTGGTGGATTGACTTTAGAAAACGCCGAGAGTGTTGCTGCAACCGGAGTGAATTACATCTCGGTTGGCGCGCTCACTCACTCTGCAAAAGTGCTCGACATTGGTCTTGATCTAGAAACAATCGTTGTTTAGTTCTTAATTGCGCGCTGGTACACGCTGGTGCACGCTGCAACAAGTTTGGGCACATAGGTGCGCTGCTCGGCATAAATCGCGTTATGTCCACCATCAACAAGGTGAACATCAACGTCTTTCAGTAGTTCAAGAAGTCGTTGCTGGCGCTCGGGTGGAATCACTTGATCTTGAGTGGTGATCACCACCGATGTTGGAACATCTACTGAAGGAAGCCACTTCAACGAATTAAAACTGCCAATTTCTTTTCCTGCTTCAAGTATTTGACGCCAGTCATGGCCAGACATTTCATCGAGTGCCCATTGATCAAGTCCTTCGGACTTGCGTTGCAGGTACACCTGCTCGGTTATCCAGTCCACAGTCTGCGTTGGTGTGAATCGTGCAATTGCGGCCAAGCCAGTGAGTCCAAGAAAACCAAGTCGCTCTTCACGTGACTTAGCGAAAATTGGTGCGGTGCTGCACAGCACAAGACCGTTTACGCGATGCTCATGTCGTTTCCAAATGAGTTGAGCAATGGTGCCGCCCATGGAATATCCAACAGGAATGAATGTGTTGATGCCGAGTGTGTCTGCCAAGGCGACAGCGTCATCAGCACAGTCTTCTAGTCGAAATGAAGAGCGTGATCTAATGCCTTGGCCATGACCACGATGATCAAGTGCAACAACGTTGAAGTGTTTTCCAAGTTCATCAAAACACGTAAACCAATTGAGGTCTGCAGTTGCTGTCCAGCCGTGCAGCAAAATCAACGTTGGTGCACCGGCGGGTCCTTGTACTTCACGGATGAATGTTTGACCGCGCTCTGGAATGTCG
Organism: Ilumatobacteraceae bacterium; assembly: GCA_017853385.1. Classification (GTDB taxonomy): domain Bacteria; phylum Actinomycetota; class Acidimicrobiia; order Acidimicrobiales; family Ilumatobacteraceae; genus UBA3006. Next base: position 29,013 of record JAFMJR010000010.1, on the reverse strand, counting down.
ATCAATCGACCTGGAGGAAGGGCCATATTCTCCGAATTATTTCTGAGCTTTAGTAGACAACACTTTTACTTTGAGTTTCGCATTCGGTGCTTCGTAGGTGACCATGTCGCCTTCTTTTGCACCAAGCAGTGCGGCACCAAGCGGTGAAGAAGGGCTCATCACGCTCACGTTGTCGTCTTCTGGCTTTTCTTCAACGTGGCCAATGAGATACGACTCGGCATCTGAGTCGGAGTCTCCCTCGTACACAATGGCCACGATTGAACCAAGGCCAACCACACCGTCTGCTGGAGGAGTGACCACTTCGGCATCTTCAAGAATGGATTCGATCTGGCGGATTCGGCCCTCCATGTGGCCCTGTTCGTCTTTGGCAGCGTGATAATCGCCGTTTTCCTTCAGGTCGCCAAGCTCGCGGGCTCGCTCAATTTTGTAGGCAACATCAATGCGTCCGCGCGTGGTCAGGTCGTCAAATTCGGCCTTGAGGCGGTTATAGGCGGACTGTGAGAGTTGGTGCTTTGCCATACGCCTAAAGGCTATCTGCGCCAAATCCACCCTACGATGGGGCATCACTATGTCGGCAAAAACAACATCAGCACATCGCGTTGCAGTAATCGGCGGCGACGGAATCGGACCAGAAGTCACCACTGAAGCACTCAAGGTTGTGCAGGCCGCAGGAATCAATGTGGAAACCACAAGTTTTGACCTTGGCGGTGCTCGTTACTTGCGTGACGGCGAAGTGTTGTCAGATGCAACACTTAGTGAGCTTCGCAAATTTGATGCGATCTTGTTGGGCGCAGTTGGTACACCAGAGGTACCACCTGGAGTGATTGAACGCGGACTGTTGTTGAAGATGCGGTTTGAACTTGACCTGTACATCAATCAACGCCCGTTTGCTGGAGTTGCACCAGGCCACACTCAGCCGCACGATTTTGTGGTGATTCGCGAAAACACTGAAGGACCATATGTTGGCGAGGGTGGAGTATTGCGCAAGGGAACTCCATTTGAAGTTGCAACGCAGGGAAGTGTGAACACGGCGCACGGAGTGGAGCGTTGCGTTCGATATGCATTTGAATTAGCAGCGCAACGCGAGCGCAAGCATCTCACACTTGTACACAAAACAAACGTGCTGACGTTTGCAGGAGACTTGTGGCAGCGCACCTTCAACAAAGTTGCACAAGAGTTTCCACAAGTTGGCACCGCGTACAACCACGTTGATGCAGCATGCATTTACTTTGTGCAAGACCCACAGCGTTACGACGTAATTGTTACCGACAACTTGTTTGGCGATATTTTGACCGACCTTGGTGGTGCAGTGAGTGGTGGAATTGGTGTTGCTTCTTCTGCAAACCTCAATCCAAAACGAACTGGCCCTTCGATGTTTGAACCAGTGCATGGCTCAGCGCCAGACATCGTGGGCACCGGTAAAGCAAACCCAGTAGCGGCAATCTTGTCTGCAGCACACATGCTGGAATTCCTTGGCGAAACTGCAGGTGCGGCGAAATTACGCTCAGCCTGTGTAAATCCAAGCGCTGGAACAACATCGCAAGTTGGCGACGAAATTGCAGCCAGAGTTGCCGGCAAGTAACGCTAAGTTTTAACAACATTTTTCATTAAGGGGACGACATGCCAATTACGACGACACCAAAGATTTGGATGAACGGCAAGCTTGTTGATTGGGACAAGGCACAAGTACATGTGCTCACACACACATTGCACTATGGCACTGGAGTATTTGAAGGTATTCGCGCATACGAAACCGACAAGGGCCCAGCAATTTTCCGCCTTACTGAGCACATGCAACGCTTCATTAACTCGGCAAAGATTTTGCAAATGCCAATGCCGTACACCCTTGAAGAACTTGTTCAAGGTGTGAAAGACACGGTTGCATCAACTGGATTGCCTGCTTGTTACATTCGCCCAATCGCGTATTACGGATACGGCGAAATGGGTCTGAACACCACGCCATGCAAAACCGATGTTGCAATCGCGTGTTGGCCATGGGGCGCTTACTTAGGCGATGACGCTGTAGAAAAAGGTGTGCGCATGAAGATTTCTTCATGGACTCGCCATGATCACAACACCATGCCTCCTGCTGCAAAGACAGTTGGCAACTACGTGAACTCATCACTTGCCAAAGTTGAAGCATTGAAGGCTGGCTATGACGAAGCCATCATGCTTGCACCAAATGGTTTGGTTGCAGAATGCACGGGAGAAAACCTGTTTGTGGTTCGAAATGGAATCATTTTGACTCCTCCTACGTCTGCTGGAGCCCTCGAAGGAATCACGCAAAACAGCGTCACTCGAATTGCTCGCGATCTTGGTCACGAAGTACGGGTAGACAACATTGCTCGCAGCGACTTGTACATTGCCGAAGAAATTTTTGCGTGCGGAACTGCAGCAGAAGTTGGCTCGGTGAATTCGGTGGATGACCGTCCAGTTCCATGCCCTGGCCCGATTACCCGTGCTGTGGCTGCGACTTATGCCAAGGCAGTGCGTGGACAAGACCCGCGCTATTCAAGCTGGCTTGAATACGCGAAATAACAGGGCTCGTATTACACAGAGGTGACTTGGAAGGGGTTTCCCCCAAGTTCATCCACAGCCGTTTCCACAAGCGGAGTATCGTCCGCAGGGCTTTATCCACAGGCATCCTCACAGGTTGGCTTCTGGCGGGTTGGTGAACGCCATTTCAGGCGTCAGACTGGAGCCGTGAATCATTTCGGAGCCAACACGTCCAGCATTGCGATCATCATTATTCGATAGGCGTGCGTCACCCGACGTACGCCCAAGCCGCCCACACGGGCGGCTTTTTTAATCCCCAAAATTCGACAGAAGAGAAGAGCATCAGATGACACAGAAACAACTCGTAGAAGTTTTCGACACCACATTGCGTGACGGCATGCAGGTGGAAGGTGTTTCCGCAAGTGTTGAAGACAAACTTCGCATTGCTGAGCAATTGGACTTTTTGGGAGTGCACTTCATTGAAGGTGGATGGCCTGGTGCCAATCCCAAAGACATTGAATTCTTTGCACGCGCAAAAAAAGAATTGACCCTCACGACCTCTGAACTTGTTGCCTTTGGTTCAACACGACGTCCTCTCGGCAAGGTTGACGATGACGCAACATTGCGAAATTTGATTGAAGCTCAAACCTCTGCAGTGTGCATCGTTGCCAAGGCATGGGACTATCACGTGGAACATGCATTGCAAACCACTCTCGATGAAGGCATCGCCATGGTGTCTGATTCAGTGAAGTACCTCACCGGAAATAACCGACGAGTACTTGTAGACATGGAACATTTCTTTGATGGCTTCAAGTCAAACCCAGAGTTTTCACTACGCGTTCTTGAAGCGGCAATTATCGGGGGAGCAACTCACTTGGTGTTGTGCGATACCAACGGCGGATCTCTGCCATCAGATGTGCTGCACATTGTTGGTGAAGTAAAGAAGCACATTGGTGATGATGCAACAATCGGCATTCACTGTCATGATGACACCGGTTGCGCGGTTGCAAACTCGCTTGCCGCAGTGCAAAGCGGTGCTCGTCACGTGCAAGGAACGCTGAATGGGTTGGGCGAGCGAACAGGAAATACGAATCTCACCACAGTCATTCCAAACTTGCAATTGAAGATGGGCTTTGATTGCTTGCCAGAGGGTCGACTTGAGCGACTCACCACCGTGAGTAACTACGTTGCCGAAGTGTTGAATCGCCCATTGAATCCTCAGGCTCCATATGTAGGTTCATCGGCATTTGCACATAAAGCTGGCTTACACGTTTCAGCAATCTCGCGCGCAAAAGATGCATATGAACACATTGCACCAGAGCTTGTTGGAAACGGCACTCGCTTTTTGGTGAGTGAAATGGCTGGTCGCGCAACTATTGCAATGAAGGCTGAAGAACTCGGTTTGAAAATGGATGGTCCAGCAGTGAATCAAGTGATTGATGACTTGAAGCGTTTGGAGCACGAGGGCTACCACTTTGAGGCTGCCGATGCATCACTTGAATTGCTGATGCGTCGTGCGACTGGTTGGGAACAAAAGTTTTTCAATGTCGAATCCATGCGAGTGATCACCGATGAATCTCCAGGTGGATCGTTTACTACCGAAGCCACTGTGAAGGTATGGGTGGGTGAACATCGCGAAGTGTGCACGGCGGAAGGAAATGGTCCGGTTAATGCCATTGACACTGCGCTGCGCTCTGCATTGTTGAATCAATTTCCGCAGTTGTCGCGTGTGCATCTCACCGACTACAAAGTTCGCATCTTGGATTCGGGTTCGGCGACAGGTGCAGTAACGCGCGTTCTATTGGATGCTTCAGATGGTGAGCGAAATTGGACCACCATCGGTGTTTCATCAAACATTATTGAGGCTTCGTGGCGAGCACTCGAAGAGTCGCTCATCTACGGACTACTGCATTCCAAGTAGGCTCGCAGGGGTATGGCTGCTCCAAAATTTGCTCCAGTAAACGCGACAGATACTGCTCGCGCATACGAATCTCCTCAACACGTTCCTGCACCGTGGACACCAGGTCGCCCAGGTGAAATAGACGGTAAGCAACCACGTGGTGCGAGTCTTGGCTTTCAAGGTCCAGATCAGGGGTACATTCTCACGCTTGCGCGAGTTGCGCGACCGAAGATCAAGGTTCAATCTGGCGAGTCGGTTGACGATGCGATCCGTGGTTCAATTGGCATTGCGTTGCGCCGTGCGTCCATGTATGGCCGCGCACCAGTGATGCACGATCTCACGTTTGCGCTCACCATTTGGGGTTGGCTAACCGATGATGTGCCAGCCGATTTACTTGTGCGTCGCAAAGAATTGTTTGCTGGCGTTGGCGATGCTGCTCATTCCTATTACGAAGTACGAGAAATCACCGGACTCGTTCCCGAGACCACATATCAGCTTTCTCTCGAACAGGTCACCGCGAGTTCGCCAATGTCGTGGCGAGCATTAACTGGCGCTTAGTTCATGCCCAACATTGTTATTGGTGTTCACCTTTCACCAGAGCACACATTTACCAAGCAAGCACAACAGTCCATCGAGTTGATTGCTGGTGTGGGCGTGAAAGGTGATGCTCACGCTGGCGCAACGGTGAAGCACTCACATTTGTTGCGCAAGAGCAGTGATAAGCCAAACCTTCGCCAGGTTCACTTAATCGCCAGTGAACTCATTGAAGAGTTGCGCAACGAAGGCTTTAATGTTGAGCGCGGGTCAATGGGTGAAAACATCACCACGAGTGGAATGCAACTCACATCACTTCCTCATGGATCTCAATTGGTGTTTCCAAGTGGTGCAACCATTGAACTCACTGGTATTCGCACTCCGTGCAAACAACTAAATCAGTTTCAAGACGGTTTGCTCGCTGCGGTGCGCGAGAGAAATGAAGATGGCGAGTATCGCCGACCAGTAGGAGTGCTCGGAGTGGTGACCGCAAGTGGTGTTGTGTCACCACAAGATTCAATAGAGGTCAAACTTCCAACAGGTGTTCATCGCCCGATGGATTTTATTTAGTTTCAGTTTTTTACAGAGCAAACTTTTCTAAATCTGCAAGATTCACAAACTCAAGCGTGTGAATATGTGTTGCTTGTAAGTTCACCTTCGGCGCCATGCCGGCTTCAAATGCTTCTTGCCAACGAGACGCACACAAGCACCAGTGATCGCCAGCTTTTAATCCTGCAAAACCGTATTGTGGCATTGGGGTCGACAAATCATTGCCACGCGATTTTGAAAACGCGAGAAATTCATCGGTCATGACTGCGCACACCGTGTGCACTCCAGTGTCGTCTCCACCTGTCTCGCAACAACCCGTGCGATACCAGCCTGTAAGCGGAGAAGTGCAACATGTTTCAATTGGGTTGCCGTACACGTTTACTTGAGTTCCAATAGTCATGAATGTCAACTTAGTGTTCGCCGAATGCAGGTGCTTTGCTCAGATAGCCTGATTACACATGTCTACAACTCCTCGTTATCGATTCGCGCCTTCGCCAACTGGCTACTTTCACGTAGGTGGCGCTCGAACCGCTTTGTACAACTGGTTATTGGCTCTAAAACACAACGGCACCTTCGTTTTGCGCATCGAAGACACGGACGAGTCTCGAAATGAACCGCAGTGGACGCAAGGAATTATCGATGCTCTCGCTTGGATTGGAATTGACAGCAAGGATTCCCATTTTGAAGGGCCATATTTTCAATCGACATATGCAGCCGAACACGTTGCAGCAGCCCACAAGCTTTTTGAATCGGGCAAGGCGTATTACTGCGATCTCACGACCGAGCAAATTCAAGAGCGGGCAAAAGCGGCTGGCCTAAACGGATATGACGGCTATTCGCGCGATCGTCAATTGGGTCCTGGACCAGGGCGAGTACTTCGTTTCCGCGTGCCAGAGGGCAAGACCATTGTGCAGGACACGGTTCGTGGTGCTGTGGAGTTTGAGAACACAACAATTGAAGATTTTGTATTACTGCGCGGCAATGGAACGCCTGTGTTTTTGATTGCCAATGTGGTTGACGACATCACCATGAACATCACGCATGTCGTGCGCGCCGAAGAACATTTGCCAAATACTCCAAAGCAGCAAATGTTGTGGGAAGCACTTGGCCACAAGCCACCTGTTTGGGCACACGTTCCAGTTTTGGTAAACGAGCAGCGTAAAAAGTTGTCAAAGCGTCGCGACAAAGTTGCTGTTGAGCAATATCGCGAAGAGGGAATTCTTCCTGAGGCAATGGTGAACTACTTGATGACTCTTGGGTGGGCTCCAAGTGGCGATACTGAAATAGTTCCGTTGCAACAGATTCAAGATGAATTTCGACTTGAGGATGTGAATCACTCGCCAGCATTCTTTGACATCAAGAAGTTGCAAGCATTTAACGGCGAATACATTCGCTTAATGCCGCTTGACGGTTTCATCGCTGCTGCAACCGATGTGTTGACCAGCGCAGCTGCACCTTGGCCAGCAGATCGATACAGGCCAGAAGTATTTGCAGCGATGGCGCCTCTGGTGCAAACCCGTGTTGCAGTGATGTCGGAAGTAATTGGCATGGTCGACTTCCTCTTCCTTGCTGAACCACCAATTGATGAGGCGGCATTCACTAAGGCTTTTGCCGCAGATTTTGCCAAACCAACGTTGACCGAAATAGCAACAGCTTTTGAGACCATTGAATGGACATCCGAAAGCATCAAAGCTGCTGTTGAAGAAGTTGGAACGCGTAACGATGTGAAGCTCGGCAAGTTGCAAGGGCCACTTCGTATTGCGATTACTGGTCGCACAGTGGGCCCACCGCTGTTTGAGCCAATTGAATTACTTGGACGCGACGAGTCCTTGCGTCGAATTCGTGCAGCACTCGCACGCAGCGCTGGCTAACTTACGAATATGAAACGCGCTGGCACGGTGGCGGTGCTTGTACTTGCAGGTGTTGTTTATGTTTGTCTCAACATCGGGCAGGTGTGGTCAGTTGCTCGTAGCGATCAGGCGCGGAAAGTTGATGCGATCGTGGTGATGGGCGTTGCCCAATATGACGGCAAACCTTCGCCACAGTTGCAGGCACGACTTGATCATGTAATCACGCTGTGGAACGAGGGTAAATCGACGTTGGTCATAACCACTGGTGGAAATCAACCTGGCGATCGTTTTACCGAAGCACGAGCTTCTGCTGATTATTTATCGGAAGCGGGCATTCCCGAATCGTCAATTGCAATGGAAGATGTTGGTGCAACTTCACGACAATCCCTCGTTGGTGTTGCTCAGATTTTGCGCAGTCGAGGGTTGGAGTCAGTGTTGATTGTGACCGACCCGTATCACGCTCTGCGCTCGCGACTCATTGCGCAAGACCTTGGACTCGTTGCCTACGTGTCGCCAACACCAACCTCAACGGTTACCGGATCGGCAGAATTACGGCGAATACTTAATGAAGGTTTGGGCCTGTCGTTGGCTCACGTTGCTGGATTCAAACAGTTAGATGCCTTGACCAATTAGGGCAACCAGACATTGCGGTCGATTTAGGGTTGCCGATATCCTTCAAGCATCACTCTGGGGAGTGGTGTAACTGGCAACACAGCAGATTCTGGTTCTGTTATTCAGGGTTCGATTCCTTGCTCCCCAACAAATTGCTTCTAAGCATGTGGCGGAATGAGCACAAATTTGCCTACATGCTGCTTCTCTAAAAACTCTTGTTGGGCTTGCGCGATGTCGGCAAGGTCAAACGTTTTTGCAACAAGTGGTCGAATCTGGTTGTGTTCAATATATGAAATGAGATTTGGAAATACCGGTTCGTCCCATGCCGTACATCCGATCAAGGTGAGATCTTTCAAATACATCGTGCGCAAGTCAAGTTGCACAAGCGGGCCACCAATTGCGCCGGAAGATGCGTATCTACCGCCTCGCTTTAAAACTTTGAGTTCTCCTTCAAAGTGAGGTCCACCAACATTGTCAATTACGGCGTCGACGCTTTCTTCGCCAAGTTCTGCAACGAGATCAGAATCTCGGTCAATTACGCGATCCGCACCGACGCGAAGGACTTCATCTTTTTTTGAACCACCAACAATTGCGGTTACGTATGCTCCTCGTCGCTTCGCAAGTTGCACAACTGCAGAACCAACTCCACCAGATGCGCCGGCAACAAGAACGTGGTCGCTGTGAGTAATGGCTGCACGATGCACCATATTTTCGGCAGAGCCATAACTGCAGGGAATAGATCCGAGTTCTGCATCTGACCATGAGGAGTTAATGGGGAATACTTCACTTGCCGGAACTTTCACGTATTCAGCAAATGCGCCATCAAAATCTGAACCCATCCAAATGTTGATCATGGATGCAAAACCGTTTGGTCGCATGCAAGGTCGAACGAGTACACGTTTGCCAACAAGAGACGTGTCACCAGATGATGCAACTGCGGTGACTATGCCACAGCAATCAGTTCCTTGAATAAATGGGAATGGGGTAGGGATGTGCCAGCCACCACCCGAGTACCAGCCGAGCCGTGTATTGATTTCGGTGTTGTTTACGCCGGCTGCAAGAACTCTGATCAGTACTTCACCCTCACTGAGTTTGGGCATGTCAACATCGCAATATTTCAATTGCTCAAAGCCGCCATTTCCCGTTGTAACAACAGCTTTCACGGCACCAACACTAGAGATATTTCAGAACGACAATCGGTAGCCTTATATGGCTACTTGGCCCCATCGTCTAGTGGCCTAGGACACTACCCTCTCAAGGTAGCGGCACGGGTTCGAATCCCGTTGGGGCTGCAAATTCGTTATGAAACGTCTTGTTGTCACACTTCTTTGCGCTTTAACAATTGCTGCGTGCTCTTCGTCTGAGCAAACAAGTGATCAAGTTACGTGTCCGGCTATTGATGCAGCAGATGCAACAGCAATTACACCTGAGCGAGCAGAACTGCTTGTTGGAATGCTTGAAGCTGATGCAGAAAAATGCGCTGCAGATCTTGGTTGGGCATACCGCGTCGGTTCACGTGATGGAGAAAATTTCGCAGTAACTGCTGATTACTCGCAGCAACGCGTGACCGTGACGATCACGCTGGGTGTTGTTACTGCTATTTCAGTTGGCTAGCAACAGGGCGTCGATGTGCCCAAGGCATAGCAGTTTCAAGTTGTGCTGCAAGTCGAATGAGCAAATCTTCACGACCATAAGCAGCAACAAATTGAATGCCAACTGGTAAACCATCAGCTGTCCAGTGCAAAGGCAAACTGATGGCGGGCTGACCGCTCGTGTTAAACGCCGGGGTAAATGGAACAAAATCAGCGGCAACCTTCATCGGCTTCATTGGGTCACTTGGATCGTTATCAAATGAACCGATTGGAAGGGGAATATGTCCAGTTGTTGGAGTGACGAGAATGTCCCAACCATCTGCCCACCATTGTTGAACTGCGCGTCGGTAATGCGAAGTGGAAAGAATTGCATTTGCATAGTCGGTCGCGGAGGTGCGCTTTGAATATTCGGCCATTGTCCAATTGACAAGCTCAAAATCGTCTTGAGTCACTTCGCGGCCAAGTAATGCTGCAACACCTTCTCGGGCAACTGCCATGTTGGTGCCCCACAGTGCGGTGAATTTTGGTGGGAACGATGCATCTTCTAACGCTTTTGGCCACGCAGCTTCAACATGGTGACCAAGACCTTCCAGCACTTTGGCAACAATGCGAACGCCTTCTGCACAATCTTCGTCAAGTTCACCAGAAATTGGGCGATGGTCAAGGAATCCGATTTTCAACTTGCCTGTGGGTGCTCCCACTTCTTCGAGGTAAGGACGCGTTGGAGGTGGGGCAATGACGCGGTCTCCAACTGCTGGCCCTTGAGTGATGTCAAGCATGATTGCCGTGTCTCGAACAGTTCGAGTGACTGCAAGTTCAACACCAAGGTTGGTTTCATCTCGAAGTGGCGCACCCGTGATTCGCCCTTGACTCACTTTGAGGCCGACGAGACCGCAGCATGCTGCAGGAACTCGAACCGAGCCACCTCCATCCGTTGCATGTGCAGCTGGAACAATTCCTGCCGCAACCGCCGCAGCACTTCCACCGCTTGATCCGCCTGCCATACGGCTCGTATCCCACGGAGTGCGTGTGGGGCCCCACGCTTCAGGTTCGGTTGTTGGAACACTTCCAAATTCTGGCGAATTACCTCGACCGAAAATAAGAAGACCTGCATTAATGAATCGGTTCACAATTTCAGCTGTGTACTCAGAATTAAGTGATGCAGCCTTCATGGCTTTGTTTCCGTTTGACAGCGGAAAACCTTTCATAGCTGCGTGGAGATCTTTGAGGATAAATGGCACACCGCGCAATGGCATCGACGAACTCTTCGGAAGATTTTTTGCCATCTCACGTGCTTGATCAAACCATGTGTATGTGAGCGCATTGATCGCCGGGTTCAGTTGTTCTGCGCGCTCTATTGCTGCGTCAAGAAGTTCAATTGGTGAAACCTTTCCCGAACGGACGAGTTCTGCCTGATCAATTGCATCCACCCATTGGGTGTCCTTGGCGAGCGATGACATGGCATTTCCTTCCGGTTGGTTAGGGTTTACGGTCTGTGAGTAGTTCTGAAGCCACCCCGCAACTTACTGCGCGGGACGTATTGAAATCTTCATCGGTGCGTCGCATGCTCACTTCGAGCTTTGCCTTTTATGTAGGCGTGATGTTGCAGGCAGCAACGCTTGGCAAGCATATTTTCGACATCACAGGGCGCTCGCTAGATATTGGATGGCTCGGCCTTGCCGAATTTGCACCAATTGCGTTGTTGGTATTTGTGAGCGGAAGCGTTGCAGACCGATTTAATCGCAAATATGTTGCTGCCTTGTCACTAGCAGGCGAGCTTGGGTGCGCTCTCACTCTTGTGGCGTATTCAATTGCAATTCGCGGTGACGAAAATCCTGCGGTATGGCCATTTTTTGCAATTGGCATCTTGTTTGGAACGAGCCGCGCTTTTCTCTCGCCTGCAACACGCTCGATCTACCCCATGATCGCTCCAGATGGCGGCTTGCCTCCAATCGTTGCCATGAGTTCTGCTGTTTGGACTTCGGCAATGATTCTTGGGCCAGCGGCTTCGGGCTTCCTGTACAGCGCAGACCCGTGGATCGCATATGCAACTACCTCGGTGCTGATCGTGATTGGAATTGTTGGAATTTTGCGCGTTCAGTATTTGCGTGAGCCTGCACCGCGAGATCCTGATGAAAAAGTGACATTGCACTCAGCAATGGAAGGATTGCGATTTATTCGTCGCACTCCAATTTTGCTTGCTGCAATTTCTCTTGATTTATTCGCTGTGTTGTTCGGTGGAGCAGTTGCGCTTTTACCAGTAATTGCTGAAGAGCAACTCAATGTCGGTGACGTGAAGTATGGGTGGCTACGCGCTGCTGGTGGAATTGGCGCTGCTTCTATGGCAGCTTTTCTTGCTATTCGCCCTCTTCGTCGAAATGTAGGTCGCTCACTTCTGATTGCAGTTGGCGTTTTTGGACTGGGAACAATTGTGCTTGGTGATACCCATTCATACACCGTTGCATTCATTGCCATGATTGTGTTGAGCGCAGCCGACATGGTCAGTGTTTTTGTACGAGGATCAATCGTTCCGTTGGTTACCCCTGATGAAAAACGTGGTCGCGTTTCTGCAGTAGAAAATGTGTTCATTGGTGCAACTAATGAACTTGGATCATTCGAGTCCGGTTTGGCCGCTCAAGCATTTGGCACGCCTGCTGCAGTAATTGGCGGAGGAATAGCAACTGTGGCAATTGTTGGTGTGTGGTGGATGGGTTTCCCTGCACTGCGTGATATAGATCAATTCAGCGACTTAGATACCAGCGAGAACCCCGCATAGAAATCGATTAGGCAACTACTGTGAAAGACATGTCTAAACCCCTCAAGACAAGTGGAATTGTCCATGAATTTAAAGCCTTTATCAATCGCGGGAGCGTTGTTGATGTGGCTGTTGCCTTTGTTATGGGTGCAACTTTCAAGACGGTTATTGATGCCGTTGCAGGTGATGGAAAAGACAATCAAGGAATTCTTGGGGGTCTTGTTGGAGCAGTGTTCGGCGGCAACCGACCAAATTTCAATGACAAAGGCGTCACGTTGAATGGAAGTTTTATTCCTGTTGGTGGATTACTGACGGCGGTATTGAACTTTTTGATGGTCAGCACCGTGATGTTTTTCGTCATTAAGGCTTATGGCAGGTTTCGCAGTGCAAAGCAGGAGGAAACTACGAACGAACTCCTTGCTTCAATTCGCAATGAATTACGCGAGCAACGCAACAAGTAAATGCGTCGCAATTCTTTTTTCCTTGGAGTCATAGCTGCTTCGCTTGTAATTGTTGTTTCGTTTGGTGCTTACCGTTTTGTTGTCAACCGAAGCGAGTATCTCAGTGGAGTTGGACGCATTCCAGGTGGCGACTTCAATACGCTCATCACCTTGCCAGACGGGGTAGATCTCACGTTCCCTGAACTCATTGGGAAAATGATTGGGCCACAAATTGAAGGTAATCGCGTGCTGATGATTGGCGATTCGATTATGGCTTCAACGTCGAGCCGCTATGGAAATGAAATGTGCAACACGCTCACCAAACTTGGATGGCAGGTTGCTGTCGAGGCTCAAGCTGGAGAATTCATTGGTTTTGGCGCCAAAGTGCTGGGTCGTAGGTGGGAAGAAGGTTGGGACACTGCAGTGGTGTTTCTTGGTACCAACAACGACGACAACATGACGGCTTATGAGCAAAAGCTCCGCGAAATGTTTGACGTGCTGTCGGAGAACCCGTTTGTGGTGTTAACCACAGCCGAGTTTCGTCCGAAGCAACTGCAAATCAATGAAATCATCAAGCGTGTCGCTAGCGAGTACGGCAACGTGACGGTTCTTGACTGGGCAGCAGTTGCACGTAATAACGGTTTAATTGGAACAGATGGCGTGCATTTGACTGCAGATGGTCGAGCAGTGTTTGCGACCGCAGTTGCTCGCTCACTTGAATTTGCACGTGATCGGACAAATGGAAAGTGCCTCCCTTCGGTCTTTGAAAATGACTCAAAAGTTCTTGATGCAATGCCGACAACAATTCCTGAGGAAACGATCACAACAGATGCAGCGGGTGGGGCAGGAGCAACTACGGTTGTTCCATGACCAACCGCATGAACATAGGTATTTTTGGATCAAATAACGACAGCACTGTTGATGGTGTGCTGGCAGAAGCAAAGGCAGCAGAGCGCGACGGCTTTGCTTCGTATTGGCAATCGCAGATTTTCGGGTTAGACGCACTAAGCACCTTGTCTGTTGTTGGCCATGAAGTTCCTCGAATTGAACTTGGAACAAGCGTCATTCCTACATACCCACGCCACCCGATGATGTTGGCGCAACAAGCGTTAACTGCAAATCAAGCAAGTGGCGGTCGTTTGTGCCTGGGTATTGGTTTGAGCCACCAAGTGGTTATTGAAGGAATGTTGAATCTTTCCTTTGACAAGCCATTGCGCCACATGAAGGAATACCTCTCCATTTTGATGCCACTGATTCATGACCAAAAGGTCTCATTTGCTGGAGAGACTTTGACAACGCATGCAGAACTCACCATTGGTAAACCGCAGAGTTGCGACGTGGTGATTGCTGCACTCGGACCACAAATGCTGCGTTTGGCAGCAGCTATGACTCAGGGAACGCTGACATGGTGCACCGGTCCAGAGACACTGCGAACATTGACTGTTCCAACAATTACTGAAGCGGCAGAGAAGTTGGGCAAGCCAAAGCCTCGAGTGATTGCTGCGCTACCAGTGTGTGTAACAAAAGATGTTGAAGGCGCTCGCGCTCGCGCAGCACAAGTGTTTGCGGTGTATGGACAATTACCGAGCTATCGCGCAATGCTTGATCACGAAGGTGCTGCTGGTCCTGCCGACGTGGCGATCATTGGTTCAGCAAGCGAGGTGTTCGACAAAGTTGCTGCATTGCAAGAAGTTGGCGTGACCGATTTTGGTGGTGTGGAGTTTGGTGCAACACCAGATGAGCAACACGACACTCGTGAAATGCTGAAGTCGCTGCTCAAGCGATAACGCGCAATTAGCGAATAGTTAACTTGACGCCAGTGTTGGCGTTAATTGCATCAAAGAAGTCATTGCCTTTGTCATCCACCACGATGAAGGCAGGGAAATCTTGCACTTCAATTTTCCACACCGCTTCCATGCCAAGCTCTGCATACTCCAACACTTCAACTTTGGTGATGCAGTCTTGAGCCAAGCGAGCAGCTGGTCCACCAATTGAGCCAAGGTAAAAACCACCGTAGGTATTGCAGGCATCGGTAACTTGCCGCGAACGATTGCCCTTGGCCAACATGACGAAACTGCCACCAGCAGCTTGGAAGTCGGCAACGTAGCTATCCATGCGACCGGCAGTGGTTGGACCAAACGAACCTGATGCGAATCCTTCTGGAGTCTTTGCAGGGCCCGCGTAATACACGCAGTGATCTTTCATGTATTGAGGAAGGCCCTGACCAGCGTCAAGTCGTTCTTTGATCTTTGCGTGAGCAATGTCTCGTGCAACCACCATTGGGCCCGTAAGCATGACGCGTGTCTTCACAGGGTATTTCGACAATGTGTCGCGAATTTCCGCCATCGGCAAATTGAGATCTATAGAAACCACTTCGGTCGTCAAATGCTCCTCGGTGATCTCGGGAAGAAAGCGTGCAGGGTCGGTTTCTAGCTCTTCGAGGAAAATGCCTTTGCTGTTGATCTTTCCGAGGGCTTGTCGATCTGCGCTGCAACTTACGGCCATAGCAACTGGGCAACTTGCTCCGTGTCGCGGCAAGCGAATAACTCGCACGTCGTGGCAGAAGTATTTGCCACCAAACTGAGCACCGATACCGGTTTGTTGTGAAAGCGTGAGCATTTTTTGTTCGAGCTCAAGATCTCTGAATGCATGACCGAGTTTGCTGCCAGATGTTGGTAGCGAATCGAGGTAATGGGCGCTGGCAAGCTTTGCTGTCTCTACTGCATATTCAGCAGATGTTCCACCAATCACAATTGCTAAGTGATACGGAGGGCACGCAGCAGTGCCAAGGGTTTTCATTTTTTCAAAAGCCCAAGGCAACAGAGATTTCTCATTGAGCAAGGCTTTTGTTTCTTGAAATAAGTAACTCTTGTTTGCCGACCCGCCACCTTTAGCCATAAACAAGAACTTGTATTCATCACCATCTACTGCAGAGATTTTGATTTCCGCAGGCAAGTTGGTGTTGGTGTTTACTTCTTCGTACATCGACAGGGGAGCGAGCTGGCTGTAACGCAAGTTGCTCGTGAGGTAGGTGTTGTACACGCCGCGCGAAATTGCCTCTTCATCGCCGCCGCCAGTAAACACAAACTGGCCTTTCTTGCCTTTCACGATTGCGGTTCCGGTGTCTTGACACATAGGAAGCACTCCGCCAGCTGCAATGCTCGCATTCTTCAACAGGTCGAGCGCAACGAATCGATCGTTATCACTTGCCTCAGGATCAACCATGATGTTGGCAAGTTGTTGCAAATGGCTTGGTCGGAGCAAGTGAGCAATATCTCGCATCGCATGTTCCGTGAGCAAAGTGATTGCGGAAGGATCTACTTTGAGAAATGTTCCTTCGCTGGTTTCGAAAGTAGAGACACCTTCGTTACCAAGAAATCTGTATTGAGTGGTGTCTGCACCGAGTGGGAGCAGTTCAGAAAATTCGAAAGGCGCAGGCGAAGGTGTAGCCATTACACGAGTGCCGGTGAGCCCTTAAAGGTACCCGGATCACCAGCTGCAGGAATTAATGGGCGAGACCATTTCACGGTGTCAGCGATGTAATCCGACACTTTTCGCCACGATGCAGGGCTCCAACCTTCCGCACTCTGTGGAACAGTTCCATCAGACTGAATGAAAACAAACGCAGGAAGTTCGGTGAGTCCAAGCTGCTTAACAAGCACGCGGTCTGGGTCGGCAAAAGTGAGAAAACGATCGGCTAGTGGTCCGAGAAACTTCTTGGTGTCAGCTTCAGATGCGGTCACAACGAAGTTCACTCGAGTTGCCGCGCCTGCAAACTGGTGCATGATGCGCTCGGCTGTTTTCAAAATCCAGGCACTCTCGTTGGTGTAAGGGTCAATCACGATCGAAGTGAGGTGAAAAGTCATCAGCCATTCGCGCAAGGGGCGGGCTTCGCCATTGAGGGGTTTCAGTGAGGTATCGAGAGAAGGTGCGTTTGCCACAGGATGAGACGGTAGCAAGTTAGAGGACTAGCGTCTCAACAATGCACCCAATTGAGCATTTGCGCTATGTGGCGCGTGCCACTGGCGCCGATCCAGTTGCGCTGGTGAGCGAGACGGCGCAGGCTCTGTTTGGACTGCATATGGAGCCGGCGGGCTTGGTTTTGGCGGCTCGTCGCATTGTGGAGCGGCATCCGACATGTGCGCCGTTGTGGTGGTTATGCGCTCAAGCGCTTTCAGCAATGGATCCCTTTGAACGTTTATACGAACTTGAAGCTGAAATCGAAAAAGATGCCACAACAGATCATTTGCTGGACCAAATGCGTGACGCACAGGTGTTGTGCATTGTTGGGTGGAGCCCAACAGCACTTGAAGCACTTGTACAACGTGGCGATTGCAAAGCATTGGTGATTGATTCGTTCGGGTCGGCCGATAATGCGGTGAACGCACTCGAACGTGTAGATGTTGAAGCAGAGGTGGTGTCAAGCGAGCATGCAGCAATAGCAATTGACTTGTGTGACATGTTGGTGCTGGATGCACTCGGATGTGGACCTGATGAATTTTTAATGAGCTCAGGGTCGCGTGCAGCTGCAGCACTTGCCTATGTTGCGGAAAAACCATCACTTGTCACAGCACGTCGTGGTACTCGTTTGCCCGCAGAATTGTGGAATGCAATGAAAGACCGCAATGTCAGTGCAGACCGCCCGTGGGGTTCGCAAGTAGATATTGTCCCAAGAACATTGGTGCAATCGGTAGTAGGGCCAACGGGAACAACCTCTGCGAGCACATCAGTAGTTGCGGAGTGCGCCCCTACGACTGAGATGCTCGTGCGAAGTGCGATGTAACCTGTAAGCCATGTCTGCACGCTCACGCAATCTTCCACGCCGTTCCTGTCTTTCAATTCCAGGCTCATCTGAAAAGATGTTGGCCAAAGGGCCTGGCATTCCTGCCGACATGGTGTTTTTAGATCTTGAAGACGCAGTTGCACCAAAAGAAAAGGAAGCCTCACGAGCAAAGATCGCAGCAGCAATTCGCGGTAATGACTGGGGCGACAAAGTTTTGTGTGTTCGTGTCAATGACTGGAGCACAAAGTGGACAGCATTTGACATCATTGAAGTAGTCGGCAATGCAGGCGAGCGCCTCGATGAGATTATGTTGCCAAAAGTCGAATCGGCGGCGCAGATTGTTGCTACCGACATGTTGCTACGCCAAGTTGAAATTTCGGCTGGCCTTCCAATCGGACACATTGGAATTGAGGCGCAAATAGAAACAGCACGCGGCCTCATCAATGTTGAAGAAATTTGCGCAGCAAGTCCGCGACTAGAAACAATTATTTTTGGTCCAGCAGACTTTGCAGCAAGCATGGAAATGCCTGTTCTTACCGGTGGCGTGAAAATTGATGAATACCCAGGAGATCACTTCCACTACGTATACAACAAGATCTTGATGGCTGGTCGCGCCAACGGATTGCAGGTTATTGACGGGCCGTTCTTGCATGTTCGTGATAGCGAAGCACTTCGTGAATACAGCATGCGCTCACGCATTCTCGGCTACGACGGCAAGTGGGCGTTGCATCCAGATCAAGTGACAGTTTTGAACGACGTGTTTTCACCAACACAAGAGCAGTTTGATAAAGCTTGGTCGATCATTGATGCTTACAAGGAAGCAACCGAAGGTGAAGGCAAGGGTGCTGTCATGTTTGGTAACGAAATGATTGATGAGGCAAGTCGCAAGATGGCATTGAAGTTCATCTCACGCGGCGAGCGTGCAGGTCGCAAGCGTTCACCACAAGCGTGACCAAGCGATTTGACGCAATTCTCTTTGATGCTGGCGGCATCTTTTTACTGCCAGACCCAATCTCATTAGGCGCAATTGTTCGCGCGCATGGTGGTGACGGATCAATTGAGCGACTCATGCGTGCGCATTACGCAGGGATGGAAAGACTGGACAGCGTTGCGCGTGCTTCGGAAAAAGAAACCATTGACGGATTCAGTTGGGACCCTTACCGCGATGCCTATGTAGAGGCTGCGGGACTTTCGGGGCAATCAGCACAAAGCGCAAGTGAGCAACTTCGCAAAATGTTTTCACCATTTTTATGGCGCTATCCAATTCTTGAATCAGCTGCAGCGTTGTGGCGAATGCACTTACACGGACTTCCAATCGGAATCGTTTCGAATGCCAGTGGTCAGGTAGAGGCAACGCTGGCCAATCAGTGTATTTGTCAAGTGGGAACTGGTGCTGGTGTACCCGTGCTTATCGTGACCGATTCACATGTCATTGGCACGGCAAAACCTCACGCCGGCATTTTCCGTGATGCATTAGCTGTTATGAACGACAAGGGAATTGGCAATGATCGCATCGCATATGTTGGCGACTCGTACGTGAACGATGTTGAGGGTGCACGTAACGCGGGCATTCACCCAATCCTGTTAGACCCTTACAACGATCATGCGCAATATGACTGCGAGCGCATTAGCTCGCTGCACGATTTGCTCTCGTTTATTTAACGGTTGATTCTTCAACCATTCGTCGAGCAATCACCTTGAGGCACAGCGTTTCGTCTGCGCCTTCAAAAATTGAAAGCACTCGTGCATCAACAAATAGGCGACTGACGGAGTATTCCTCGGCGTAACCAAAACCGCCATGAATTTGCATCGCTTCGCGCGAAACCCATTCGGCGGCTTTGCAAACATATGCCTTCACCATGCTGGCTTCCATTTGACCCTCGCCTTTACCCATCAATTTTGCGACGGTGTAAGCGAATTGACGTGAGGCCTGAGTAATTACTGCCATTCGTCCAAGCTTGACTTGTGTGAGTTGGTATTCGGCAATGTTGTTGCCAAACACTTTGCGGTTGTTTGCGTATTCAAACGCTGCTTCGTACGACGCTTGCATCACGCCAACTGCGCGTGCAGCTGTCTGCAGTCGACCGTTTTCAAAACCGCTCATCTGGTAATAGAAACCTTTGCCAAGCCCAGATTCTTCACCAATTAAGTGGTCTGCCGGAACAAACCAATTCTCGATCGCGATTTCGTAACTGTGCATACCGCGATAGCCAATGGTGTCAATTGGTCGACCTTCCATTTTTCCGCCACCTGGTTGTTTGAACATGAAGCCATGTGCATCACCTTGCGGTTTAGGAACAATGAACAAGCTGAGACCACGGTGGGTTTTGCTGCGATCTGGGTCGGTGCGTGCAAGCAACATCAACACGTTTGCGCGGGCAGCAAAGGTGCACCAAGTTTTTACGCCATTGATGATGTAGCCCTCAACGCCTTCTTCGTTTTTGCCTTTCACCGCCATGGTGGTGAGATTGGCTACGTCGCTGCCGTAGTCAGGTTCAGTTACTGCAACTGCAGCCATTACTTCTGCCGTTGCAAGTTTTGGCAGCCACTCTTGCTTTTGTGCTTCGGTGCCGCCGTTAACCAATGCGCGAGTAAGAATTTCTGGGCGCGTAATTAGCGAGCCACCAATTCCGAGCGATGCGCGCGACAGCTCTTCAGTCGCAATGCAGTTGGCCATGTATTCACCATCGCCGCCTTCGCTGAAGCCGCCGTATTCCGAAGGAACGGAAAGACCAAACGCGCCAAGTTCTGACAATCCAGAAATAATTTCTTCTGGAACATCGGCATTGTGGCGGTGAACATGTTCTGCATGTGGTGCAATCACCTTCGTTGCAAAACTGCGGAACGTGTCTTGCACCATTTCAAATTCGTCCTCAAGATGGCGAGGGCCTTGTACTGATGCGAGTGAAGCCAAGAACTCTGGCTCTCGGAAAGTGGTCATGAAGTCATGAGCTTGCGCCAATGGGTTCGGTGTAACTCCCCACATTGATTCACGACCGAGCAGGCGAGAGCTCACTTCATGCAACATGTCTGCAACGAATGCGCATGTGATGAGTGCTTCAGTCGTGCCCTTACCGCCGTAGTCAATAAGCGAGCGTGCCGTCTCAATTGCAGCAGCACTGTGCGCAAGGTCGTATGCCAGTACCTGGTGAACCTCTGGGCCGCCCTGTTCTGCGAGTGTGCGAACTCCTTTTCCTACAACTCGACGAGCAAGGTCGGTGACCTCGGCTGCGCGTGTGAGATCGGGTGTTGGAGAGGATTTTGAGGTCGCCATTCGTTAAACGCTAGTGAGCACTGGGTCATAGGGCCTAACCCAGCACGGTGTTGTCACCTACGATTTAGGGCATGTCGCGGCTGAGTGGGTTGAAATCTGTCTTCACCACCGCGAAGTGGGTGCTCTTCGCAGCAATTGTTTACTTTTTCGTGCTTCCGCTGATCCCCGGCTTTCGAAAAGCAGTGGCTGATCTTTCCCAGATCAAACCATCGCTTCTGGTTCTTGGGCTCGGTCTTGAATTCGCCGCACTGTTTAGTTATTCGCTACTTACCAAAGCAGCACTTGCAGAGCATCACAATGAAATTTCGGTGATGCGATTGTTCCGCATTCAGTTGAGTACCAAATCAGTGGGCAACGTTTTGCCTGGGGGCAGTGCTGCGAGCACTGCACTTGGTTATCGAATGCTGACATTGTCTGGCGTGGCCGGACCAGATGCAGGATTCGCATTAGCAACTGCAGGTTTGGGTTCTGCGGTGATGTTGAATTTAATTTTGTGGGTCGGACTCATTGTGTCGGCAGGACGTGGAGTGAACGCTGCGTATGGAACCGCCGCAATCATTGGAATCATTTTGATGTTGATTGCGGCTGCGCTGATATTTGGTTTGATTGACGGTCAAGGTAGAGCAGAGCGTTTCTTGCGATGGTGCGCACGCAAATTGCATCTTGATGAAGACCATGCTGCAGAAGTGCTTGAACATTTAGGCAATCGTCTTCAAGGTTTGGCTTCTGAACCAAAACTGTTGACGCGAGTGTTGGGTTGGGCGCTAGTGAACTGGGTACTTGACATGCTCGCGCTATGGGTGTTTATTCGCGCATTTGGTGGAGATGTTGCGCCAGACGCTCTCATAGTCTCTTTTGGTCTGGCAAACATTTTGTCAGTAGTGCCGATCACTCCTGGTGGTCTTGGAATTGTTGAAGGTATTTACATTCCGTCACTCGTTGGTTTCGGTCTCACCCGGAACACTGCGACTCTTGGTGTGTTGACATATCGCATTGCGCAATATTGGTTGCCGATCGTTGTTGGCGGATTCACTTACTTGTCGCTACGCGTTGGACCTTTTGCGATTGAGCGCCCAGACAGGTTGCGCTCGCTACGCAAAGTCACCAGGCTTGCAACCGAACATCCGACAACAAAGTATGAATTCCTTGAGCAATATGCGCCTCGAGATCGCACAGGTCAGTTTCCGCTTCCAGAAGTGAAGAACAAATTTTTATTGGGTGATGACGAAGAGGAGTAGTTTGTTGCTATGACCGTTTACGAGCGTCCGTTTGGCCGAGCATTAGAAGATTTCACTGTTGGCGATGTGTATCGACACTGGCCGGGTAAAACCATTACCGAGGCAGACGATCATTTGTTTTGCATGATCACCATGAATCACCACCCATTACACACCAACGATTGGTTTGCTTCGCAAAGCGTGCAAGGTCGAAATGTGGTTGTCGGCAATTTGGTGTATTCGTTGGTGTTGGGTATGAGTGTTCCCGACGTAAGTGGCGCGGCAATTGCAAACCTTGAAGTTGAAACATTGCAGCACAAATTCCCAACATTTCATGGCGACACGATTCACGCAGAGACTCGCGTGCTTGATGTGCAGGAATCAAAATCAAAAAATGATCGTGGAGTAGTGACCGTAGAAACCAAAGGTTTCAATCAAGACGGCAAAGAAGTGTGCTACTTCCGCAGGCGAGTAATGGTGTGGAAGCGTGATTTCATGCCCAAGCGTGCTCGTCCATACGACGGTCAAGACGTCTGGAACAACTAACTCACATAGTTGACCCCCTGCTGCAGTGGGGTTTGCCTCAGCTTCGCGATTTTCCATGGCGGGCAACTCGTAATCGTTGGCACGTATTAGTGAGCGAGGTGATGTCCCAGCAAACTCAAATTGACCGCGTAGTGCCAAAGTTTGAAGCGTTCATTCGTGCCTTCCCATCGCCAAAGGAATGTGCACAAGCGCCACTTTCCGATTTACTCACGATTTGGCAAGGGTTGGGTTACCCGCGTCGCTGTCGAAACTTGCATGAAGCAGCAAAAGAAATGGTGCAGCATCACGATGCTCATGTGCCTGCCGATCTTGATCAGTTATTAGCGCTTCCGGGAATTGGCGATTACACAGCACGAGCAGTGCTTGCCTTTGCTGAACACACAGAAGTTGGCGTAGTCGATACCAACGTCACTCGCGTTCTTGCACGCGTGATGAATAAGCCGTTAGGTAAACGTGAGGCTCAAAATGTTGCAGACCACATTGTGCCCAGTGGACTGTCGTGGGAGTGGAACCAGGTGATGATGGACTTTGGTGCGACGTGCTGCACTGCACGCACACCAAAGTGTGTTGAATGCCCGATTTCGCAGAGTTGTATGTGGCGTGAGAAGGGTGGTGATGACCCAGCGCCAGCATCTGCTGGTACAAGCAAGCCGCAAGCTCGTTTTGAAGGCTCAAATCGTCAGGCGCGTGGCAAGTTGATGAAAGCACTCGTGACATCTGGGTTGTCGCGCGAAAAAGCAAAGCGAGTGATGGGGCTAGAAGATCAACATGAACGTGCAGATCTCATAATCGAATCGTTACTTGTAGATCGCCTGATTATTGAAGTTGATGGTGTGCTTCAGTTGGCGTTATGACGCGTTGCTCGTAATCCAGTTCAAGATGAGTTGATTTACTTTTTCAGGCTGCTCAAGCTGCATAAAGTGACCTGCATGAGCAACTAATTCCACTCGCGCATTGGCTGGTGCTTTGCTAGCCGCGTCACGCGCTACTTCAATTCCAATGCAACCGTCGTTTTCGCCGTGAAGGTAGAGGACTGGTTGAGTCGGTGTTTCACTTTGCATTTGTGTTTGCGCATCATGGAGCGATGGGTCGCGGTAGCCGGCACCAAGCGTTGCGCGGTAATAACCAAGTGCTGCTGCTAAATGCTCGGGACGCGCAATTGTTGCCTTTGCGTGTTCAATATCGATGTGCGCTGAAAACCCGGGCGACCATTGCTCCCACAACATGTCAATAAACGCCAAATTGTTTGCACCAACAACAAAGTCTGAAAGACCATGTTGAAAGAAAAACATATACCAACTCTTCTGAACCTGATTGAGATTAGAGATAAATGCATTACCCATTGCGCCCCACGGTGGAACAGACATTCCAACCACAGTTTTCCAGCGTGTTGGTTCAAGAATTGCTGCGCCATAAACAGCTGGTGCGCCCCAATCATGGCCAATGATTACTGCATCTGAATTGCCACCGAGAACTTCATGCAATGCATTTGCGTCTGTTGCTAATGCGGCAGTCTGATAAGCACCGTTTGCTGGAATTCCAGTGGGAAAGTATCCACGCATAAATGGAGCGACGGCGCGATATCCAGCTGCAGCAAGTTCGGGGAGCAAGTATCGCCATGTGTTCGCAGAGTCGGGAAATCCGTGAAGGCACAAAGCAAGAGGACCGCTGCCACATTCAAAGTACGTGAACGACAAATCATTTGCGTTGACTTCATGAGTTGTAATGCTGTGCTGAGCGGCCATGCTCAAACCATAGTTGGGTAACATTGCACAGGTGAGTGCCAACTTTGATAGCGCGACATTTAGGAAGGTGCTAGGACATCTGCCAACTGGTGTTGTTGTGGTTACAGGTGTAGATGCATTAGGCGAGCCCGCCGGAATCACTATTGGCAGTTTTGTTTCTGTGTCGCTCGATCCACCACTAGTTGGCTTTTTCCCAGGCCAGGCCTCGCGAAGTTGGGCGCACATTGCACAAGGAAATGGATTTTGTGCAAATGTCTTAACTGATAATCAATCGGAACTGTGTTGGCGATTTGCGCAAGAACCTGAGGGCGGACTGGCCACCCGATTTGATGGCGTGAAGTGGACGAAGTCGTCGAGTGGGATGCCGATACTCGATGGCGCGTTAGCAGTGATTGAATGCAGCGTAGAGTCGGTAACTCCGGCAGGTGATCATCATTTCGTTCTTGGTCGCGTACAGCAGTTGTCAACGAATGTTGCGAGTCACGAGGCAATGGTGTTTTATCGCGGCAAGGTTTCGGGCGTTTCATCTCACGAATGAATGAGCCACTGTTTACTCTGAATTGGTGGATGGTATCAATCGTTGGAGTGATCTTTATCTTCGCTGGCATCCAAAAGTTTGTGGCACGAGAACTATGGCCATCTCAAGCGAAACGATTAGGCGCACCAGCTTTTGCAATTCCGACTGTGCCATACATTGAGGTGATTCTTGGGTCGCTACTCATTTCGGGCATTGCCGCGGTTCCTGTTGTTATTGCGTCAATTGTCGCATTAACCAGCTTCACGGTATTGCTCGCTCTGCGCCTTATTTCTGGGGATCGACCTCCTTGTGCATGTTTAAGCTTTCGCTCAACCAAGCCAATTGGCTGGAACAACATCATGCGAAATTTATTGATGCTCGCTCTCTTGGTTGGTGCTGCAGTTCGTTAGCGTGCAGGCGTGCGCGTGTGGATAGATCAGGACTTATGTACGGGCGACGGTCTGTGTGTTGATCATTGTCCTGAAGTGTTCGTGCAACTAGAAGACGGCATTGCCTATGTGGTTCAAAACGGTGCAGTATTAAATGATCCTGGTAGTTCAGGAAGTCTTGCTGTTGTGGAACATCGACATCAGTCTGATGTGGTGAAGGCTGCAGAAGTTTGCCCTGGTGAATGCATCTTTATTGAGATGGATGTACCAACAATTACGCCGTAGGTAGAGTGAAGTTGTGAAGTGGCGTCTATCTGTAAACGGCGCAATGGCAATCGTGACAATCAGCGTCTCGATGCTTGCGTTTTCTCAGCCATCTTCGGCTACTTCTGCAGATAGCACGCTTAGTCAGTTGGGTGGAATCAGGATTGCTGTTGAGCGACCTGCAGGGTTCAGGCAGACCCTATTTGATGTACATCGAAGCCAGTCCAACTCGGCAATAACCATTGCAAACATCGTGACTGCGCGTGAGGCGTGGAAATCTGGTGCTTGGGAATGGAGTGCAGCAAAGCGGAAAAGCTTTGTTAATGACACACTTGACCGAAATTCAGTGGCTTTGAACGTCGCTCGAAATGCTCAACTTCGCGGAGACAGAGACCCAGCAAGTTGGTTGCCGAGCAATTCTGCGCAGACCTGTGCGTACCTGAGTGCGTGGGTATCCATAAAGGCGCGCTGGGGCCTTTCGATGGATACACGCGAGTTCATCAATACAAGAACTGCTTTCACTCAGCAATGCGTGAGTAATTCTCGAACAACTTCGACGGTTGCGAATACGGCAGCGTCAAATGGAAATGCAATAACCACGACCACTGGGAAGCCAATCGTTGTGGGAAGTGCTCTTGCAATCTTGCAAACAATTCGCGTTGAAAATGAATTTGCATCCGGTTATGACAGATCGCTATTCGAGCACTGGCGCGATGTTGATGGAGATGGCTGTGATTCGCGCGACCAGGTGCTGAAGCGTGACAGTCTTTCGTTGCCACAAGTTGATCCAATTAGTTGTGATGTGGTTGCAGGCGACTGGGTGTCACCTTATGACGGAGGTCGTTGGAGCAACCCAGCAGATATCGATATTGATCATGTTGTTGCACTGAAAGAAGCGTGGGATTCGGGTGCATGGGCATGGAGTGCGGCACAGCGAAAGGCGTATGCAAACGACACTTCGGATAGTCGCACCTTGCTTGCGGTTACCGATTCGGTAAATCAATCAAAGAGCGATAAAGACCCATCAAATTGGTTGCCACCACTGCAGTCGTATACATGCACGTACATTGGAAATTGGATCGCGGTAAAAGCACGATGGAACTTGTCCATGGATTCAAGTGAATTTGGACGACTGAAGAATCTGTTGCAATCAACGTGCAATGGATTAGATATCGCCCCAATTCCAGCGCTGCCAAGTATTTCTGGTGGCACAACGGTGGTCACCAACCCTGGTGCAACTTCGACAGCGTCAACGACTACAAGTACTGGTGCAGTAGCTACACAGATCAACCCGGGGTCATACTGCTCGCCAGAAGGTGCGATTGGTTATTACACATTGAGTGGGAGCAGCACCCCAACGACCTATATCTGTTCAAAAACCGATGCCAATGGTGTGCCGTATTCAGGCGGTCGGGCCCGCTGGCGCAGGGCGTAGCCATCGGAAAACTGTCTATTTCCCGTTAGCATGGCGGGACTATGTCGAAGAAGACCAAGAAGAAAAAAGCCAAGATGCGTCGCTCGAAGGCCAACCACGGTAAGCGTCCAAACATGGGGCGTGGCTGAGCAATAGCGCTGACGTGCCAGAACTAAGTTCGGCGCGAATAGGTGAATTGGTCATTGGTGGTTCACGCGCCAACTGGGCGAGTGTTGGGATCACGTTTTCAGAATCCGGAGTGTGCCTTGCTGGCGATGTTGTCATTCGCTGCGACGAATCACTTCCGCCAGGTTTGCATCGCTGGTCATTGTTTGGGCTTGACTCGCAAATAACAGAGATCGATGGAATTGAAACTGCTGTCGCTAAAGAAATCAGCGAATCTGAAGTTCACACTTCCGAAACGTTTTCATTACAGATCCTTGGAGTTGATCACGTGGTGATTAATACGCCAGATCTTGAGCGAACATCTCGCGCGTTAGAAGCTGCAACACATGCACCGTTGAAACGGATTCGCGATGCAGGTAATGGCATGCGCCAAGGTTTTCATCGTTTGGGAAGCGTGATTGTTGAAATCGTTAGCGCCCCGACAATGGAAAGTGGAAAAGCCTCACTTTGGGGTTTTGTGCTCAATGTGTCCGATGTGCACGAAGCTGCGCGATTTTTGGGGCCAGATGTGTTGAGCCCGCCAAAAACTGCGGTGCAAAAGAACAGATTGATTTCAACGTTTCGTAGTGCTGCAGGTCTTGGAGTTCCTATTGCGCTGATGAGTGATTGCTAATAATCATCAGTTGCATCTGGGTCGTCACGACGAGCAATGAATTTTGTGCCTTCGCTGCACGATTCAAGTAGAGGACACCACGAACAAAAGTAACCGCTACGTACTGTTGGCTCGCGGCCATCACGTTGAAGTTCGACCATTTTGCGAATGCCGTCAACAGTTTTTCGCACTGCGGCCTGCAGCACGCCTTCGGTTACATCTTCAACATCAGCTCGGGCGGTAACAAGTGAGTAACTGGCCAATCGTCGTGGCGCGGCACCAGTGCGCATAGCTTCGACTAGCGCGTAAAAACGCAACTCTTCACGGTGGTTTGGTTGCACTCGACCCGACTTCAGGTCGATGATGACTTTTGATCCGACTGCACCAAGTGTGAGGTCGGCGCGAGTACTCAAATTGATTCGCTGATCAAACATTTCATAACGTGCGGAACTCTCAAGTACTGGTCGCCATGCGGCCTTTAGAGGAGGAAAGCACTCGTCAAACTTGGTGTACAAATCGATTGCAGAACTTCGAAGTTGAGCACGATCTCCGGCCGGCAAGTTGTCAATAAATGGTCCCGCGCTTTCACGTTCGTCGTCGGCAAGTTGGGCGAGTGCTTCATCTACAACATCTGCGGGAACAATGACTCCGCGCCAGTTGAGCCCTAACTCGACTGCTTTGTGCAGAACCGTTCCTTTAACGTTGCCCAATGTCCATTCAAATCCGGTGAGCCCCGCAAGATGGTTTGCCTCACAGCCATGCACAGTGGTGAGTTTGTGTTTACTTACCCATAAGGCATTTTCTGGTGTGAGGCGAGGGGCGATGTCGGCGAGCCCATCGTGAAGCTGGGTACGTATGGTTTCAATTACTTCGCGCGGAATAGGAACCCAGTCTGGCTCCTTGCCCAATGCATCAAGAACTGCTTGTTGCATAGCGTTGAGTTCGATTTCAGCCACGTGGTCACTCTGTCACATGGGTGTGTCATGCTGTGGCCATGAGCACCTCGACCACCATGCAATTTGCGGCTGTAGCACGCCTCATTGCACAGGAAACACTGCGTTTCGGTCTGGTGGCACCGAGTTTTCGCAGCCCTCCCAGAGTGGTTGGTGTCAATCGCACTGTGCGTCGCCGAGAAGGTGGTGGGGTGGTTGCTGTGGCTTTACGCGACCGTCCTTTTGTTGCCATCCTTGGCGACATGATTGAAGGCGTAGTCGTTGTCAATCAGCTTGATGCTCCGAGTTCAGATCACGTACGAACTGCGCTGTGGTCAATACTTTCAATTCATGGCTATGTGGCAACACAAGAGTGCGACATGCATTTGTCGGCAGATCAGCCGCGCGTTGCTTAACTAGCCACTC
>JAFMJR010000009.1 GCA_017853385.1 Ilumatobacteraceae bacterium | reverse complement strand
TCGTTCGAAGAAATTGATTCGGACAGGTTTTTAGCGATTCACCAAGTGAATGTTCTCGCGCCGATGGAAATTTGTCGTGCAGCTGTTTCTCATATGAAAGCCACTGGCTGGGGTCGAATCGTCAACATTTCATCTGTGTGGAGCAAGATTTCAAAAGAACACCGAGCCCCATATTCTGCGAGCAAATTTGCTCTCGATGGATTAACGCTTGCACTTGCTATCGAATATGCAAAGCACAATATTTTGGCAAACTGTGTTGCGCCTGGATTTGTTGACACCGATATGACACGTGGAATTCTCGGTGAAGAGGGAATCAACAAGCTGATGCAGGTTGTACCAATTGGTCGCCTGGCTCGACCTGAAGAGATCGCAAAATTCGTTGTCTGGCTAGCTAGTGAATCCAATACCTACATAACAGGGCAGAACATCGCAGTTGATGGAGGTTTTACCCGTGCTTGATGCTCTGTCAATCAAGTCTCATAAAGGCACCTACGAGGCTCGATTCACTGCTCAGCTTCTTCTGGATCCTGATTTTCTATTAGAGGGAGAACCACATTTCATCGTTGATAAGAAGATTGCTGAGCTCTATGCAGTGCAATTACAAAACATTCTTGCTTCTCCCAACGTAATTCTTATTGAAGCGACGGAAACGAATAAGAGTCTTGAATCTGCTGCTCAATTGATTTCAGTCTTGGTTGAGCAAAAGACACGCAGAAACCATCACTTGGTAGCAATTGGTGGTGGCATAACACAAGATCTCGTTTGCTTCATCGCGAGTACGCTTCTTCGCGGAATCGATTGGAAATTTGTGCCGACAACTTTGTTGGCGCAAGCCGATTCTTGCATTGGGTCAAAAAGTTCAATCAATGTTGGTGAGGCAAAAAACATTGTTGGAACTTTTTATCCGCCATCTGAGGTGTTTATAGATCCAAATTTTCTTACGACTCTGGATCAAAGCGAAATACGCTCAGGAATTGGAGAAATTCTTAAAGTTCATGCAATTGACTCTGCTGAATCATTCGACAAAGTAGCTTTGGAACTTGACTCAATTACACAAGATTTGAACAAACTACAGCCATTTATTTACTCTGCCCTCTCAATTAAGAAACGCTTCATCGAAATAGATGAGTTTGATCAAGGAATTCGCAATATTTTCAATTTCGGACATAGTTTCGGACATGCGATTGAAAGTGCCACCAACTTTGGAGTGCCGCATGGCGTTGCCGTGACAATGGGAATGGACGTGGCCTGCCAGGTGGCCGCTATGCGCGAAATTCTTCCAAAATCTCACTCAGATCGAATGAGGACAGCACTGCGTAGGAACTACCTCCCGTTTTCACACGTTGAAATCCCGCTTGAGGAATCAATGAAAGCGCTGCTGAAAGACAAAAAGAACAGTTCCACTGAACTTGGACTCATCCTTCCGGTCGGACCCTCAGCAAGCATTGAAAAAGTAATGATTCCCCCCGACTCTGAATTCATTGAACAGTTTCGCACTGCACTGACCGCGCTGGCTTAATGACAAAATCAGTTCATCTTGCAGTTGTTGATACATCAAAAGACTGCCTTGCGGCAGCAAACATCAATGTTGTCTGGAATGACTTCTCTTCAGATCCAACCATCATTTCGCTATCAACTTATGTTGAGACCCATGCTGAGAGACTGCGCATGCGGTTCGCAGATTTCGTTGAAGACGTCTCTAATCATGAAATTGAGGGCAGGCAACTAACCGAGCTTCTTCTTGTTAGAAAAGACTTCAGCTATTGGTGGATGACGCTATTTGCTTCTACGCGTTGGAACGAAAACAGCAACATCACTAATTGTCTTAAGTTAATTGCACTTAGCGAGATCCTGACCGAGCATCAAGTCTCACAATTAACGATCAATATTTCTCATCAGCAATCTGCGCTAGTCCTTACCAAATTCGCAAAAAATCACAACATTGCTCATAATCACATTTCAGCTAGCACTGAAAACGAGTCTGCTTTCATCTTGCGCATTAAGGCTCTAATTTCGCTTTTCAAATACGCGATTACTCACATTGGTGTTTCTAATGTCTCCAAAAACACCGACTCACGCATCACCATCGTTGATCATTTCGTGCGATTTGAAAGAGGCAAAGCAACAGAAGGAATTTACGATTCGCAATATTGGAATGCACTTTCTCCCATTTTTGATTCACAAACCTCAAAATTGATGTGGCTGCATCACTTCGTACCAAATACTGCATCAATTCGTGGTACCGAAAAATTGATCTCGAATTTGAACGAGCCGTCAAAATCCTTTCATGCACAATTTGAAACTCGACTTACATTCAAAACTTTTACGCGCGTATGGCGAGATCTCGGGAACCTGCGCAAAGCATCGCGCATAATTGAACAAAATCAGGAGATTTTTACCGAAAAAATCTCACAACTAGATTTCGCTCCCCTCTTTACACGTCAATTCAACGAGTCACTTCTCGGTAGCACTGCTGCTCGACATCTCATCATGTTGAGCCAACAAGAAACGTTGTTTCGGCGTTTGCCTAGGCAAAACAAGGGCTTGTTTCTATGCGAAAACCAGCCTTGGGAAGCCGCGTTTACGTACGCCTGGAAGTCACATGGTCATGGTGAATTGATTGCCGTTACGCATGCCCCGCTGAGGTTTTGGGACTTCCGGTATTTCACACTCGGAAGAGCCCTTCGCTCGCAATCATCTCAACCTTGTGACAAACCGGTTCCGGATTACATCGCTATAAATAGCAAAATTTCTCTTAACTTCCTTAATGCATGTGGTGCACCGAGTAAATCGGTTGTGGAAGTTGAATCACTGATGTTTGATTATCTACAGAATTCAAATTCGATTTCAAAGATTGATTCCAACATAATGCTCCTCATTGGAGACTTTTTCCCCGAGCAAAACGAGCGGTTAATTTCGATCGTTGCATCTAGTCTCTCTTCCTTAACGACCAAATTTAAGGTGATTTTTAAACCGCACCCGCTCAATTCGGTGATGCCTGATTTGTCACGAATTCCAGGGGCAGAAACCTCATGGGAAAATTTGAACGCATTACTTCCACGAACAGGTGTCACGGTTTCATGCAATAGCAGTACAGCAGCTCTTGAGTCGTATGCCTATGGAATTCGTACGATTTCACTTCTCGATCCGCAAGTGTTGAACTCCAGTCCGCTTCGCTCAATTCCTCATGCCCATTTCGTTGAAAATTCAGAACAGCTTTCTCATGCTCTCGCAGTCAATGACTCGGACCAAGCGCGTGATACTGATCTGCTGATTATGGATCCAGCACTTCCCCGATGGAGAAAACTGCTGTCGTAATTTGACTACTGAGTAGTCTGTGTTTTGTGCGCGAAGATATTTCAATACCAATGTCAACTCCATTGATTTTTGATTCCGAGTCTCTGGTATTCAGCGCTGCTGCAGAATTATTTGGTAGTGCAGTTCAAGAGTTTGTAGGGCAAAAAGGTTCATGTGTCGTTGTTGTTGCTGGTGGTAGATCAACTAGCGAAGTCTTACTTATCACTTTTGACAGACACATTGACTGGGAAAAAGTCCATTTTGTAATGGCAGACGAGCGCTGCGTTCCTCAAATGCACCCAGATCGAAACGATGGCTTGTTAAAACGAATTATTGAATCGGCGAACCTTCAAAACGCCCCTACGGTGCACTCGATTGATGCTGAGCTTTCAACTAGTGAAGGACTTTCCAATTTTGAATCGCTTCTTGGCAAAATTGGCTCTCCGGACATTGCCCTTGTTGGAATTGCCGACGATGGTCACCTTGCAAGTTTGTTTCCAAATTCAAAGAGTCTTAGCGCTTTGCAAAATGCTGTATTTGTTGACGACAGTCCCAAACCACCAAAGCACCGTATTTCATGCTCAATGGCCTACCTAACTCGCGCTACCTACCGAATTGCCCTACAAACAGGGCATAATAAAAGGGATATTTTCGTGCGACTTCAGCAGGGAGAGCGACTTCCGCTTGCATTATTTTCACCAACTCACTGGTTCATGGATTACGCCGCTGCTCACTGAGCGCACGCGTATCTTGAGGGCTTCATGAAGACAGTGATCCTCTGCGGCGGTCTTGGAACTCGCATTCGTGATGTTGCTGACGATATTCCAAAGCCAATGATTCAGGTAGGCGGAATGCCAATCATCTGGCACCTCATGCAGTACTACGCATCATTTGGTCATCGTGAATTTATTCTCTGCATGGGATACAAAGGCGAAGTTATCCGCGATTTTTTTCACTCAGCTATGTCAAGTGCGAGCAGCAAAACACTCGTTGACGCGCAGACGGAACACATTCAATTCTCGGCAACTGACAAATTTTCCAACTGGTCGGTAACACTTGCTGATACTGGTCAGACAGCAATGACTGGATCTCGAATATTTAAGATTCGCAAGCTCCTCAATAACGAGACATTTATGCTCACGTACGGAGATGGCCTAAGTGATATTGATATCTCTGGTTTGCTTAAATTCCATTCTGAGAAAAATCGCACAGTCACTGTTACGGGCGTTCGACCGCCAGCAAGATTTGGAGAGCTTCAAATCGGTGATGATGGTCTAGCTACGGGGTTTAATGAAAAACCTCAAGCAAGTGCCGGAATGATTTCAGGTGGATTCTTTGTTTGCCAGCAAGAAGTTTTTGAACACATGAATGGTCACGACGACTTGGTGTTTGAGCAAGAACCCATGAAATCGTTGGTTGCAAATAAGCAACTCTCTGTTTACCAGCACAATGGTTTCTGGCAGTGCATGGATACCTACAGAGATTGGCAACTGCTCAATTCAATGATTGATCAAGATAAGGCGCCATGGAAAATCTGGTAGCAGCGCTTGAATCGTTCCGTGGCAAGCGTGTGCTTATTACGGGAGACACCGGATTTAAAGGTTCCTGGCTCAGTATGTGGTTAACCAACCACGGTGCAGAAGTACATGGCTACGCGCTTCCACCTCTAGCCCACTCTCACTTCAATGATTTAGATCTTGGTTCTGTCATCAATCACACCGATGGTGATGTGCGCAGTCTTGAAAACATGATGGCGAAGTTTCATGCTGTTCAACCACATGTCGTTTTTCATCTTGCTGCACAACCAATTGTTCGACTTTCATATCGCGACCCTGTTCAGACCTTTGATACCAATATTGGTGGAGCAACCAATGTTTTGGAGTGTGTTCGACTCACCGACTCTGTTCAAGCACTGGTATTCATTACATCAGATAAGTGCTATCGAAATATTGAGCAAGTTGCTGGCTACACCGAAGACGATGTATTAGGCGGCAATGACCCGTACAGTGCTTCAAAGGGCGCCGCGGAGCTTGTTTTTGCTGCATACAACGCCTCCTTTTTTGTCCACCGAGACGGCTTAATTGCAGCATCGACACGTGCCGGCAATGTGATTGGTGGCGGCGACTGGGCTGAAGACCGAATCATCCCCGATTGCATTAGAGCACTACAAAAGGAACAGCCGATCATCATTCGCAACCCGCAAGCAACGCGGCCTTGGCAACATGTGCTTGAACCACTTTCTGGTTACATCATGCTTGGAAGCGAAATGCTGAAAGGAAATAGGTCGGTTTCTGGTTCGTGGAATTTTGGCCCTCGTGAGGATGAAGTCCGTTCGGTAAACGATGTAACTCAAGCTGTCATTACTCATTGGGGTAATGGTGTCGTTCACTTGGATAACAATGTGAATCATCCTCATGAAGCGACGCTGTTGCAACTTGATTGTTCAAAGGCACGGACGCAGTTGGGCTGGTCACCACAATGGAACTTTGCTACCACCATGGAAAAAACAGTTTCGTGGTACCGGGCAGTTCATTCTGGAGCTAAGGCATCGTCAATTACCCGTCAACAACTTGAGGAATACGAAAGAAGTACGCATGATTGATGGAGTTGTAATTACCCCTCTGCGACAAATTCTTGATGAACGCGGAAAAGTCATGCACATGTTGCGTTCAACTGATCCACATTTCACTCAGTTTGGTGAGATTTATTTTTCTACTGTGTTTCCTGACGCCGTAAAGGCTTGGCATATTCATAAGGAAATGACGCTCAACTACGCAGTACCGGTGGGGCGAATCAAGTTCGTGCTTTTCGATGATCGTGAATCCAGTCCTACCCGAGGAGAGATCCAAGAAATCTTTATGGGACCAGATAACTACGTTCTCGTAACGGTGCCGCCCATGGTGTGGAATGGATTTAAGGGTTTGGGTGCAGAGGCATCACTCGTGGCGAATTGTGCATCAATTCCTCATGATCCAAACGAAATAGACCGCTGCGATCCTTCTGATTCACGCATTCCCTACGACTGGGCTCTTAAACACAAATGAGTACGTCTGTCCTCCTGGTGGGAGGATTTGGGAATTTAGGTGGGCGCATTGCACACCATCTGGCAGAAAAATCTGATTGCAATATCGTTCTAGCTTCACGCACAAAACGCGAAGCGCCAACCTGGGCAAAGCACGCGCGAGTCATTCAGTTAGATACCACCGATCCAAGTACTTTCATAAACATTCCACAACACGTGGACTGCATCATTCAACTTGCTGCAACGAACGATGTTGACTCTGCAAACAACCCAGACATTGCACGACTCGTTACAACTGACGGCACGATGGCGCTTATTAAGGAAGCAATTAATAGGCACGTTGGAAGATTTCTGTATTTCTCCACGGCTCATGTTTACGGTTCTCCGCTCGTT
The DNA here is from genome assembly GCA_017853385.1 of Ilumatobacteraceae bacterium. GTDB lineage: Bacteria > Actinomycetota > Acidimicrobiia > Acidimicrobiales > Ilumatobacteraceae > UBA3006. The sequence continues at coordinate 30,242 of JAFMJR010000009.1, read as the reverse complement.
GGAGACTTAACAGAACTATCGCCTACTAATGGCACACATCCGTATGCAGCAACACATCTCGCTGCCGAAAACGTAGTTTCAGAGTTTCACGAAAAAAACGAAATAATCGGCATCAACGTTCGATTATCTAACAGCTACGGACGCCCAATGGAGTTTGATTCAGGTGATTGGAGAACCTTAACGAGCGATCTATGCAGGCAGGCGGTTGTCAACAAACGTCTCGAAATGCACACAGATGGTCAGCAGTTGAGGAATTTCGTAACGAAAACAGACGTCGTGCGAGCTGTTCACCATTTACTTTCCTTATCCAAAGACAAGATTGGAAATGGTGTTTTTAACTTAGGTGGGTCCAGTTCTCGATCGATACTCAGCATGGCCAAATTGATTCAGCGACGTGCTGAATTGAGATATGCGGCAGTTCCTCTCACCCACCCTGAAGCAACCTCTGAGAATTCAAGCTCGTTGAATTTCGATATTCACAAACTTTTGGCCACTGGTTATAGCCTTACCGAAAACGCCGACCAAGAAATTGATGAATTTCTTGACATGATTGAAACGCATTATCTCAAATGACAAATGAACCGTTAGTTACGGTAGTGATTCCGACCTATAACCACGCCACAATGCTCCGGCGTGCACTTGACTCGGTTGTTCAACAGACTTATCAGAATTGGAATGCAGTTGTTATCAATAATTTTTCAACCGATAACACCATTGAGGTCGTCAATGGGTTCAAAGATTCAAGAATTACATGTATAAATTTCAAAAACAACGGAGTAATTGCTGCGTCACGCAATGAAGGAATCGATTTGGCAACTGGCAGTTTTGTTGCCTTTCTTGATTCTGATGACACTTGGACTGCAGACAAATTAGAAAAGTGTGTTGCGGTGCTAAACCTCGGAGCTGACCTTGTATGTCATGCGGAATTCTGGATTGACGAGAACGGGAAATCTCGTCTTGTTAAATACGGCCCTAAGTCTCGAGCAACTCGTGATCAATTGATATATAACGGCAACAGAATTAGCACTTCAGCCACGGTTGTTAGAACTTCACTATTGAAAGAAGCCAAGGGGTTTGATACCTCGCCAGAATTGATTTCGACCGAAGATTACGATCTGTGGATTCGTTTAGCGGAAATCTCTAATCGTTTTGAATTTATTGATGAGCCACTTGGTGAATACCATCGGCACGACACCAACGTCAGCTCAAACATTGAAAAGCACTTACATGCTGAACTTGCTCTGCTCACCAAGCATTTCGCAACTGACAGCTCTTTTCCATATCGGCTTCGCCAACTTCGTCGGAAAGCACAAGCGCAATACGGTGCCGGCAGATCTCTACAGCGAACGAATAAACACTTGTTGGCATTAAAGAAATACATGCGCTCCCTTTTTATGTGGCCATTTTCAATTCGTCTATACGCAGCTATTGCGCTCTCAATAATTGGGCTTATTTCACCAAAAACCAAGTAGCGTTATCGCCATCGAACCGGAACACGACATTCGATATTTCGCCTACGCGCGACACGCGCTTTCGGAGGCTCTCCGACTATGCGATTGCGGTCCAGGAGATGTTGTTTTATTGCCTGAACTCATCTGTAGAGATGTGCTCAGTTCAATTCATTCTGTTGGCGCAACATCTCGCTTCTATCCGGTGGACGGCACCCTTTCAGCGCAAAATTTAGAGTCAAATCCGCCTGCAAAGGTTGTGATCGCGGTCAACTATTTCGGATTTCCTCAAGACCTTGAACCATTTAATGAATACTGCTCAAAAACTGGTGCAATTCTGATTGAAGACAATGCTCACGGATTTCTCAGCAAGAGCCCCGATGGCAAATTCCTCGGCAGTCGAGCTCCTCTCGGCATCACCAGTATTCGGAAAACTTTCCGCCTAATGAACGGTGCAGCGCTTCATATTTCTGATTCAAAATATGTGAGTAATTTGCACAGCCAATTGGCGTATACAAACGAGAGGCCTCCACTTGGAATGCGCAGCCGAATCACTGCTTCACGCATCCAACGTTCCACAAGGATTCCATTGCTTTCCTTGCTTCAGGTTTCCACGCGAATAATTCGCAAGTTAACAACAGGTTCATGGCTTCCCGTGTCATCCGTTGAGAGCGAAACAAGTCTTCCAATGCCAATTAACCCCCATCAAAGTCTGCGCAATTGCGTACAACAGTTACGAGCCGAGAAAGAAGTGTTGAGGCGGCGCAATCTTTATATAGCAACCGATCGCAAATTAGAGAGCATTGGTATTGACGGTATTTTTACTGAATTGACGCCAGGTGTTTCCCCCTATGGATATGCGTTTATTGCCAACTCTCAGCAACTTCGGTCTGCCAAACGACGGCTTCGTGGCCTTTCCGTCGAGGTAATCAGCTGGCCTGATTTACCTCAGGCAATTCGTGTTGATGAAAACCACTTCTACAGAAATCTTCGGGTGGTGAATTTTCTGTGACTCATGAATGGACGGATTGGCGGGGAAACGACAGTCAATGGGACGAACTCATTGCTGGTTTAGGACAGCAAAATGTTTATCAAACTGCTCGTTGGGCAAAACATAAAACTGCATCCGGGTGGTCTGTCTCTCGAATAGTGATCAATGGATCGCAGCCGCAAGCCGCAATTCAATTTTTAATTCGACGATTTCCACTTGGACTAGTTATGGCGTGGGCACCGGGTGGATTTAGCGGCGATATTTCACTCATCAATACCGACCTGAAATCAACATTAAAGCGCCTTCTTCAAGCTCGATTCCTCTACATACGTTTTGGCATGATGCGAGAAGAATTAGATAACGAAACATCCTGGATAACTCGCGCTGGTTTCAAACAATCCGCCCATGCAATTGGTGCACGACAAAGCATGTTGCTTCCTCTTAGCGAAAAAGAAGATGAATTGATTTTTCGGGCTTCAAGTAACTGGAAGCGCAATTACAAACGATCTTTACGTTTGCAAACAATTCCTTATGTCTGGCACTCACCAGATTCAACTGAACTTGCACAGGCCTACGAAAAGATGGATGCCTATAAAAAAATTAAAGGTGTGAAGTTAGAAATAAGTCCTCAAACTTTTGACAGTGTTCGATCGAATTTTGGCAACGATCTCGTCCTTATTCGAATTGATGACGAAAATGGAGATCTACTTTCCGTTCGTGGTGCTTTAATTCAGGCACAAACTGCGTGGGACTTTATTGCCGTAACTTCACCGGAGGGGCGTAAAAACTATGCCTCCCATCGTGTTCTCATCTCTCTCGCCCAAGAGTGCGCACGCAGAGGCTGCACTGTTCTTGAAATGGGTGGCATTGACCCAGAAAAGAACAAAGGAGTCTTTGATTTCAAAAATGGAACTGGGGCACGAGCAATTACCTATATAGGCGAATGGGAAGCCTCTCATCCTTCGTGGCTTCGCCCGATAATTAGTAGAGTTATTTCAGCAAAAGGCAATAATTAGCACTTCTTTTAGACGTGCTCTCAACAGCACTGTGAGTGTGGACTGCAATACATGAGTGAACTCGCGTCATATTCGATCCAGGCCACGATCCTCGCTGTCATCGCACTCATTGCTGTTTCTCGTTCCAAAAAAACAGATCTTTACCAAGTTGTTTTAATTTCAATTTGGCTTGTTGGAGTTATTGCAATTTACGCGCGATACGGCGAAGGGCAAGTTCTGTTTTACTCAAACGATCAGCTTTTCCATAAGCAAGTAATCGAGGTCTATCTGCCAGTTGAAGGATTTCGCCTTAGTGCATTTATACCTCTCCGATACCTACTTCTCGTTCCCGTCTATCTCGGTTCATTGACTGGCATCAATGCATTGCTGTTAAACAAATTCGTCCAGCTTTTAGCACTTATATTTTTATATAGAAGATCGAAACAATTTTTGATATCAAAAAGATTAAACATTCGATTTTGGCATCTACCTTTGATTACAGGGCCAATATTGATTTTTATGTCAATGCTCTCACTTCGAGATGTCATTCTCGCATTTTTCGCCATTGGATTTATTACTACTCAAAACGTCACTCTAAAGACGATAAATGTGTTGGGGGCTTTCCTGCTTAGACCACACTTAGGAGCTGCGCTTCTATTTGGATATCTTATTTCCGAAATCTTTTTTAATCATCAGTCTCGCCTACCAGTTGCAAGAACTGCTTTAGCCTCATTGATTTCATATTCACTTGGCACTATTTCTTACTGGTTTGGTGCAGTAATACAACAAGGAGTATCACTGACTTCACCAAATTCTGTATTTACTCAATTCAAATTTTCTCAGTTGGCAGCCAACCTTTTGGGATTGCAATTTCTGGGTCTAAATGATCCCGATCAAGCACTTGTCGCTTCGACTACAACTTCTTTGCTCCTTTCGCGACTAATTATTTTTGACACAATTTTGATACCCATTCTTTTTCTCGCCGCAATGTTTCGACACCCCGACTACCTAACCAAGCAGAAAATGTTGACTTTTCAGGCCTTCTTGTTTTTCTATGGAGTCGTATCTCAGACAACCTGGAACTCCACGCGTCAAAACATTCCATTCTTGGCATGCATGGGAGTACTCGCTGTTGCCGATATTGAATATTTCCGAAATCTAAAGCGCAATCGCCAACCACAATTGCTTTCAACTTCGAACTAAACCATGGCAAAGATTCACTATGTCGTAAATGAAGACTGGGCGTTTATCTCCCATTTCTTTGAACGAGCCGTTGCTGCAAAAGAGCATGGATTTGAAGTTGCTATCAGCGCTCACTGCGGAGAGCAGCAAGTCAAGCTAATCAATCAAGGTTTTGAAGTATTTCCTCACAACATTTCGCGTAGTGGTACTAATCCATTTTCTGAGATAAAGAACTTGCTGGCTTTACTGCGGGACTTTAAGCGGTCGCAGCCCGAGATTATTCACCTCATTGCCCTAAAGCCGATTGTGATCGGTGCAATCGCGGCGCGAATCTATGGCAAAGCCACGGTGGTATGTGCACCTATTGGCATGGGATACCTCTTTTCATCCAGCGATCGCAAAGCGCGTTTGATTCAACCAGTAGTCCGTTTGCTTCTTCGGCGATTACTGCAGTTGCGGAATACTCAAGTCATCATTGAAAACAACGAGGATCGCGATTCACTGGTCAACGGTAAGTACGTAAGTAGTACCAATATTCATGTGATCAAAGGGGCGGGAGTTGATCTCAACCGTTACCTATCGTTCCCTGAAGATACAAGCACTCAGATTGTGAGCATGTTCGCTCGCGTACTCCGAGACAAAGGTGTTTCTGATTTTGTTGAAGCTGCAAATATCGTTCACCGAACGATCCCGCAAGCGGTCTTTCGCCTAGTCGGAGATTGTGACCCTGGAAATCCAACTTCGTTCACAGAGGAAGAAGTAGGGGCATGGGTCTCGAGCGGGGCAATTGAATGGCTTGGCTTTCGAACAGATATTCCAGAATTGCTTCGCGAATCAAACCTTGTCTGTTTGCCTTCATACAGAGAAGGACTTCCAAAAACACTGATTGAAGCTTGCGCTGCTCAGCGTGCGATTGTTGCCACAGATGTCACCGGCTGTCGAGAAGCCGTAAGCGATGGAGTAAACGGTGTTCTGGTACCAGTTCAAAATCCTAAACAATTAGCAACAGCAATTACCCAGTTGCTCTCGAATCAAGATCTGCGCTTGCAATATGCCAAAAACGGAAGAATTCGTGCTGAAAATGAGTTCTCTTCTTCAATTGTTATTGAGCAAACACTCAAGGTTTATGAAAGCATGTTGGCTAAATCATGACCATTCCATTGGCGCTTTGCGTATTTCTTATGTCTGCGACGATTACTCGCCTTCTTGTCAAAAACGCAGAAAAGATTGCTGCAATTGATGTTCCTAATGAACGAAGCTCGCATTCCACGCCAACTCCACGAGGTGGCGGTTTGGCATTCGTTATTTCTTCAATTGTTGGTTTCGCAATATTGCTTGCAAAACCAGAAATATCGAAGTCTGAATTCGGCGCACTAATCGTCGCTGGATTATTTGTCGCTTTCACTGGCTACTTAGACGACCATCAGAAAATTTCTGGCGCTTCTATTCGCTTGGTGATTCATGCACTTGGCGCAATTGTCATTCTGGGTTTCATTGGAGTTCCAAGTGATTTTGAGATTTTTAGATTCCATGTTCAAAGCGATGTAATTCTTGCGATTTTTGGCGTTTTGTATTTAGTTTGGTTGCTGAATCTGTTTAATTTCATGGATGGCACAGATGGCATCGCAGCCAGTGAAGCGATTTTTGTTTGCGTCGCCGGCGCACTACTCAATCTTCACACGACATCTAGTTCTCTTCATAGCAATGGCACTCTTATCCTTGCTTCAGCAGTGATTGGCTTTATTCTCTACAACTGGTCGCCAGCAAAAATATTTATGGGCGACATTGGAAGTGGTTACCTGGGCATCGTCATAGGTGGATTATCGCTCATGGCTGCAAAACAGAATCCTGATCTCTTCTGGGCATGGATTATTTTGCTTGGCGTATTTGTCTCAGATGCAACCGTTACCTTGATTCGACGTTTAGCTCGCAAGAAAAAACCGCACGTTGCGCACCGCAGTCACGCGTATCAACATTTAGCGATCAAACTGAATTCACATGCCAAGGTTTCTCTGATCGTCCTTGTAGTAAATGTGGTGTGGCTAGCACCAATTGCATTTTTCGTAAGCGACAATGCGCTTGATGGATCAATGGGTGCAGTTATTGCCTATGTTCCATTAGTTCTTGCCATGATCGCACTCGGATCAGGCAAGGATTCCTTAGCTAACTAATTCGGGATAGCCGAACGAGTGGAATCTTTCGCTCTGTTTTTAATTGATAATTTGCGAAATCTGGCCATATTCCCACCATCGTGTTCCAGGCAGTTTCTCGATCTGCGCCTTCGTTCATAGTTTGTGCTTTGGCCTGAAAAATCTCGGCGCCAACTTGCAGCGTTACTTCACTATTTGCCACCAAGTTTTCGTACCACAGTGGATTTGCGGGATGGCCGCCCTTTGATGCAACGATCACGTAGTCATCGCCTATGCGGCCATAAATCAATGCAGTTCGTCTTAGGGCACCAGACTTTTTGCCGGTCACAGTAAGAAGCAACGTAGGAACTCCTCGCCAAATATGACCTTCTTCGCCTTTGGTTTCTACGTACTTGCGAATATGGTCAGCTACCCATTCGCTTGGGCTGTCAATAATCGTTGGCTCTGCGGTCATGGCGAAAGGCTAACTCCTAGGCGGATGAAATAAGACTGTCGCGCAGACTTGATAATCCGTTTGATTTCCGATCATAGAAATTGTCATCTGCAATACGGATGCGTTCATACGCGTTCCATTCAGCATTTATCCCTGAAATATTCTGATTTTTTGCATGGGCTTTCATACGCAATGCAATCAGCGGTTCGTGTCCACGTAATGATTGGAGTCCTTTGCCTGTGGCCCAAAAAACTTTCTCTAGATCATTGTTAGCAAGGTGATGCTCTGCCAATATCAACGCACCAGAGACAATGGACAACACGATATTTGACGTAATTCCTTCCGCATCAGCCCAAACATAATCCTGACCAGCAAACGGCAAATCACGTACAAGGCTTAGTGCGTACGTCAGCTTTTCAATGCTTTTGTCGTTAATTTCTTCATTCACAGAATGAATGGCGCTCACCAGCATCTCATGATCAGTAATAACATCGCTGTTCACGATCAGTGAATCATTGCCTCCACGACTCAATAAATCTGGAGAATTAGTTTTCACAGCTTTTCGCAACCCAGAGACAACATTATTGAAAGTTGCATCCTGCACCGACATTCCCCAAAGCGCGGTTCGAGCGGCAATTCGTGTAGGTCGCTCTCGATGCAATACCAACCAAGTCAATAGCTCTTGAGACTTTGACTTCTCAAAGTGGACTGTTTCCCATGTTTGATTTACCACTTCAACTGGGCCCATGATTCGAACGCACAATGTCCAATTTTTAGATTTGTCGCGAGGTTCAAAATTCCCGGTAATTTCCAGTGGCTTCTCAATTTCACTATTCAATTGAGCAAATGCGGACTCTTCCGCATCAGTAATTGAAAATGGTGTGAAGACAATTTCTCCAGGAAACAAAACCCACTGATCTGACACCTTTTTAACTCGGACGGTTCCGCTGGAATCAATATCGTGATTTTTCATCGCATTTTCTAATCCTGATGCTTGTAGAAAAGTTCTCAGATAACGCGAAACCTCTATGACATTTTCAGAATGATCACCAACTACAGCAATTTCAGTTTTTTCTCCTACTGATATAAAGAGAGTTCTATTGCCTATCACTCCAATCGGTACGTGAGCTTTAGCTTCGTCGCATTTTCCAGAAATCGGTATCGGTTCAAACAGAAAATCTGGCCCCATGAGCCATGCTCGAAATTGCCCTCTTGCCTTACTCATTTCAGAGTTGTCCACCCTCAGACGCAGACCTTGCTTTTTAAACCTCAGGGTTGCCCAATTGATCTGAAAGCTTTTTGAACGCACAGGAACTTTCATGCCAGCCAAGGCGAGCTGTAATTTTCTTCTTTCCTTTACCTCATACATTGCCAAAAGAGCAGCAAAAGCCAACAGGCTTGGAGATATTGAAGATTCGCGGACGTCTACCGATAAATCCGCTGCTTTTTTATCAACTCCCTGAACTTGTTTGTCAATCGGAGCCACGAAATTGGATTGATGGGATTGATTAACAAGTAACCACAGTGCAAATAAAAACACACTTGCTGCTCGATGAAATATTCCGGCTTTACTTGGATCAAATCCGTGGCGAACTGAACGTATTAGCTCGATAGTCAAACTAACCAGCCCATACATCCATACAAGCCACAACGAGACTACGAATATGACTTGAACAAGAAGATTGATGTCCATCAATCTTCTAAGTTCCTCAATGTCTCGAAAGATGCTTTGGAAAGTCACCCCACTTATTAACAACCCAGCAGGAATCCCGAGCAGGAAAAACACACCTGCAAGAACGATGCGAATGCTTTTCATGGGTTTGTGAACGGTTGTGCAGTTCTTGTGACCGAAATTTCTTTTTTGTTTACCCCGAAAAGTCCAAGCAGCGTCATCTGGACTTCAGAATTTGCTGTAACCGTTACTTGATTTGAGTCAGCATTGACCACTCCAGAGATTTCAAACCTTGACAAATACTCCTCAGCTGTTTGTGTTGCCGCAAAGATATTTAACTTTGGGCTACCACTCCGAAGCGAAGTGACTTCTTGAGCACCCGCCCGAGCTGCATTTTCCGCGCTATCTGCTAGCTGGGTTCGCACTGCGAGCATGCGACCACCGTCTAATGCCAACCCAGCACACGCAACAAAGGTCATGGTGAGAGTTACTACAAACCCAGAGATAGAGCCGTGCTCATTGGGCTTATGCGCATTCACAGCACCCTCCAGCGATCAATTACTTCGACTGATGATGCATGAACTGTGTCTGGGAACAGAGCTAGTAATTCAGTTCCATCTGATCGAACATCACATGAAACTTTCACTTGAACAGCATCAAAAGAACCATTTGAAATAAGAACCACGTCTACTCGCAGATCAATGCAGGCAACTCCTGATTTACTCAGGTCCTCTAAAGTTGCGTTCCGCGCTTCATTCTCAATTCTTGAATAAGCGACCTGAGAACCCTTGCGTGCGCCTTGATCAGCCGCATGCTGCACTTGGTTTTTTGCTTCACCTAATCTCCCCGCATGAACGCTAAACAGCACCAGAATTGCTAAAAGCGGAGATAGAAGTACCAGTTCAACTGTAAGACTCCCTTGTTCAGTTTTCATCGATCTGACTCCAATATGTATGTCTCAATTGGTTCCGAAGCCGAACGAACTACGTAATCAGGGAGTAATGGAATTATTTGAGGAACATGTAGTCCAACCGAGACTTGAAGTGAACCATCAGCAACATCAATGATTGGCAGACGAGTTGAAATGGCTCGTGATTCAGCGATCCATTGAATTGCACTCGCTAAGGCCATTGCTTCGTTGCCGTCATGAGACGCGCCAACTGATGCGGCCTCTTGGGCTGCAAATGAGGCAAGTTGCGCTGTATGAAAATACAACGCAACTTGAACCCCAAATAGCAAAAACAGCAGTAACACCGGAACGGCCAATACTGCTTGCGCCGTGGTCTCACCGCGTTCATAGTTATATTTATCCAAGGTCAAGCGAATTTGCCTTATCACGAACCCTCGCGGTGATTGTTGCTCCTACGGCAATCGCCAAGGCGATTAATGCAGCAGCCATTACAACAGTCGTAGCGCTGACCTCTCCTCTTTCAAAATCCCGCTCTCTCGATGCGGAGTATCTGATCCAGAAATATTCAAGTTGCATTTTCATAATTCAATAGACACCTTTCAAATAAGTGATGAAGAAACTTTTTTTAAAATTTTTTAATTTGCCTATAGGCCTCCAATCACCTGTGTCACGGCTGGATAACCAATCAGCACTATGAACGAAATGAATAGCAGGACCATTGGTAACCCCATCCGTTCCGTTGCTGCGTTTGCCGAGGTTTCCACTTCGCTCATTTGCCGATATCTCAGTGACTCAGCACGTGCTGCAAGAGATGTTCGAATTCGTGCACCATGTTCGCCGGCGAGCTGAATTGAACCCGCAATTTCATTAACTTGCGGGATGTTGAACAGATCGCCAAGCTTGGCCAGCTCGATCCACGGTGAAGAACGTGAACTTCTTGAAATTGTTAATACACGCCGAATCTGGTCAAACGCCCAGCCATCTCCAGAATCCGCTGCAGCAATGAGTGCCGTTTCTGTACCCGCACCACCGGCTAACAAAATATTTGTGAGATCTAAGAAACTAGAAAAAGAGTGCAAAAAGGACCGTCGCTTAGATTGAGCGCGTTGCCGAACTTGAAAGTCAGGAAAGAAAAACCCTGCAAAAGCTCCAGCAATTGAAAACACAAATGGCGTAACGCTGTTTATTGATCCACCAGCAAACTTCAGCATGAATCCGGTTACGCCACCACCAGCAAAACCTAGAACCATGCCAATTAGTTTGCTTTTGACGTGGATTTCACTTGATTTTTCACATATCGACAGATCTGCGAGCATTCTGCCTTTCGTGTTTCTATGCAGGCTTGCAAGAATATTCAGACCAAAATAACTCGCCACCAACTTTGAATTGGCCACCAATCTTGGAGCGAGTAAGCAAACAAGACCGAGTGCAAAAACAAATCCAAAAAATAATGCTTGCTTCATAAATTCTTTACACTTCTTCGTCGTACAAAACGTTCTGGTTCAGCAATCTTTGACATTGATTGCATTAGTGAAAGAGAAAAAGCAAATAACACCAGGATTGACGACAGAACAAACTGTCCCTCTAATGAAGAGTACGGCTCTAAATATCTTCGATTAAAGGCCAACAATCCGAGAACAAAAGTTGAAATTACGGATGCAATAATTTTTACGGCACTGCGAGTTCTTGCCCTACTCACCCAGACCCGGCTTCGCATTTTGCTCTCATCGCGCGCACAAGCAGCAATCTGAGAAAGCAGCTGGCCGACGTCTCGAGCCTGGTGTTGAGACGAGGTAATTAATGCGGCAACGACAAAATCAGCCGTTGAATTATTGACGGCGTCACCAAATTTTCGTAGTCCGTCTTCAAGTGACCCATAGCCAATGTAGGAGGCAAGTTTCTTCACTTCCTGGCGCAACTCAACAGGTGCGTGTAATGACGTTGCAACAATGGCTTGTTCAAGTCCATGTGAGCCTGCAAGTGTGTCACGTAGTTGTTCGGTCCATGTCGCTATTGCTTCAATAAGTGCTTGTTCGTTTCGAGATTGGATGGGCTTACGTCCGATTCCTGGAATGGAAGCCACAAGCATGGCTATGGCTAGCGCAACAATTGGCCAGCGGGTTACGTAAAGAATGCCAACAAAAACAATTGGAATTACCAATTGGTTCCTTCTAAATACGGTCTTCAAAAAACTTGCCTTGGCGTTGAACGCGTTCAGTGACTTGTTTCGAGTGAACAGTATGTATATACCTAGTGACGTCAGCGCACCAAGAAGCAATGCGATGAATAACCTCATCGGAGCAGATCCTCGTTGAATCCAAATTCACCAAGAAGATCTCGGGTTTCTTCTCGGAATGGATATTTCGCGCCAAAATGTCCACTATGTGATCGCACTACTTCGTTTGAAATGATCGATGTTCCATCAGAGTCAACGACTTCACGAATTGAACTAATTCGCCTTTGCCCACTTACCGTTTCAATATGAACAACAAAATGAACGGCGCTTGCAATCAGTAGATTTATCGTTTCTATTGGCAAATTCGTCGAAGACATCGACATGTATGCCGCCAATTTTGGAAAAACGGATCGCGTGCTGTCGGCATGAATTGTGCACATAGAACCGTTGTTGCCCTGACTCATCGCAAGCAGCATCGGAAACGCTTCTGCGCCTCTTACTTCGCCCACAATTACCCGATCTGGGTCCATTCGCAATGCCATTTTTGTGAGGTCGGCAAGTGTGACTTCGCCTTTACCTTCAATGTTTGCCGGGCGAGATTGCAATGCGTCGTGATCTGGATGCAATTCTTCAAATCGTTCAAGTCCAAGCTCATATGCATCTTCAATAGTCACTATGCGTTCAGAGGACGGAACTTCATTAAGCAACGCACGCAATAACGTTGTTTTCCCTGAGCCGGTGCCTCCCGCGATGATCACGTTGCGCTTCGCTAATACCATTGCGCGGAACAACTCGGCTACACCATGAGTCATCATTCCTCGTGCAACAAGGTCTGCAAGTGATGAAATTTCAAATTGATGTTTTCTAATAATCAAACTCGGCCGCGATGACACGTCCATAGTTGCAAATAGACGTGACCCATCTTGCAGTTGTAAGTTCAACTCGGGTGATCCAGCATCAAATCGACGTTCACTTCTTCCTAAACGCGCAGCTGTTCGTCGGATGAGATCAATAAGTTCTTCATCAGAATCAACTATTGGAGGACGACTTTCGCGCCGCCCATTTCGCATCTTCACCCAAATAGGCGAATTGCCCCTGACGTGAATGTCACTAATTGCGGGATCATCAAGTGTGGGTTGCAATAAACCCATTCCTAATACCTGGTCTATCGCTCGTGTGATTAACGCTTCCTCGTCGGAGTTGGTGAGCATTGGTAGACCTTCTTGGCGTCGTGATGCCGACAATCGCGCACACTCCATCGCTGAAATCTGCCGCGCAAACTCTGTCTCAGTCTGAGCTGAGAGCAGCTGCTCACCCTTGCCCTGGCGTTCAAGACGTTCTTCGGCAAGTGCCTCACCCACATGCATAGCAAGGGCATCGCAAAGTTTTTTTGTTTCAGATTCGCGCAAACTCTCATTGAGTTGATTCATCGCAATTTCTGCCTTAACTGTTCACTAACGAAATGCGAATATTCCCAGCACTTGCAATTGCTAGAGAAAGTCGAAGCGGTCCTCGAAATGTGACGACTAAGGAATTGCTCAATTCGTCTGAGCGTTCAATTGCCCATATTGACACTGGTTCATCAAACATCACCGGAGGTGACGCATTTGTAATTGTTGCATCGGGTGTGAGAACTAGTCGAACAACATCATTTACGGAGAGATTTGCTGGAATGTTTCCGATATCTACAGAAGCAGCCGTTAACGCTTCATCATTTGACAATGGCTGTGAGTCATACAACATGCTTTGCGTCAGCGGTGTGCTCTCTACAACCGATACACCAAGAGATTGACCGATCAGCGAGTTCGCTTCACTACCTAATACAAATAACCTTGCAGATTCGGGAGAGACATATACTGCTTGTAAATCACTCGCAGTAATGACATGTCCACGATCAAGACTTCGGGCAACACCGACTACAGGAACAGTCTGTGAAGCAGATCGATACAGAAAAAGTGATCCGAGAGTTCCAATCAGGATAAGCGAAATGCCTACCGCAATGTCTGGAACACTTCTCTTCGTGGTTTTTCCTTGAGCAAGATCACGAGAAGACTCAACGCTGCCTGGATTGTTGAGCACCCTTGATCTCGTCAAGGAGTCAATAATCCGTTGTGACACGGTTGCCCCCTTGATCGCAATCAATCCGCCGATGGTGCGATGTGTATTTGCAACGATCTTTGCGGAAACTCAATCCAATTTCCAAACCGAGGAATAAAAGGTGCAAATTACATAAGGGTTATATGGTCGCTTCACTTGCTAGATATAGCCCGTAGCCTTATTTACGTGAACCAGACGCCAGTCAGCCAGCCCCCCGCCGTCCTGCCTGCCGCCAACGGTGCATGCTGGTGTGGAAGCGGTCGAAAGTACAAGCGTTGCCACAAAACCACTGAAGGTCGCGTAGAGCCAGGTGTCGTGAGCCCAATGCTCACCGTTCCTGATCACATTGTGAAGCCGCCATATGCAGAGACTGGAAAAGTCACGCGATGGGCGGAGTCGGCGGTGAAGTCACCAGAAATTATTGAGCGAATGCGAATTGCGTGTTCGGCTGCTGCTGAAGTGTTGCGTCTTGCTGGTGAATTTGTACGCCCGGGAATTACTACTGACGAAATTGATGTGTATGTGCACAATTTGTGCATCGAACGCGGTGCGTACCCAAGCCCATTGAATTATTCGGGTTATCCAAAGAGTGTGTGCACTTCGGTAAATGAAGTGATTTGTCACGGCATTCCCGATTCACGTGTATTGCAAGAAGGCGACATCATCAATCTTGATGTCACTTGTTACATGAATGGCGTTCACGGTGACACCAATGCAACATTTGCTGTCGGCGAAATTGATCAACAAAATCGAGATCTCATTGCCGTAACTGAAGAATGCATTTGGCGCGGCATTGAAGCTGTAGTTCCAGGGCGCCCTCTCAGTGATATTGGCAAGGCCATTGAAACACGAGCGAAGCAAGACCAATTAGGCGTTATTCGAGCCTTTATTGGCCACGGAATTGGCGAACAGTTTCATACCGACATTCAGGTATTGCACTATTACGACAAGAGCAACAACACCATCATGCGTCCTGGAATGACATTTACGATTGAGCCAATGATTTCACTTGGCACCTATCAACATCGCATGTGGAAAGACGATTGGACAGCAGTAACCGCTGACGGGAAACGCACTGCTCAATTTGAACACACTGTTCTCGTTACGGAAACTGGTGTAGATGTGCTTACCGGTGGCAATGGTGCGGTTTCACCGTTTGCCCCTTGGAACCGTTCATAATCTCAAGGTGTAACTCTCATGATTGATGCAATTGACGTAGACCGATACTTACGTTTTGATCGACATGATTGGGCTGAGCTTCGAGCGCAAACTCCACTCACTCTTCATGAACGCGACCTAGAAGCATTGCGAGGAATCAATGACCGCATTGACTTGGAAGAAGTGGTTGCTGTGTATTTGCCACTCACCCGATTGCTCAACTTGTATGTCAGCGCGACACAAAATTTGCATCGTGTATCGGCAACATTTCTTGGCGCCATTGCGCCAAAGATGCCATACGTCATTGGAATCGCCGGCAGCGTTGCCGTAGGAAAGAGCACATCTGCTCGTATTTTGCAGGCATTGCTCACCCGCTGGCCAGAGCATCCTCGTGTTGAGCTCATCACTACTGACGGATTCCTGCACCCAAACGCAGTGCTCAATGAGCGCGGAATCATGAATCGCAAGGGTTTTCCTGAAAGCTACGACACCAAACGGCTGGTGCAGTTTTTACGCGAACTTAAAGCAGGAACCACCGAAGTTGCCGCTCCTGTCTACAGCCACGTGGTGTACGACATTGTGCAAGGCGACAGCGTCATTATTCGCCAACCCGACATTTTGATTGTTGAGGGATTAAACGTGTTGCAGGTTGGTACCGACTCTGCCGAATTCGTCAGCGACTACTTTGACTTCTCCATTTATATTGACGCTGATGAGAAAGATATCGAGAACTGGTACGTAGAACGGTTCTTTGCCTTACGCCAGACGGTGTTTCAAAACCCGGAAAGCTTCTTCAATAATTACGCTTCGCTGAGTGACGCGGAAGCAGAAGCTATGGCTCGTGGAATTTGGAAAGAAATTAATGGCAAGAACTTGCGCGAAAATATTGCACCAACACGTTCACGTGCTTCATTGGTAATGCAAAAAGGCGCAGACCACCGTGTTACCGAAGTGCATCTGAGAAAGCTGTAAATACAAGCTATTTGCGCTGTTGTTCCAGCCAATCGGGAACAAGGCTTAACTTTTCAAGTTCTACATAGCGATCAGCATGTGAGGTTGGGTGCTCTGCATGATCAAGTTCCCACAAAATTTCGTACGGAACATAGACACCAAAACCACCAATAGCAAGCACGGGCAAGATGTCGCTCTTCAGAGAATTACCCACCATGCAAAATCGCTCTGGGTTGATGTCCAAACTTTTCAATACGTGCGAATAGGTTGCAGGGTCTTTTTCCAACACAATTTCAACGTGCTCAAAATGGTGGCTTAGCCCGCTGGTTTCCACCTTGCGCGTTTGATGTGCCAGGTCGCCCTTGGTAATCAAGATCGTACGAAACTGCGAACTTACGCGCGCCAGTACTTCTGCCACTCCGTCGAATACTCGAACAGGTTCAGTCAGGTGCTCACGAACTCCATGCAAGATCTTCTGTAATTCAGTTGCTGGAATAGCTCCGTTCGTCAGCGTGATTGCGGCTTCCATTGCCGAAAGGCCAAACGACTTCACTCCATACCCATATGCATCAATATTTGAACGCTCGGTAGCAACTAGTGCTGCCTTGATATCAACGCCTTCAGCAACATATGGCTGCAGTGTGTTGACAAATTCTGTTTCGTATTTGCGAAACGAATCTTCGCTGAACCACAGCGTGTCGTCTGCATCAAACGCAATTACATCAAACATATTTAACGATGCAGAGCGTTTAGGTAGTTGTAGACCGTAATTCGAGACACCTTCATAGCGTCGGCAACATCCTCTACTGCTCGACGCAAAATAAATGCACCTTGGTCGTCCAATAGGCGAATTGCTTTTTGTTTATCGTTACGCGAAAGCTCCGAAAGCTTGCTGCCGAGTTCTCGTTCAACACTTTCAATGATGCGGTCCAATGCGCCATGTAAAGGTGGCAGTCGAATTGCTGCAACAACTTCGCCTTCCCATTTCAATTCAATATCGCCAGCGCTCATGTTTTCATGAGAAATCAGGGTTGCTCCGACTGCGTCAATCAGCGGTCGTGCAGCAGCAATCACTGGATGGTCGGGCGAAAACGTCACGAGTTGCTTTCCTCAATCACACCCACGTCAACGCTCACAAAGGTTGCCCCATTGGCATATGCCGCTCTCATGAGATCTGCAATGGCATCTGGGAGCTCATCGTGTGGCACGGTAAACGACGACCCAAACGGTCCAAAATCGACCACCAATCCGCGCTGTTCTACAGCTGCCACGGCGGCTGTTACGTGAGCCCCAGGCGCTCCTTCAATGAAGGGTTCAATCGTGAATTCCACAGTGAGCATGCACCCATCGTAAACAAACCGCCTCGCGTGCCTACCATTGCTTTATGGCATCAACTCCTATTTCACAGCCGGCAAGCGAACGTCATGGCTCAGCCACAGGCGTACAGCAACAAGCCACAGGAATGCTCGAGTACGCACGGTCTATTCGTCGCGATCTGCACACGTGGCCTGAAATTGGCCTAGACCTTCCAAAAACCCGCGAGCGAGTGTTGGAAGCTCTTGATGGTTTACCGCTTGATATCACGTTGCATAAGACCACTAGCGGAATTGCTGCAATGTTGACTGGCGACAAGCCAGGCCCAACAGTGATGTTGCGAGGCGATATGGATGCGCTTCCCATGCCTGAAGACACTGGTCTTGATTTTGCATCAAAAGTAGAAAATGTGATGCATGCGTGCGGTCACGACACACATGTGGCAATGCTCGCTGGTGCAGCAAAAATGTTGAGCGAACGAAAAGCAACGCTTCCCGGTCGAGTTCTTTTTATGTTTCAACCAGGTGAAGAAGGTTACGGCGGCGCTGAATACATGCTTGATGAGGGCATCCTTGAAGTTGGTCCACATCGTGATGGCAGTGAATCACCACTTACAGCTGCATACGCATTGCACATCACATCGTCGCTACCTGCGGGATTCATTGGAACTAAAGGTGGTCCGATCATGGCGTCAAGTGACGTTCTGCGAATTGAGGTGAAAGGAAAAGGCGGACACGCATCAGAGCCTTTCCGCACACTCGACCCTGTTCCTGTTGCATGCGAAATTGTCACCGCGCTTCAAGCATTTGTTACTCGTCGCGTAGAGATTTGGGATCCTGCAGTTATCACTGTCACCAAGTTGATTGCCGGAACAGCAACGAATGTCATTCCCGAAGTTGCACGCATTGAAGGAACAATTCGTGCCATGAGTGCAGCTACACGAAAGAAAGTGCACGATGGTTTGAAGCGAGTTGCCGAAGGCATTGCTGCTGCGCACGACATGGAAGCAACCGTTGAAGTGCAGTTGGGCTACCCCGTAACAGTGAACGACGAGCCTTCGGCCGACTTTGCACTGGACGTTGCAGAAGCAATTGTGGGTAACAAGGCAGCAGTGAAAATGCCGCACGCAGTAATGGGTGCGGAAGACTTCAGTTACGTGCTTGAAAAGAAGCCTGGTGCCATGGTGTTTCTTGGTGGAACACCACACAACAAAGACTTCCGCACCGCTGCTCCAAACCATTCAAATCGAGTGATGTTTGAAGAGGACGCAATGATCACGGGAATGTCTGTGTACACCTCCCTTGCACTGCGCACACTCGGCGTCACGCTCGACTAACTAAAACGCACTGAAACGATGTCGCGAGGAACCGATACCGGCGCCACCGCTGGAAAACGCCCGCTTGAAGGTGTGCGAGTTCTAGATTTCACGCGCGTACTGTCTGGGCCTCATGCAACACGAATGCTTTCCGACTTAGGTGCAGAAGTCATCAAAGTTGAACCACCCGAGGGTGATCTCACACGCTTTGCGCAACCTCGCGTCAACTCGCTGTCCAGCTATTTCATCCAGCAAAACATAGGGAAAAAGAACATTTCCCTCGACCTTTCAAAGCCAGAAGCGGCAGACCTCATCATGCGGCTCATTCCCCATTGCGACGTTGTGGTGGAAAATTTTCGACCTGGAGTAATGAGCAGACTTGGTCTCAGTACCGAACGCTTAATGAAGGCAAATGATCGATTGATCGTTGCATCAATAAGCGGATATGGCGCGACTGGTCCTTGGCAAAATCGACGCGCATATGCTCCGGTAGTAAATGCTGAAACCGGTATCACAAAGCATCAAGGCGATGCACAGCGTCGGGCTCACGCAAACGATCCGCATAGCCATGGAGATGTGTACACAGCACTAGAGGCATCTGCTGCAATTCTCGCTGCGTTGTATCAACGTGAACACACCGGTCAAGGTCAATACATCGACATCTCCATGGCCGAGACCATGTTGTATGTCAACGAACACGCGCATGATCAATTGTGGGATGCACCTGTTCCGCCAGGATCAATTCGTTCGTTTCAACCAGCGGACTATCCCGTTCTTACCGTTGCTGATGGATCTCAAGTAGTAGTCAGTGGACATCCTGCCGAACGTGGCACGTTCGATTTTTTTGTCGCCGCAATGGAGCAACCGCATTTGCTCAATGATCCACGATTTACGGATATCCCCGAACGCCTTGAGCATTTTTCAGAACTGATGGAATTGTTGCGCGCCTGGGCATTAACAGTTCCAGATGCTGACGAAATTGAACGCCGCCTTGCAAAAAACCAACTCGCAGTTGGCCGACTACGCAGCGTTGCTGAGGTTGCCAACACACAGTGGGCAAATGAGCGCAACGCCATTATTCATGTGAGTGATCGCGGAAACTCGACAGTGCGAATCCCCAACAGCCCGTGGCATTTTTCTGGTTCGGATACCACCACTCAAGGAACCGTGAAATACCGCGGTGAAGACAATCGTCATGTCTTTCATGACATTGCCGGCATAACTGAAACTGAACTTCAACAATTTGAGACCGCTGGAGTATTGCTTAGCCGCGGGCCTTCGTCGCGCTAATTAGCGACCAGAGTGCCCGAATCCGCCACCGCGATCAAAGCCGCTCAACTCTGATACTTCAG
Source organism: Ilumatobacteraceae bacterium (assembly GCA_017853385.1). GTDB lineage: Bacteria > Actinomycetota > Acidimicrobiia > Acidimicrobiales > Ilumatobacteraceae > UBA3006. Next base: position 10,098 of record JAFMJR010000009.1, on the reverse strand, counting down.
TCCATGTCACGTTGTCATAACGCGAAATAATTAACTGCGCAACACGGTCTCCGCGTTTCACTTCATAATCATGATCGGGGTCTGTGTTGATCATGACTACCTTCAACTCGCCTCGGTAACCACTATCAATAATTCCTGGTGTGTTTACCAATGTGACACCATGTTTCAATGCAAGACCACTTCGTGGAACTGCAAGACCCATGTATCCGTGAGGTATCGCAACAGCTACACCTGTTGGCATTAACAATCGGCCGCCACGCGCAGGAATTGTTGCGTCTTCACGTGCATACAAATCAAGTCCGGCATCACCAAGATGAGCAGGTACTGGCAACGGCAAATCAGGGTCAAGGCGTTTGATCTGGACGCCAATTTCACTTGTAGACATTGCACGAGATTACGCCTAGATTGCATGGCGTGCTGGTGTGGATGGACCTCGAGATGACTGGTTTAGAGCCAGAAACCGATGTCATTGTTGAAATTGCCACCCTCATTACCGACGATGAATTAAACATCATCGCTGAAGGACCAGACCTCGTCATTCATCAGCCAGACGATGTGCTGGCAAACATGAACCAAGTTGTTGTCGATATGCATACGAAATCGGGTTTGCTTGAGGCAATCAAAACCAGCACAGTCACACTTGAAGAAGCTGGTGCTGCAACGCTCGATTTCATTCGCCAACACATTCCAGAAGCGCGCACCATTCCGTTGTGTGGCAACTCCATCGGTACTGACCGCAGGTTTCTTGCCAAATACCTTCCCGAAATTGAAAATCATCTGCACTATCGCTCGGTTGATGTTTCAACAATCAAAGAACTTGCTCGCCGCTGGTACCCGCAATTGGGCCTTGAGCGCCCAAACAAGGGTGGAACACATCGTGCGCTCGATGACATACGCGCAAGTGTGAACGAATTGCAGTTTTACCGCGAACGGGTCTTCGCTCCGATTACGCCAAAGTAAGCCCACTACTGTGGTCTGCAATGTCCACACCAGCGTTTACGAAACAAGAGCAAGTTCCCGCAACTGATGAAATCACTCAAGTTGCAAACGGCATCTATCGAACGCAGTTACCCATCGACATGCCAGGTCTTGGCCACGTCAATATGTACGTTTTTGAAGACGACAAAGGTGTCGCCGTCGTTGACCCTGGATTGCCTGGAAAAGCCAACCAGAAGGCCATAAACGCCCGTTTGCGGGCCCTAGGAGTGCCTCTCAAGCGCGTCCACTCCATAGTGGTAACCCACAGCCACCCCGACCATTTTGGGGGTGTTGCCCGCCTTCGGGCAGCCACGGGCGCCGACATCATTACGCACCAAAGCTTTCGTCTGTGGTTTGACCCAACCGAACCTGACGACGTTGACGTGGAAATTGCTGCGCGACACAAGCGCGGGTCTGGAGAGACACCATGGGGTGGACCTGGGTATCAACTTCCACTAAAACGGAAAATGTATTACAACGCATTTCGAGTTCTTCCCCAAATTTTTAAGATTCCACAACCGACGGTTCGCCTTGCCGAAGGCGAATATGTGTCACTTGCAGGACGCAAGTGGATGGCAATTCATACGCCTGGTCACACCGAAGATCACCTGTGTTTGTTTGATGCAGACAATGGTGTGATGTTGTGTGGTGATCATGTTTTGCCAACAATCACTCCACATATTTCAGGAATGAGTAAACATCCAGATCCACTTGCGGGTTTCTTTAATTCACTCGACAAAGTTGGAGCATTCGGAAAACAAGTTGGAATCAGTCTTCCTGCACACGGAAAACCATTTGCCGATATTGCAACTCGCTGCGAACAAATCAAAGAGCACCACAAGGGACGCCTAGACAAACTCCGAACCGCAGCAGCCGAACTTGATCGCCCAACTACGGTTACCGAGTTTTCTGGGCATCTTTTTTCGCCACGTGCGCAAGGAACAATGGCTGATAGCGAAACATTTGCCCATTTGGAACATTTGCGAATTGCTGGTGAATTCTCTTATTCGGTTCGCGATGGTGTTCGCGAATACGTTCGAATTTCTTAACTAGTGATTCAGTTTCGTTAATTGCGTAACTGCTGCAACTGAATTATCGCCAAGAACATGGCGAATAATTACCCGCTCATCAAGGTCTTGAGTAACAATTCGAATTGAGTTTCCAGGGTCTACTGATAAATGGTGCTCAACGACTGCATGCATTGGTGCGCGCAGTTCACCGTGTTGTGACAAATACTCCTCTGCAGCAATCCAATACGAAGCATTGTTCATATGACCAACCGCGTCCATGTCGGCAAACCGCAATTGCCAATCTTGACTTTGGGCATCATGAGCAGTGAGTTCAGGAAGCGACTTGCCAACAACAAAATTGGACCGTACTTTTCTACCGCCGCTTGACTCTTCAATTAATGGGATAAACCCTTCTGGAAGCGGCTCAGGCTTGAGGGTTTGCATGTTGACATGCACCCACAGTGCTGCGCTTTCAATATGAGCTCCATCTGCGCCAACAATGTGAGTACGCCGCTCTGCCCAATGCGAGCCGTATCCACCGCACCACGTTGTAAGCGAAATATCTGTCATGTATGTAGGAAATTGATACACCCAAATTTCTGTGCGTCGAACTACCCACCCGTGAATGTCTGGGTAGTTTCCATCAACAGCATCATCGTTTGCAATGTCTTGCAAATAGCGAGCTGTCGCATCAAGGCGAAGTCGCCCTTTGGGGGTCACGTCGCCCAGTCGCACCCTTCGGCTCGTGGAGTAAGTCCTGCCTGATTGTGGCAAAGGAACGGGTTCGGAGGGCCTCCACATGCTCTCTGACCCTATCCAGCATTGGGGTTTGTGGCACTTGAATTAAATCGCTTGCAATTGCAGAGATCACATGGTTGGCTACATGTCCCATGTTGTCTCGCAACCTCGCATCGCTTCAGTTGGCAAACATTGCTGACTCGCGCGCGTACGCGACCGTGACAACCGTGAACGCAATGGCGTCACGCTGGTTTTATATGCAGGCCGGAGTCGCGAAATTTGCAAAGAATTTCACGAAGCGTCCGGCCAAAGGCCTCTTAGGAGTCCCGACGTAAACAGATTTCACGTCGGAGAACGCCAAGAGGCCGCTGGGAGAAATCCCAGCGGCTTTTTTATTTCCCCCCAACAGCGTTCTCCGACGTGAAGCCAATCAATCCAATACAGAAAGGCAAGAACAATGACCACCATCACACTTGAACAAGACAATGACATCATCATGTTGTCGGCACAGCGCTGCAGCGACGGGAACGGCACATTGTCGTACTTGTTCTTTTCTGAAGAATTCGTCGATATTCAACGAGCCAAAGCAATTTGCTCAACATGTACTTCTCAATCTGAGTGCCTAAGTGGTGCACTTGAACGCAATGAGCCTTGGGGTGTGTGGGGTGGCGAACTTTTTGAAGAGGGTCGCATTTGTTCGACCAAGCGACCACGTGGACGACCAGTTACTAAAAACTTGCGTGTAACTGCGGTACAGGAAGTACCGATTCCCTCACACCTAGTTGCATAACAGCAGCTTCATGGCACAGAAGTAGCGACCTCATCGGCGTGAGCCTCGTAGGTAACCTACTTTTGTGCCATTTGCTGTTTCTCGGTTGAAAGTTGCCCTCATCATTGCGGTCTGCAGTGTTGCCGGAGGCTGGATCTGGAGCGCAAATGGTGGATCTGGCGTTGATGCCGTGCTGACCACCCCTGGTGAAGTGCCGTATCCATCGCTTGACACCAATGAGGTCGTTGTCGGAAATGTGCTTCCAGATGCAACCCTGACTGATCTAGAAGGCGGAACCTATCCACTTCAATCATTGATTGGCACACCAATGATTATTAATTTCTGGTATTCAACTTGCGAACCTTGCCGCCGGGAGATTCCCGCGTTTGCTCAGGCCAAAAGTGCAAGAAACGACATTGCGTTTCTTGGTGTGAACATGAATGATTCGCCAGAAGTCGCAAAAGCTTTTGGTGAGCAATATGGCATCAATTACCCCATTGCCTTTGACGTTTCAGGTGCATTGATTCGAGACCTTGGCATTGTGACTGCCCCGAGCACAATTTTTGTTGATGCACAAGGAAACATCGTGGACCAAGTTGCAGGCGAAATCAGCGAAGAGAAACTCTTGGCGTTAATTTCTGAATGGTTCCCTGCATGATTCTTGCCGACATCGTGATTGAAGGGAATTTCGCTTACAGCTTTATGCTCGGCATGCTTGCTGCAGTGAACCCATGCGGGTTCGTGCTGCTTCCTGCCTACTTGTTGTATTTCCTTGGAATTGATGGAGGACCTCAACACATTTCTCGTGCTCCACTACAACGCGCCCTTCGCGTAAGCGCATCTGTTTCGGCAGGGTTTTTGTTGGTCTTTTTAGTTGTTGGAACTATTTCTCGTTTGTTTACGCAATGGATTGAATTGCGTGCAAAATACGCAGGGTTTGTCATTGGACTCATCCTCATTGTGCTCGGTATCGCAATGCTGTTTGGTTGGAAGCCATCATTTACCACTTCAATGCCTGGCGCTAAACGAGACCACTCCACTCGCGCCATGTTCGTCTTTGGAATTGGCTATGCGATTGCGAGCATCGGTTGCACCATTGGACTTCTCACTACTGCGATTCTTGGCTCAATTGGGACGAACGGATTTGTCTCGGGGGTCATCAGCATCACGATGTATGGACTCGGAATGTCGCTCTTAGTTACCGCCCTCACCGTCACGCTTGCTGCAGCAAAAACTGGTGTGGCGCGTGTTCTGAAAAGAAGCCTCCGATACATCGATAAAGTCGCAGCTGTTTTCATTTCTCTCACTGGCATTTATCTCACGTGGTATTGGTACGGCGCAATTAGCGAGCGGGGATCGCTTGGCACAGTCGTTTCGCGAGTAGAAAACTGGCAGAACTCAGTTTCGCTTTGGCTGCAACGTCAAGGTGCTTCACGACTTGCACTCATCTGTGCCGTTGTCATTGCACTTGCTTACATAGCAATTTTTCTTGCTCGCTTCACCGGCTCTATACGTAAGTCGCGTCGCTAATGCTGGCCGATCTCCTTGCGCATCCAGAAGTTGAGGAAGTGTGCCATTTGCGCAGCTCATTTGGATTTATGGCTTTTCACGGTGGCGGATTGGAAGAAGCGACCGATTTCATTGCCCAGCAGGCAGCCGCAGCAACGGGAAGTTCGTATTACGGCATTCATCAACCTGCCTCGCTGAAGTGGCATGTTCCATCGCATCGAATTGACCCGCAACACTCGGCACCGCTAGCGAAATTTCTTGATCATGTTGACACCGTTATCACTATTCATGGTTTTGGTCGTCAAGGATTCTTCACCAGCCTGTTACTCGGTGGACGCAATCGCATTCTTGCAACACATGTTGCACAACATCTTCGGGAATCACTTCCTGCATACAACATCATTGATGACCTTTCGAATATCCCTGCAGATTTAGCCGGTCAACATGTGAACAACCCAGTGAACCGTGTGCGACATCACGGTGTGCAGATTGAGCTTCCTCCCCGCGTACGTGGTGCCAGTCCACTGTGGTGGGATTGGGAAGGACCGCATCCAACACCCCATACCCAATCACTCATTAATGGATTGGTGCGTGCTGTGAATACTTGGGATTCAAATAAGTCATTTATGGAGCAAGACGCTCAATAGTCCAAGCACCATTTGATTGCAGCGTGTATTTAAAGCGATCATGCAATCTGCTTGGTCGGCCTTGCCAAAATTCAATTTCGCGCGGCGTAAGCAACCAGCCTCCCCAGTGAGGAGGGCGCTGAACATCGACTCCCGCGAATCGCTGTTCAACTTCCGCTAGTCGTGCCAACAACTCTTCGCGACCGTGAATCGGTTGCGACTGGGGTGAAGCCCACGCTCCTAGCTGTGATTCACGCGGGCGCGACGAAAAATACTCATCACTTACTGCCGCAGGCAGTCGCGACACCGTTCCGCGCACACGCACCTGTCGATGTAAGTCCAACCATCCAAATACAGCCGACGCCTGCGGATGCGCAGTCAGTTGGGCACTTTTTGCACTGTCGTAGTTTGTATAGAAAGCAAAACCCGATTGATCTACACCACGTACCAACACAATTCGAGAATCGGGCCCACCATCTTTGCCAACAGTGGACAGCGTCATCGCGTTTGGTTCTGCAAGGTTTGCTTCCGCAGATTGGTCATACCACCGCTGCCACTGCACAATTGGGTCATCGTGTAAATCAGACCGCTCTAAGCCTTCCGTCTCGTACTGCACTCGCCGATCGCGAATTGACATGACTACTTACTTCGGGTGAATCACGGTCATGCCGCGCATGTACGGATGCAACACCGCAGGAATTTCCACCGAACCATCTTCGCGGCGGAAATTTTCCATAATCGCTGCCCAAACTCGAGGAACTGCAAGTGCGGATGCATTCAGCGTGTGAGCAAATTCAGTGCCCTTTTGTCCAGTTCGTTTCATACGAATATCACCGCGTCGAGCCTGATAGTCACTAAACCAACTGACCGAACTCACTTCAAGCCACGCATCACAGCCTGGTGCATACACCTCAACGTCAAAGCTGCGGTGATGACTTTGTCCCATGTCGCCAGTGCAGATTTCAATAATGCGATACGGCAAGCCGAGTTCGGCAATGACTCGTTCAACTCGCGTAATCAACTCCGTCAGCATTGCTGGTGCCCCTTCTGGGGTAGCAATTGCAAAAATTTCTACCTTGTCGAATTCGTGGCTACGCAACATTCCGCGTGTATCTCGTCCTGCTGAGCCGGCTTCGCGGCGATAACACGAGGAGTGAGCCATGTAACGAATTGGAAGTTCTGCTTCCTGAAGCACTTCGCCTGCGTGAATTGAAGTTAATGGAGCTTCAGCAGTGGGAATGCACCACAAATCATCTTTGCTCATTGAATATGCATCGTCAGCAAATTTTGGAAGCTGTCCTGTGGCGGTCAACGTTGCTGTACTCACCAAAGATGGAGGACGAATTTCTTCAAATGCATCAGCATTGCGATCAAGTGCATACTGACAAAGCGCGCGGGCAAGTGTTGCGCCTGCACCTCGTTGCATCGTAAACATTGCACCGCTGATCTTTACTGCGCGCTCATTATCTAGTACGCCAAGTGCAGTTGCAGTGTCCCAGTGCGCAACACGCTTGTGATCAGGAAAGGAAGCCGGCAAATTCACTGGCCCTGTAATTGTTGGGTTCTGTGAATCGTCAGATCCGATCACCACGTCGGGGTGTGGAATATTTGGCAATCGAAGCAAGACGTCTTTTAGCTTTGACGTAAATTCGTCCGTTTCTGCCGCAAGGGACTGTTCCTTATCGCCCAGCTGTCTGCTTTGTGCCTGCAGACCCTCTGCGGCTGCGTCATCACCACTTCGACGCATGGCTCCAACCTGCTTGGATAACTCATTGACCTGCTGGCGGATCGCGTCGCGCTCGGCGGTAATTTCCCTCATCCGTCCATCAAAACTCAAGGCCTCATCAAGCAGTGCCAAGAGTTCGGGCTTATTGCGCCTAGCCATCAACTCACGAACGACTTCTGGCTCGCTGCGAAGGTGTCGAATATCAATCACGGTGACTAAAGGCTAGCCGTGCAACCGTGCGGTACTCCCCTAATTTGCGTACTGTTGAGCCGTGAGTTCTGCGACACGTTCACAGCATGAAGGCGTTTCCGTTTCGCAACTTGTCATTGCATATGGCTCAACCAAAGCAGTAGATCATGTTTCCTTTCAAGCTCTCCCAGGACGTGTCACGGTGATCTTGGGTCCAAACGGTGCTGGAAAAACCTCCACTATTGAAGCGTGCGAAGGATTTACAACAGCAACTTCGGGCACCATTCGTGTGCTTGGACTTGACCCATCAACACAACGCAAACAACTCAATGAGCGCATGGGCGTAATGCTGCAAGATGGCGGAATTTATCCTTCATCTCGTGTGGGTGAACTTGTTGCACAATATTGCGCTTTGTATGGAAACAAAATTGATGCTGCTTCCTTGGTTGCTCAAGTTGGACTTGCGTCGGTTTCAGCCACGACATATCGCCGTTTGTCTGGTGGAGAGAAACAGCGTCTTTCTCTCGCCCTTGCCCTTGCTGCGCAACCAGATGTGATCTTTCTTGACGAGCCGACATCAGGAATCGATGTCAATGGTCGAGATTTGGTTCGCTCCATCATTCGTGACCTCCGGCAACGAGGTTGCTGTGTAGTAGTTGCCACTCACGAACTTGATGAGGCAGAGCGTATTGCTGACGATGTTCTTATCTTTCATCGCGGCACAATCGTTGCGGCAGGCACGCTTGAAGAACTGCGCGCCGGCAGGGAAGAGATTCGATTCACTTCGCAATCGCTTGTTGATACGCAATCGCTTGCAACCACACTTGGATTTGCCGTGGAACAAACCCGACAAAATGAATACACCGTTGCTGGAACAAGTGATGCGCGGGTAATTGTGCAACTCACCGACTGGGCGAAAGCCAACAACGTCAATATTGGCGATATTGGTGCAGGTTCACAGCGTTTAGACGAAGTGTTCCGACGACTTACCGCAGAGGCCAAGTCATGAAGTTATTGCGTCTCCAAATTGGTGCTGAATTGCGCATCCTGGCGCGAAATGGTGAGCAATTGTTGCTTATTTTGGGTATTCCCATGTTGCTACTTGCATTCTTTAGCAACGTTGAAATCTTGCCCACTGGTGGACAAGAGTCGGTTGATTTTCTGCTCCCAGGCATCATTGCTCTTGCTGTCATGTCTACTTCCATGGTCAGTCTTGGAATCGCCACAGGATTCGAACGCAGCTACTCGGTGCTCAAACGTCTTGGCGCTACCCCACTTGGCACATGGCGGCTCGTGCTCGCCAAAGCCGTCTCTGTGCTTGTGATTGAAATCGTTCAAGTCATACTGCTGATTGCTATGGCTACTGCATTTGGTGCAGATTTGACGTCGTTGCATCTTGGGAAACTTGTCGCTGCAATCACGTTAGGAACTATGGGGTTTTCGGGCATTGGACTTTCACTTGCAGGACGATTACGTGGAGAAATTAACCTCGCTGCCCAAAATGCTCTTTACCTGGTGTTGCTCCTGATTGGCGGAGTTGTATTTCCGTTGCAGGAATTACCGACAGCACTTCATTGGATCGGTCGAATCTCACCATCTGGCGCACTGGCCGACGTGATGCGCGACGTCTTTTCTGGATCCTCGCTTCACGGTGCTTCTTCACTTGCGGTATTGCTGTGCTGGGCCGTTGTGGGTCAGCTAACTGCGATCAAACTCTTTCGTTGGAGTTAACTACCTGCGAGGCTCTTGCGGGGCCGCCGACGATTTGAATGCACTTTCCACTTCGTCAAATGTGAGCACTGGCTCTGGTTGCGGTGCATACGACGCCTCAGCAAAAAACTTGCCAATGAACCGTCTGAAGAAAATAAAGATCATGATGGACCACAAGAAAATTGATCCTCCGGTCTTCATAATTGCTCCTGCAAGCTGCTGGTCTGTGGTCACCGAAAGCCCCCATACCCGCACCGCAATGTCGTAGTGCTTGTACACAGCGCCCTCAGCAAATGTCAGCCAAGCTGCCGGCACAGTTGGCACCACTGACATCAAGAAGAGATAGATCATCTTTGCCCCGTACCCCAAGTGACGCGAGCGGTCTGGGCCACAGATAGGGAACCACATCAGCAGAGATGACGTAAGTACAAGCACATGGAGCGCATAATGCAGCGGACCATTCGAAACGCTTTGGTTTACGAGTGCAGGAATATGAGTGATCATGATCACGCAGTTAAACAACAGTCCAGCAACTACCGGTTTTGTCATATATTGCATAACCGCACGCGAACGCTTGCTCGTAAAAATCAAGTCAAACAACCACTTCGGCGTGGCAATCAACATCAGAGGGGGAACGAAATAGGAATACACCATGTGCTGAAACATGTGTACCGAGTACAAATACTCTTCAGAAATATCGTGAATTGGCCAGTCCGATGCAAGCCACAAAAACAGAACACCACAGACAAATGCAACGAGCTGCTTACGACCAACCACACTTCCGCTTACAACAACTCGTGGTCCAATGACTCTGATCGCATAGATGTAACTTGCCACTACGGC
>JAFMJR010000041.1 GCA_017853385.1 Ilumatobacteraceae bacterium | reverse complement strand
TGGCTGGCATTGCATCGCTTTTGACTTCAGCCTTGATCTCCAAAAACCATCCGACGGCGGCTTATTACATGCCGTACACGAGGTTTTGGGAAATAGCTGCCGGTGCATTGCTGGCAATTGTTGGTATTCACGTGCAGCGCATTAATTCATGGTTGCGTGCGATGTTTGGTTGGCTAGGCCTTATTGGCATCGGCATAGCCGCGGTTGGATTCTCGGACACAACCGTATTTCCTGGCTATGCAGCACTGCTTCCAGTGCTGTCAATGATGGCGGTGCTAATTGCGGCAGACGCTCGGCACGGACCTCATTTTTTGTTGTCGCTTGAACCATTGCAGGCGCTTGGAGCCCGAAGTTATTCGCTATACCTCTGGCATTGGCCATTACTCGTTCTTGCTGAAGCACGTTTTGGAAATTTGAACGTTGGTGTGAAATGCGTGATTGTGCTTGCAGCAATCGCACTTTCATTTGTGTCTTATCAATATGTAGAGCAACCAGTTCGTCACCAATCATGGCTGTCTGCAAAGTCTCGTAGAACGCTCGTGGGTGCAGGGTCGGTATTGGCGGTGACACTTTCTTCGGTGTTCGTGCTGTTTGCGATTGCTCCAAAAATAGATGCTGGGGCATTGGCTCTTGCTGAAGCATCAATTGCAAGCGAAGCTGGTGTTGGCGAAAATTCAGATTCCTCAACTGATGCTCTTGCAGTTTTGCCAGAAGTCAAACCCGTAAATGCATTACTGCTCGGCGACTCAACATTGTCTGCGCTCAGATGGTATGAAGAGGGCACTAAGTCGATTAAAGGTTTTACCTACACGCTTGACGCTGAGTCGTGCCGTCGCATTTCAGAATGGTCGTGTTACGGACGCGAATATCGAACTCCGCAAAATGTTGTCAAAGTTCTTGAAGGCTTTTCTCAACCGATTGATGTAATTGTGCTGATGGCAGGGTACGACAGCAGCCCAAGCAAGATCGCAGATGAATTCACCCAACTCTTCAGCGTGATTCGGGCAAAAAATGTTCCTGTTGTCTTTTTGACCTATAAGGAATCGTTGAAGTTTCCAGCACCCGGATCTCGCGGCAAAAAATCGGTGTATGCAGAATTCAATACGGCTCTGCGTGAAGCCGTTGCTGCAGATACATCAGGTTTGGTGAGTATTGCAGAGTGGAACGCGTACAGTGCCGGTCAATCGTCGTGGTTTAAGTCAGATGGTATTCACCTCACACTGAAGGGTGCTTTGGCATTGGGTGCATTTATCTCAACATCTGTTGCGACGGCTACTGATAATCCGTGCCCATATGCCAATGCTTATCCATGTGCACCAATGAATAATTTGAAGCAGTCAACTGATTTCATCACTCGATTTAATGCAAAAGACACAAACCTTCAGTGCTATGAAGATGGTGAAAACAGAAAGAAGACTTGCACCACTGATAGGCGCAGTTAGAAAAATTCGTTGGTAACTGAAACAACAGCCTTTGCGTTGCGTTGTGCGTCTTCTTCACTCAAGGTAGGTCCAAATTCAACAGTCATGCTGACTCCCTTGGGCCCTTGGAAGGATTTAGCCCAATTTGCGCCAGTGCCTCCAAATACTGCTTCGAGCAAAGGTTTGTCTCCCGTGTATCCGCAGAGACAATCCAACTCAAGAAGTGGCAGCCCAACAAGTTCGGCGTATTTTGCTCGAACTTGTCCGTCGTGGCCGGTGCCTGGTCCAATTCGGAAATAGTCCTGGTGGTACCAGATCACAAATTCTGGTTGAACCAGATCGCCAAGTTTTACGATCGCTGCAACTTCTGGTTCACTAGCCGGTCCGGTGCCTGCATATTGCCATGAACCAGGTTTGCCGATTTTGTGCCAGTTGCCGGGGAAGTTTCGGTTGAGATCAACGCCGTTTGCATTTTGGCGAGTTCGCAACTGTTGACCATCGGGGTTAATGGTTCGCACTGTCCAGAGATCAATATTTCCTTCAAGTGGAAGATCGCGAAGAATGTCAATTACCCGGTTACCAACAAATTCATCGCCATGGATACAACCGATAACGAGAACTCGCGCACCATTTTCTCCAGATTGACGGCGATAGAAGGTGAGTGGAACATTTTGTACCGAGCGACCAAATTCAATGTCGGTATTGAGTGGCACTTCACCAAAAGTATTGAACCAACCAGCCTCAGCTGAATCAGTGCTTATGCTGTCTGTGGTGGTGTTGCCATTTGAGTTGGAACTATCAGAATCGCCAGTGAACAATTTCCCAAGTTCGTACAACACACCAGCCGAGAGAACGCCAAGTGCAATTGATTTTCCTGAAAGGTCGCTAAGAAAGTTGCGGCGAGAAATGATTTTGTCTTCTTCGTAATCTTCGGTCTCTTCTTCAACTTCTTTGGCCACTGGCACAGGTTCGACTACCGGAATTGGTTGAGTGATTTGTGGCGGAGTGACAGGTGCCGGAGTGCTTTCGGATTGTTTAAAGGATGCGCGACGCCCAGATTTTTTTGGGTCAATTACCCAAGTTCTGCCTTTGTCGTCGGTAGCTGACAGTCCAAGGACGATTGAGCGAGCTTGCTCAGCGGAAATTTCGCCGGCATCAAAAGCCTCGCACGTTTCAACGTAAATACGGTTTAAGCGTTCGAGCTCTGGGGGAAGTTGTTGCGACGACGCCATGTTGTCTCAACTTTAGTTCACTATTTCGTGCGTTTTCAGTGTTACTTGGTGGTGAACCACTTCAGTTCTCCCACAATGTGGGAGGCGAATTTGGGATAGACATCGCGTTGCGAAATTCCAAATGCCTGAGTAAACGCAGCATTGCGTGCTGGAACGCATGTTGCTGAGTATTTAGGTGATCCGTCGCCGCATGGCTCAATTGCTGCTATCAAATTTCGCATGTAGGTATTCACTTTCTCGTATCCATATGTGCCGTAGAGGTATTGGAACGCCATTGCTCCAGCCACGTAATGCTGCGTCGGCTCGCAATCGGTTCTTATGTCTTGCATTTCGCTGGTGATGAACCAATTCTCCCAATACTTTTTGGACAGACGTTGAGCATCTGAATATTCACGCTCGTTTTCGAGATCTTGCAATTGTGCTTTCCAGGCTCGAATGTATGTGGACTTATTTACTCGACCTGCATAACTCCAACCAATGAAATTGGCTTGCCCTTCACGTACCCAACATTGCATTGCGGCCATTGAGCCATTGAAAACAGAGCGTTGGGCAATGTGAACGTATTCGTGGCTGGTGATCGCTTTCCAATGGTCGTCAGTAGGTGATTTTCCATTTGGCACGTACACCATCAGAACTGCGCTTCCGTTCTTGGCATCTCCTGGGGCTCCGCCACCGAAAAATCCAGAACCTTCATTGCGGGCTCTTTCAGCCTTTTTGTCAAGCCAGCCAGATTCAAGATGCTGTGGTGCAAGATCTTGTTTCATGTATTGATAAATGAAATCAAAGTGTTGAGTGGGGGCTGCGTAAACGTTCATTGGTTTTTCCGCGTTACGCAAATCTGACCACATGCTTACGTTCGAAGTGATATCGATCTTTATTTGATTCGAATAGACCTGCTTCAGCAGAGGGTCAATAAAAAAACTCACATTTGGTTTTGATTTGGGTGCATGAACAAGGAATGCATTGAAATTGTTACGTGCGCGTTCAGATGTTGCAGAAGACAAAGCTGGTTCGCTTGGCTTTGCATTTGCCGTAGGGGTGGTAGCACAAGCGGTTACAACGAGGAGTACGGCAAGTGCTTTACGCATGTCTAAGTATTGCCGGAGTAGTTGCGTACGGAGGTGTCAATCCATAGCGCAATAAGAAGTAGCAAAATCGCGGCTGCACTATCGGCCCACCAGTGATTGCCAGTTGCTGCAACGGCAAGAACAGTAAAAATCAAATGCAGACCATATGCCCAACGCCATTTACTGCTGCTGACTGAAATGATTCCTAGCGATACAACTGCAGCCCAACCGACATGGATGGATGGCATCGCAGCGAACTGATCTGACACACCGGTGCCAACAGGTCCATAGACCGATAGTCCATATCGCGTAGCTAAGTCGACGTAGCCAAGTTCCGGCAGGAAGCGAGGCGGTGCTACACGTATATAACGAATCACTAGACATGCGGCAGTGAGCAAAGCCAATCCATTGCGCCAATGTGGATATGAGTCGCGATGACGAATAAACAGCCATACGAGAAACACAATTGTTGCTGGCACGTGGAAGACGGCGTAATAGAAGTTGGTAATTTTTGCCAACCAGTCGAAATGCAGCACAAAATGTTGTACGGAAAGCTCATCGGGAATACGCAGGAACTGTTGAAATGCAACAATGCTGCGTGCGCGTTCGATGGCCCCCGCGGGTTGATCGAGCGGAAGCTTCATCGCAAGTCGCCACAGCATGTACAAAAACGAAACTCGTGCCAATTCGAAGGAAAACTCCGTTGCGAAACGGCGACGTGAAGACGGGGGCAATTTGCGAAGAATTAGGCCGAGCGCCGTGCTGGCCACCACTATCAGCGCTGCCTGGTCCCATGTCAACCACTTCACGGTCTGACTCCTTCGCTAATGAGTAAACAGTGTAATTTGAGGTCGTTCACAACGAAAGGGTCGATATGTCTAACTATTCACAGATCTACATCAATGGGGAATGGGTCTCATCAACGGGCTCTGGCTCAATTTCGGTTTTTGACTCGACAAATGAGCAAGTCATGGCAACGATTCCTGAAGGAACCGCCGATGACGTAAAGAAAGCCGCTGCTGCTGCAAAGGCGGCGTTTACATCGTGGAGTTCATTGACTCCAGCTCAGCGCGCCGAATATATGAACAAAATTGGCGATGCGCTTGCAACACGCATGGACGAAATTGGCTCAGTTATTTCGCGTGAAACAGGAATGAACAAGCCCTTCTCCAACATGATTCAGGTTGGATTGCCAATTAACTCGTTCAAGCAGGCTGCTGGAGTTGCACAGTCGTTTGAATACTCACGACAAGTTGGCAGCTCGACGGTTGTGCGTGAACCAATCGGAGTGGTCGGATGCATAACTCCGTGGAACTACCCGCTGCACCAGATTGCGGCAAAGGTTGCGTTTGCTATGGCCGCAGGTTGCACAGTTGTTCTGAAGCCAAGTGAAATTGCTCCAGTTGATGCATTCATGCTTGCTGAAATTATTCATGAAGTTGGATTGCCAAAGGGTGTATTCAATCTCGTGACAGGAACAGGCCCAGTTGTTGGTGAAGCAATTGCAGCGAGTGCAGATATCGACATGGTTTCATTCACTGGTTCAACACGTGCAGGTAAGCGAGTCGCTCAAGTGGGTGCAGAGACAATTAAGAAAATTGCTCTTGAACTCGGTGGTAAGAGCGCAAACATTATTTGTGCAGACCTCGATGACTCCACGTTTACCAAAGCGGTAATGGGTGGAGTAGGTAAAGCATTTCTGAACAGCGGTCAAACGTGTTCTGCACTCACACGCATGCTCGTGCCACGCACTCGATTGCAAGAGGCAGAGACAGCAGCAGTTACTGCCGCAGGCGGAATGAAAGTCGGCGACCCATTCGCAGAGGGAACAAATCTCGGACCGTTAGCTTCTGCTGCGCAGCGCGATCGCGTACAGACATACATCAACAAGGGAATTGAAGAAGGCGCAAAGTTGATCTTTGGTGGGCCAGGAGCCCCTGAAGGCGTTTCATCTGGCTATTACGTAAAGCCGACAATCTTTTCCGAAGTAAAGAATTCAATGACTATTGCCCAGGAAGAAATTTTTGGACCAGTTCTTGTCATGGTTCCGTACGACACGGAACAAGAAGCAGTAGCGATTGCCAATGACACCGTCTACGGACTTGCTGGGGCAGTGTTCTCCGCAGATAAGGACAAGGCCATCGCCATTGCCAAGCAAATGCGAACCGGCCAGGTCGAAGTAAACGGCGGAGCCTTTAACCCCAATGCTCCTTTTGGTGGCTACAAGCAGTCAGGAATCGGCCGAGAGCTCGGAGAATATGGTTTCGAGGAGTTTCTCCAGGTCAAGAGCCTTCAGTTGTAAAAAGTTCTCTTGGGTGGCTGTGCCACAAGAGGTTGGTCTAATGTACGCAGTACGGGGGTTTGTCCGTTCTGCGGACAAATGACCAAATTCGGCCAGTTCTCAATTTAAGGAGTTTCAACATGTCGGCAACTGACACACCAACACGACTTCATCACACGGCGTATTTGTCAAAAGACCTTGAAGCAACGCGTGCTTTTTACGAAGACATCGTCGGCCTTCCATTGGTCGCAACGTGGTCGGAGACAGATGAATTGTTCGGCGCACTTCGCGTGTACTGCCACTGCTTCTTTGGCATGCCAGACGGAAGCGCACTCGCATTCTTCCAATTCGCAAACAAGGAAGATCAAGACCTATTTGATCCAGCGCTGACTCCATCGCCATTCCGTCATATTGCACTCAATGTTTCGTCGAAAGCTCAAGACGAGATTTTCGCACGACTCCAGAAGGCAAACTGGAAGCCAGAAGGCACGTATGTACTGGAGCACGGATATTGCCGCTCGCTGTACACCGAAGACCCAAATGGAATGCTTCTTGAGTTCACGGCCGATGCACCTGGTGCAGAAAAAATCAATGCAGCTCGCAAAGAAGACGCACACGAAACGTTGAAGCGTTGGCTTGCAGGCGATCACACCAGCAACAACACCTACCGATAATTCGGTTGCACCCCCTACAACATGGCAGAGTCGTCGATCGTTCTCGTACATGGATCGTTCTTCTCTGCGTGGTCGTGGATTCCTGTTATTGAACGACTGAGTAATAATCAGGTTCACATTCAAACAGTGGAGTTGCCTTTTACATCGTTGGCCGACGATGCAGATGCTCTTCGCAAAACGATCAGTGATGTTGCATCAATGGGCCCAGTAACTGTGGTGTGTCACAGCTACACGGGCATTACGGCTGCAGTTGGCGCCCATGATGCGCAACACGTTGTGCATATTGCAGCTCGTATGCCTGCAATTGGGGAATCGCAGTCTGAATTAAATAAGGACTGGGGTAATCCAGACTTTCGAACCTGTTTTCAATTTGCGTCAGATGGAACAATGTCGCTGACTGATGAAGCTGATCAATATCTCTTCAACCGAAGCCCGCAAGCGTTAGCAAGCATTGCAATGAAGTACCGACGTTCAATGAAGAGCGAAATTCCAGTTGCGCCAATTGAAAATCCGGCGTGGAAAACGATGAAAAGTAGTTACATCGTGTGCACAGATGATTTGGCCGTGAAATTAGATCAGCAGCGTTTGCGTGCGGGATGGGCTGACTATTCAATAGAAATAGACAGCGACCATTCACCGTTTTTCTCGGCTCCGCAACAGACTGCGGATTTTATTCTTGAAACCCACTTGGCAGTAGTTGGTGAACAGTGAGTGTTTACGGGGCGAGCGGTCTCGTGGTTGGCAGCAATGCCATATGCGAAAAGTCTGTTGAAATCGCTTCTGCGGTCGCCAGCAGTAACGGCAAATGGTCTTTTTTTAATACAGCAATCGAAGTCTCAGCGGCATTAACTGTGACGTTGACCGCTGCAACTGTTCGACCAGATGAATCGCGAACCGGTGCGGCAATTGAACGAATGCCAAATGACAGTTGTTCATCCGACATCGCCCAACCACGTTTGCGAATTTCAGAAAGTGACTCATCAAGTTCTTTACGCACGAATTTCAATCGAGGGACAACACCAGACTCAGATGGGGTTTTCAGTGTCGCATCAAGTTCTTTCGCGCTTAGATCTGCGAGAAGTACTCGTCCCATGCTTGTTGCATATGCGGGGAAGCGGGTTCCAATGTGCACTGACATGCCAATGATTTTGGGTACAGGTACGCGTGCGGTGTACACGATGTCACTTCCAATTAATTGCGACATCGAACTTGACTCTTTGGTTTTTTCGACGAGTGCTTCTAAACGTGGACGTGCTATGTCCCACATGCCCTGTGCGCTGATGTATGCAGTGCCGAGCTCCAAAACCTTTGGAGTCAGCATGAACATGCCGTCAACGGCGCGCACATACCCAAGCGATTCAAGGGTCAGCAGTAAGCGTCGCGTAGTGGGGCGAGCAAGTTTTGTCGCAGCAGCTACTTCGCTAACAGAAAGCGCAAGATGCGAAAGTGAAAATGAACTAATTACTTTCAGTCCTCGCGCTAGCGCTTCGACAAAATCTGGTTCGGTTGATTTAGGTTTCATACGTTCCTCTGTGCCTCAACTTTGGCACAAACACACGGTTGCACAAGAAAGGTTGGTTTCACATGACTTCAGCTAATGGTTCGGCTAGGCCACTTGAGGGTCTTTTGGTCGCAGATCTCTCTCGAGTTCTGGCAGGCCCGTATTGCACGATGTTGCTTGCCGACATGGGCGCAACCGTCATCAAAGTGGAAAGCCCAGCTGGTGATGACACTCGCACATGGGTGCCACCCACGAAGGGGGATACGGCTACCTATTACATGTCAATTAATCGCAATAAGAAATCGATTGTGCTTGATTTTGGTAAAGAAGAAGATCTTGAAGTGGCGCGCGAGCTTGTTCGACGAGCAGATATCTGTGTTGAAAACTTCAAGGTAGGCGGGTTGAAGAAGTTTGGTCTTGATTATGAGACCACCTCGAAGACAAACCCAGGTCTTGTGTACCTATCCATTTCAGGTTTCGGAACAGATAAGGGGGCGAAGCTACCTGGCTATGACCTCATTGTTCAGGCGGTTTCAGGGTTAATGAGCCTTACCGGTGAACCAGATGGGCCTCCGTTTCGGGCGGGTATTTCGGTGTTTGACGTAATGGCCGGTCTGCACGGAACTATCGGTGTGCTTGCTGCTTTGAATGAAAAAAATTCCACGGGCAAAGGCCAGCATGTGGAAGTCAACTTGTTGTCATCAGCGATGTCGGGTTTAGTGAACCAAACCGCGGCTTACACGCTTGCCGATGTGGTTCCATTCCGCATGGGTAATGCGCATCCGAGTTTGTTTCCTTATGAAGCGCTGCCAACAAAAGATCGTGATCTGATTATTGCTGCTGGCAATGACAAACAGTTCCGCGCCTTGGCAAAGGTGTTGGGAATTGAACATGTTGCCGACGACCCACGCTTCAAGATCAATGCTGATCGAACAAAGAATCGTGAAGAACTTCGACCTTTGCTTCTTGAGCAATTGGCAAAGTGGAATTCAGACGACTTGTTCTACGCACTAAATGATGTTGGTGTTCCGTGTGGACCAATTAACTCCATTGGAGATGGCGTTGAGCTTGCTGAAAAGTTAGGACTTCGCCCTCGCGTTTCGGTTGGTGAAGGAGATCGCCAAGCAGACCTTGTACGAAACCCAATCACATTTAGCAACGGGGAATTGAGTTATACGCTTCCGCCGCCACGTTTGGGCGAGCATTCAGAAGAAATTCGCAACTGGCTTTCAAATAAGGAGTAACTATGACGACCAAACAAACATATAAAACCGGACTTGGTACATCAGATGCCGACAGCATTACGTTGCTTGGTCACGACCTCGCATCGGAAATTTTGGGGAAATACTCCTTCGGCGAGTTGTCGTATTACTTGATCACTAAGCGTCGACCAACGCCTGGTCAATTAGTGATGTTTGAAGCAGTGCTTGCATCGCTTGCTGACCATGGGTTTACGCCAACTGCGATCGCAGCACGTTTGACATATGCGAGTGCTCCTGACTCTTTGCAAGGCGCTCTTGCTGCAGGCTTGCTAGGCGGAGGTTCGCGATTCCTTGGAGTAACCGAGGACTGCGCGCACTTTCTTGCACGCGAGCTGAAAGAAATTGGTGAAGCACCGAAAGATCAAGCAGGTTGGGATGCCGCTGCTTTGAATGCAGTGCAAAAGCAACGCGACATCGGCAAATTCGTTCCTGGTCTAGGACACCCTGTGCACAAGCAGGGAGACCCACGTACTCCAGTGCTTATGTCGATGGCACGTGAGCAAGGATTGTTTGGCCCACATCTTTCATTGTTTGAGGCAATTGGCAGAGTGCACTCGCAAGTTTTGAATAAGACCCTTCCGCTCAACGGAGCAGGAGTGTGTGGGGCGGTATTGGCGGATGCTGGTATTCCAATGGGTGTGATGCGCGGAGTTGCATTGCTTGCGCGCTGTGCAGGTTTGCTGGGTCACTTGGTGGAAGAACAGACCGACCCAATTGGTATTGACGTGTACATGAACGTCGACCGAAATATCGACTACCAACCACCTAAATAGACCGTATCTATTGGGTTATCCCTGCAAAAGGCATTGCTCAGAGTTCAGTCCGCCCTGTGGTAATTTGTCCGTTAGTCGGACAAACGGCCGACATGAACATATTGGGGGTAATTCATTATGGGTAATTCACTTGCGCCCAGCGCCTCACAGCGTTGGCACAAATGGGTTGAGAGTCATCCAGTAGGCGGCCTTGCTGTCATTGGTCTGATTGCAACTCAACTTGGCACGTACTTCGGTTACGTGTTTCCAGCGTTCGGTCTACCGACGCTTCCTTGGCCAATGTATAACGGTGCTTTGGCACTAGGTATCGACGGCCCAAGCTGGGGTAGCTACTTCAATGCTGACTACACCATTGCGGGAACAAACGCTGGTTGGCTGTTCTTCTCAGGACAGGCACTTCACTTCGTAAACGGCATTGTGTTTGCAATGTTGTTCGGCATTTTTGCTCACAAGCAAATTCCAGTGAAGGGACACGTAGCAAAGGGACTTATCTACGGAATCATCATGACCATCATCAGTGCTGGCGTGCTTGTTC
>JAFMJR010000040.1 GCA_017853385.1 Ilumatobacteraceae bacterium | reverse complement strand
TGTACACCAACACCATGGTGAACGACATCAAGCAACGCCAAGACGGCACATGGACGGTGTACACCGACAAAGGTGAAATCCACACCGAACACGTAGTGAACGCTGGCGGTTTGTGGGCACGCGAAGTGGGTCGCATGGTTGGTCTTGAATTGCCAGTGCTGGCAATGGAACACCACTACCTCATGACCGAGCCGATGGATGAAGTAATTGAGTACAACAAGACTCATGGCAAAGAATTGCCACACATGATTGACTTCGCAGGCGAAATCTATGCTCGTCAAGAAGGTCAAAGCATTTTGCTTGGTACCTACGAACAAGACAATCGCCCATGGGCAGCAAAAGACACACCATGGGACTTCGTTTTCCAGTTGTTGCCACACGACCTCGAGCGCATTGCTCCAGAACTCGAACGCGGCTTTGCTCACTTCCCTGCCGTTGGTCGCGCAGGAATCAAAAAGTTCGTCAACGGTCCATTCACCTTCAGCCCTGACGGCAACCCACTCGTTGGTCCGATCAAGGGCATGCAAGGTATGTGGTCGGCATGTGCAGTTATGGCCGGCTTGTCGCAAGGTGGTGGCGTTGGTTTGTCACTTGCTAACTGGATGGTGCACGGTGATCCAGGTGCAGACATTTGGGGCATGGACGTTGCTCGTTACGGCGATTTTGCAACGCTTGCTTACACCAACACCAAGGTTCGCGAAAACTACTCACGTCGTTTCCGCATTACCTTCCCGAACGAAGAACTTCCAGCAGCACGTCCATTGCTCACTACACCTATCTATGACCGCCTCATTGAGCACAACGCAGTGATGGGCGCAGGCTTTGGCCTTGAGCACCCACTGTGGTTCCAGGACAAGGGCAAAGAACCAAAGGAAGACGTCACGTTCTACCGCTCCAATGCGTTTCATAACGTGGGCGAAGAATCAAAGGCTGTTCGTGAGCGCGTCGGATTCTCGGAAGCGTCAAACTTTGCGAAGTACAAAGTAAGCGGTGCGGGATCAGCAGCCTGGCTCACCAGCCTGTTCACTAATGCATTGCCAAAAATTGGTCGCACCGTGCTTACTGCGATGCTCAATCCAGAAGGCAAGATCGTTGGTGAGTTCTCCGTTTCACGAATTGGCGAAGAGGAGTTCTTCTTGTTCGGCTCGCAAGCTGCAGAAGTACACCACCCACGTTGGTTCATTGCGCACCTGCCAAAAGACAGTGCGATTCGTTTCGAGAATTTGTCACTATCAATGGTTGGTCTCACTGTTGCAGGTCCACGTTCGCGCGACCTGTTGCAAAAGCTCACCGATACTTCACTCGCCACCAAGGACTTCCCGTTCATGGCATTCCGTCGAGTCAACATCGGTATGGCACCAGTGTGGTTGTCACGCATGACCTACACCGGCGACTTGGGATACGAAATGTGGATCGCGCCTGAATACCAGCGCTACCTGTTCGATCTCATCATGGAAGCGGGCAAAGAATACGACATGCGTTTGTTCGGATTCCGTGCACTGATCACCATGCGTCTTGAGAAGAACTTCGGAACCTGGTTCCGCGAGTATCGCCCTATCTATACGCCGCTTGAAGCAGGCATGGAACGAGCCATGAAGTTTGACCACGAGTTCATTGGTCGTGCAGCGGTTGAAGCCGAAATGAAAAACGGTGGGCCAAAGCGCAAGCTCGTGATGTTCAAGGTTGACGTAGACCCAGAGCGTCCAGCTGACGTCATTGGTGACGAGCCTGTATGGCACAACGGCAATGTTGTTGGTTGGATCACCTCTGGTGGTTACGCCCACTACTCCGGCGTTTCACTTGCCATGGGCTACATCCCAACCGAACTCGCTGCAGAAGGCACCACTGGTTTCGAAATTGAAATCATTGGCAAATTGCGTCCGGCAACATTGCAACTTGAGCCTGTCTTGGATCCAAGCGGCTCACGCATGCGCGCATAGATCGGATTTACATCATGTCCACGATTACACGAATCGAGATCACGCACCATCAGTTACCGCTTGATCCGCCGTTTCCTGCTTCGTGGGACACACGTCCACGCACGCAGTTTCCTGCCACCATCGTTCGCGTATTCGATGACGCAGGAAATTGCGGCATTGGCTCTGGTGACTCGATGTACGGATTTTCTGACTACCAGAGATATTTCATTGGTGAAGATCCGCTCAATATCGAACGGCATGCGGCTGTACTTTCCAACATCGAATTTCATGCGGGTCGTCCATGGCCACTTGACCTTGCACTGTGGGACTTGATCGGAAAAATCAAGGGTGAACCAGTGTGGAAACTCATTGGTGGTTTTAGCAACAAGATCCGCGCTTATGCGTCTTCGGGAGTGCATCGCAGCATTCCTGAAATGGTCAAGGTTGCTCGTCAAGCACGCGAACTTGGTTACCCAGCACTCAAGATTCGCTTTGGTCGCCCAAACCTTGAAGACGACCTCGCCGTCATTAAGGCCATTCGCGATGACTTGGGCAGCTCAATTGAGTTAATGGTGGACTGCAATCAAGGCTGGAGAATGCCTTGGGATACGGCAACTCCTTGGAGTCTTGACCACGCCACCGCCGTTGCGTTGGTGCTGGAAAGCCATGGCGTGTACTGGATGGAAGAACCATTGCACCGCGGCGACTACGAAGGTATGGCAGAACTTCGCAAGCGAGTAAACATTCGCATTGCTGGTGGCGAACTCACTCGTGAACCATATGAGTTCCGCGAGTTGCTGCAACGTGGCTGCTTTGATGTGTTCCAACCTGATGCAGTGTGCACACAAGGAATCACTGGGCTTGCAAAGTTTGCAAAAGAAGTAGCTGCCGCGGGCAAGATCTTTACTCCACACACCTGGGGTAACGGAATCGGCGTCATGGCCAACTTGCATCTCACGGCTGGCACGGTCGGCGCTCCATTCATTGAGTTCCCATTTGATCCACCAGAGTGGTCAACAGCACGACGCGACTACATCATGACCGAAACCATCGAAGCCGATGGCGAAGGTTGGATCCATTTGTCAGATCAACCAGGCTTGGGTTTCACGCTCAACGAAGAAGTGTTGAAGAAAACAGCAAGCGCACAAGCAACGTTTAGCTGATTACATGTCAATGCGATGAGCATGCGTGTACACGTTTGCTTTTCCATCGCGTAAAAAACCCACCAAAGTAATACCGAGCACATCGGCGGTTTCAACTGCAAGACTTGATGGCGCGCCAACTGCTGCAATGAAAGCAATCTTTGCCATCACTGCTTTTTGAATAATCTCAAACGAAAGTCGGCCACTGCAGAACAACCCATGCTTGGTCAGCGGAACAGTTTTTGCCATCACGCTTGCACCAATCACTTTGTCAACCGCGTTGTGACGTCCAATGTCTTCGCGAACGAGTGAGATATTTCCTGATGAATCAAATAGCGCGGCAGCGTGCAAACCACCAGTTCGGTCAAAGGTTGGCTGAGACTTTCGCACAGAATCTGAAATCTTCATCAGTGTTTCTGCGGTAATCACCGGACCACTATCGCGATCTACAGGACTGACTTCTTGCAACAACTGGTCTATTGACTCGGTTCCACAAATTCCACAACTTGCTGAAGTGACCATAGCCCTACGAGCTAGCGCCATGTCAAAAGGACGTGCAAGCGCCACAGTTACAATGTTGTACTTCTGCTCTTCACCTTCTACTAGCTCGCAATACTTCACCGTGCGCACATCTTCTGGGTGCTTCACTATTCCTTCGGTGAACAAAAAGCCCACAGCAAGCTCGAAATCATTTCCAGGGGTTCGCATAGTCACCGACACTTGCTGCGGCTCAGCGCCTGGACCTTCTGCACGAATTTCCATGGGTTCTTCGGTCACAACAAAGTCGGGCTTAGAGCTGCCACGACCGTCTTTAGTTACCGTCACCACTTTCCAGTCCGCAGCCTTACGACGCGCCGTTGCTGGAGTGTTGCTCATGACTACAGGCTAGTTGTCATCCATAAAAGCGCGCAGGTTGGCGCTGTTATGGGGGTGGCGCAAGCGAGCAAGCGTCTTTTGCTCAATTTGGCGTACTCGTTCACGCGTAACTTTTTGAATCTTTGCCACTTCTTCAAGCGTGTGCACTTGGCCAACGTACTTGCCAATACCAAAGCGCATGGCAACGATCTCTTGATCTCGCGGTGGCAAATCTTTCAACGTGCGCTCCACCGCTTCACTTAGCAACGCCTTTTCAGTTATTTCCTGCGGGTCGTTGTTTTCATTCTGACTGGCAATGGTGTCACCAACGGTGAGGTCATCGGTGTCGCTGCCAACCGGAGCATCAAGGCTGGTGGTGGTGAGTGCAATCTGCATGACCTCAAGCAACTTGTCAACACTGAGACCGCAACGTGCTGCAACTTCTTCGGGAAGCGGATCTCGCTCTAGCTCGGTAGCTAGTTCGCGCTCAACTCGATGAACGCGATTCACTACTTCCATCATGTGTCCAGGTATTCGAATATTGCGACCCTGGTCGGCCATGGCACGTGTCATTGCTTGGCGAATCCACCACGTTGCATAAGTAGAGAACTTGAACCCTTTTTCAAAGTCGTACTTATCGGCAGCATGCATAAGGCCGATATTGCCTTCTTGAATCAGATCTGCAAGTTGCAATTCTTTGCGGTCATATCTGCGCGCAATTGACACCACCAAGCGCAAGTTGGCACGCACCATGTGCTCTTTTGCCTTCTCACCTTCTTTTACTTCGCGCTGCAACGCACGCCGCTCGCGCAGTCCAAGTTTTCCTTCTTGCGCAACAAGCTGGGCTTGTGCGGCAATTCCATCTTTAATCAATTTGCCAAGACGACGTTCGTCCTCGGCGTTGAGCAGATCAACCTGGCCGATCTCATTGAGATACATGCGAACTGCATCAGGACCCGAGTCGCTCGACGCCGAACCTCTCACGAATGCTCCCCTACCCGCATTTGCAACCAACCTAGTAGTTGCTCTGCCGCATCATGGGAAGTGGCCGGATTTTCCATCTGCTCCAGCAACAAACGAGCCTCGCGATCAACTCGAATCTGCTCTGGGTCAATATTCTTCACACGCTGCGAGAGCTCGCGTCGCACCGCCGCGGAAATCAAATTGAAGGCTTCAGCATCTGGTTGCGATTCCACATCGGCGACGGCGGCGCGCTCTATCGCTTCACGCGCCTCGGGGTCTGCCGCCTCAAGCGCACCATTCAATTCTCCTTCGGTCTTCACCAGAGCCAAAAAAGCCCTGCGATACACATCATCGGCAAACAGGGCCTCGTTCATCCAATGTGCAATTTGATTCCAGTCTTGAATCAAGAGCGCAAGTACAACGAATTCGGCGCTTTCGCGCTTGTGCCCAGATTGCGTTGGCGTAACCACTCGTACTTCTGGTCGGCGTGATCCGCGCTCGGCAAGCTTCACCAAATCTGCTGCAGCAATTCCAACGTGGCTTGCGACTTCACCCGCATAAATTTTGCGCACATTCATGTCTGGGTGCTCATTAATCACCGCCATCGCAAGTTCTGCAGTCCGCGACCTGGCTTCAGGGGTTGCAATTGACCCAGCGTTCAAAACCCGCTGCAAACGAAAGCCGAGAAATGGTTGTGCATCTTTAATGGCAGTTGCCAGTGCAGCCGGATCACTTGATGCAAGATCGCCTGGGTCTTTGCCGTCAGGAAATTTCGCAACGCTTACTTGCACCTTGTAGCGACTTTCCCATTCATAAAATCTCTCAGCAGCGCCTTGGCCTGCATTGTCTGCATCAAATGCAAGCACGACCTTGTTGGCAAATCGCTTGAGCAACCTCACATGTTCCTCAGTCAGCGCAGTACCGCACGTTGCTACAGCTCGCGTAATTCCAGAGCGATGAAAACCAATGACGTCGGTATATCCCTCGCACACAATCACTTCGTCAGCAGCAACAATGTCTTGCTTTGCCCAATTCAATCCATACAACGTTTTAGATTTTGCATAGATGGTGGTTTCAGATGAGTTTTTATACTTTGCAGGGTCTGTGCTTCCCGGAAGAATGCGTCCACCGAAGGCGACAGCATCTCCAGCGTCAGTAAAAATTGGAAACAGCACTCGAGCACGAAATGAATCTTGCGGCCGTCCACGCTTGTTGATAAATGCCAAACCAACTTCTTGCAACATGTCAATTGGTACGCCAATGTCTTTACTCATGGCATCCCAGTCATCTGGAGCCCAGCCAATTTTGAAGCGACGTGCGACATCACCTGCGAGACCACGTTCGCGCAAGTAGTCACGAGCCGCACGAGCATCGGGGCTATGCAACAAGCGGTCGTGATACCACTCCACCGCCTTGTTCATGACTTCAACCAGCTGCTTTCGACGCTGGCGGTCTTTACTTTGCCCGCCCGTGGTGTAGGTCAATTGAATTCCGGCTTTATTGGCCAGGTGCTCAATGGCTCCTACGAAGTCGAGGTGCTCCATCTCTTGAACAAACTTGAACACGTCACCCGCAGCGCCACAACCAAAGCATCGGTACCGCTTAGTTTCTTCGCGCACATTGAACGAACCTGATTTTTCGGCATGGAATGGGCATAGCCCCACCCAGTTTCTACCAACCCTGCGCAGCGGCAAATACGACTGAACTACATCGACCAGCGACACCGTGTCACGGAGTCGTTCAATGTCGTCGTCAGCTATTGCCACCCTGTGGAGAATAGTGCTTGCGGTCGTGAATCACCGAAGCCACTATCGCCACCGTCATCACGAGCAGAATAAAGCCAAGCGAGAACAAGGTTGGCAAGTGGTACCAGTGCGCAAACAGCATTTTGACACCCACGAAGATCAACAAGACCGAAATCGCAGGTTTCAAATAGCGGAAGCGGTCTTTGATGTCGGCAAACAAGAAATACAGCGCTCGCAGACCCATGATTGCAAAGGCGTTTGATCCAAAGACGATGAATTGCTCGTGGCTTACTGCCAATACTGCAGGAACTGAGTCAACGGCAAAGATCAGGTCGGAGATTTCAATAATTACCAATACGGCCAACAAAGGTGTAGCGAACCGCTTACCACCAACGCGGGTCACTAATTTCTGGCCGTCAAGCTGATCAGTTGTAGGCACCAACTTGTGAAATAACTTCATTGCTTTTGTGTCAGACGGATTGGTGTCATCATCGCCGTGACGCAAAACGCCATATCCGGTGTAAATCAAAAATGCGCCAAAGCCAATCAATATGTACGCAAAACGTTCAATGATGGCAATGCCAAGGAAAATAAAAACAAAGCGCATGATCAGCGCGCCGAAAATTCCCCAGAACAACACACGGTGCTGAAACTGCCGCGGCACCTGAAAGTGCGTGAAGATCATGGCCCAGACAAAAACGTTGTCCACGCTCAAACTTTTTTCAATCAAGTAACCGCTGATGTATTCGATGCCTGCTTGGTGAGCATCTGCTTGGCCGCGAAACATCCACCAAATAACAAACATGAACGCCACACCAAAACTGATCCAGACCACGGATTCAAGCACCGCTTCTTTCATTTTTATGACATGTGCGCGCCGATGAAAGACCAAAATGTCTACAAGCAACAACGTGGCAATGACTCCAACAAGTGCTGGCCACCCCCAACTGGGAACAACCACATCGGCAAAATTGGTTCGGTCACTAGCAGCAGAAATCAACATGTATTCGTTAAACACCTTTACAGATTGTCTTAGTCGTTAAGTTTTGTTCTTGATAGCAGTGCCAATGCGTATACGCCCTGCGCAGATGTAATTTTCCCTGTACGGCCATCGTGTTGAATTTCTTGCCCAACTACTGCCCCAGATTCAATGAGTACCGATTCAAGTTTTCGCGGCGCTACTGCAGCACGGGAATCCATACGCTCAACAAGTTCTTGCCCCGGGTAACAGCCCTTTGAAAAACTCACCGCAATGTCGTTTAGGCCAAGTTCAGCCGGAATTGAAGCTTCGCTGACATCAATATTCATCACAGGCCATACAGCGCGAATTCGCGCTTCTTCATAATCTTCATCTGTTCCGCGCGGAATGCTTGCATCGCTCCATTCACCACGCACGTCCCAAGCTGAACCATCACATCTCCATGCAGGAATTGCACCAGAGATCGGTGATACGCAATTGCGAATCGCCGTCCATGTTTCTTGACCAAGCACCAAATCAGCTTTTACGCGAATCTTGAATCGATTGAGTCGAGCCAACACCGCTTCACCCGCCCCTGCATCCACATCAATGATGAATGTCTCTCCATCAATACAGGTAACTCGAGTAATGCCACTGAGTTTTCCTGTTGGCTGCAACAACAACGACTGGCGTGTTTCGCCCACTCGCAAACTTGCAATGTCTTGACTGAGTTGGGAATGCAAATACGAGCGCGCGTCTGCGCCAGACGCCGTAATGACATCACGCTGAATGGGAACCCAAAACGCGTTCAATGTCATGCTTCTATTGTTGCGCTTTGCGCTGCGCGCTCATGCGTCGAGCGGCAGGAACTGCAGCAAATAGTGCGGCAGCCTTGTTAAAGCATTCAAGATCTTCTTCTTCTGGAATACTGTCGGCAACGATGCCTGCACCTGCCTGCAATGAGGCGCCGTGTGCGCCTATAAACATGGTGCGAATAGCAATAGCGGTATCGAGATTGCCACTGAAATCGACGTACCCAACCACTCCCGCATATGGGCCGCGCTTTACCGGTTCTAGCTCGTCGATAATTTCCATGGCTCGCACTTTGGGAGCGCCACTCACCGTTCCCGCTGGAAGTGTGGCCCGAAGCACATCGATTGGACCGAGACCTTCACGAATCTCCCCCGAAACCTGCGATGTCATGTGCATCACATGGCTGTAGCGCTCCAGAGTCATGAGTTCATCTACATTCATTGACCCAAATTTGGCGACTCTGCCTACGTCGTTACGAGCCAAATCAACCAACATCACATGTTCTGCAACTTCTTTGGGGTTCTCACGAAGTTCTGCTGCAAGCTTGCGGTCATGCTCGTCGGTTCGTCCGCGCTTTCGCGTTCCCGCAATTGGACGGCTAATCACTCGGCCGTCAAGCAGCTGCACCATTGGTTCTGGCGAACTGCCAACAATCGTGACGTCGTCGTGCTTTAGGTAATACATATACGGACTTGGATTGACCTGTCGCAGCACGCGATACATATCAAATGGTTCGGCATCAAGTTCAATATCAAAACGTTGCGAAAGCACAACTTGAAAAATGTCTCCGGCGCGAACGTATTCTTTAGCGGCTTCAACCGAGCGCTGATACGCAGATCCATTTGTTGGCGCTACAAACTGTTGCTTCTTATCTTCTTCAGTTGGTGGTTCAACTGGAAGATACGAAAGTGGCTTTGTTAAGTCGGCAACAGCTGAATGTATTCGTGCAATTGCTGCATCGTATGCTGCGTCAATTTGAGCACCATTCAGCCCAAAAACTGGCACACTCTCCAACAAGTACACACGCTGCTTCCAATGATCGAATGCTGCAAGCGAACCGATCATGCACATCACCGCGTCTGGCAAGTTGCGATCATCGTGTGGAATGTTTGGCAAGTGTTCAACTTCACGAACAACGTCGTAGCCAAGAAACCCCATGAGGCCGCCCTGCAACGGAGGAAGTTCAGGGAAAAGCGGCGCCTTGTATATCGATAGCAACGACTCCATTGCCTTCAACATTCCTTGAGAGGTATTCACATGCGAAGGAATGTCGCCGTCAACAGAAATCTTTCCGTTACGCAGCGTAAGAGTGGCTAGTGGGTCACGACCAACAAAGGAATAGCGACTCCAACGTTCACCATGATCCACTGACTCCAACAAAAACCCTGGCTTATCGCCAACAAGTTTCATATATGCGGCAACCGGTGTTTCAACATCGGCAAGCATCTCTGTCCAAACAGGAATCACCGTGCAAGTTGCTGCGAGATTATGAAACTCTTCCCGGCTTGGATAGATATTCATCACAAACGGCCCTGACGAGCTGCGCGTTGCACTAAGCGAATGGAGTTATTCAGGCCACGCTCAGCTTCATAAATTGCGGTCAACAAATCATCACCAGAATCAGCATTGTTTGGGTCGCGCACCGCCATTGCTCGCGACTCTGCAAGTGATGTGATTCTGTCGCGACACTGCTCAAGCGTGCTTGACAAGGCCGCTAATTCAGCACGAGTACTTGCTGTGTTGGCAGAAATATCGCGAGGCACCGAGAAATACTAGACGGCAGTGTGAAAAAACTGATCGGATAAATGACAAGGGCCCCCGAAGGGGCCCGTATCACGCGACTTCAGGCGGCGGACCCGAAATCGCCTTCGCTCTAAACCTACGTCTAGGCGGATCAATAATTTAGCGATTTTTAGCGTTTTCTCACAAATGGACAGATGTCGTTTAGTTCACACAAATGACATGCTGGTTTTTTGGCATCACATACGCGACGACCGTGCAAAATCAGACGCAAACTAAAGCCACCCCACTCCTCTGGCGGAAACAGTGCATTTAGTTCGTATTCCACTTTCACGGGGTCTTCTTCAACAGTGAGACCAAGCCGTCGCGAAAGTCTTCCCACATGAGTGTCCACCGCAAGCCCAGGCAAGTCAAACACCACGCTACGCAACACATTGGCGGTTTTTCTGCCCACACCTGGCAGCGTGACAAGTTCTTCAATTTCGCGAGGCACTTCGCCGCCGTAACGATTCATCACTGCCGTTGCCATGCCAATGAGATTTTTAGCTTTTGTTTGATAGAACCCCGTCGACCGCACCAGTTCCTCTACTCGCGAAATGTCGGCAACAGACATGGCTTGCGCAGTTGGATACTCGGCAAAAAGTGCAGGTGTCACCATATTGACGCGGGCGTCGGTGCACTGTGCCGAAAGAATTGTTGCAGCAAGCAATTGAAACGGGCTTTCATGATCGAGTTCGCAAATAGCTACCGGGTAGAGCACTTTGAGGCGCTTCAGGATTTCTGCTGAACGATCAACGATTTTTTTCGCAGGCTTTTTTGGTGTTGCCTTCTTAGTTGTGGCCTTCTTCTGCACTGCCTTCTTTGGTGCTGCTTTCTTTG
>JAFMJR010000039.1 GCA_017853385.1 Ilumatobacteraceae bacterium | reverse complement strand
ACAGCAGCTCGCAAAAAGAGCCGCTTGATGAAGAAGATCAACGCCGCGAAGAAGTAGTTCGCGTTACTCCTCCGCCTAAGCGGCTGAGTCGAGCAATCAAAATTTCCATAATCAGTTCTTCTTCTAAGTCTTTGCCTCCGCGCAAATCAATATCTGCTCGAGCAAGCAACTGCACAGCCGATGAAATATTTCGCGAACCCATGCGCTGATACGTAGACAAATACTTCTTGGCCTGGAAATCACTCTTTGATCCAATAAGGCTCATGGCATCTTGCGCCGAACGAACATCGGGACCATCAAGTTTCATGAGTTTGGTGTAGTGCCCGTGCAGCAACGACATCACTTGTAACGGGTGGTATTCACCACTGCGCAACATGCGACGCAACATGGCAAGCGCAGTGGCTGAATCGGAGCGGTCAATTGCATCGGTTAGATCCCACGGCAACACACTTCCCTGATCGCCTAAGAAAGGCTCAACGTCTACAGTGCTGAGTTTTTTTGCAGTTCCATAGGTTGATGACAACACATCAATCAGCGACGGAAGTCGCGCTTGATCTTGCCCGAGCCAATTCACAATCGCAGCTACAGCCGAGGAGTCGAGCTTGAGTCCTGCCTCGGTGAACTGCTCCATAAACCAGGTGGTGAGATCGTTTTTGCGACTAGGTGGCGATGTATTGAAAGTGGTTGCACCTGCATTTTTCAACGCATCGGTTGTGGACTTGGCAAGTTTGCCTTCTGCAGTAATTACCAGATGCGTGACTTCGAGTGGCTTCTCTAAATATTTCACCAACGGCTTCAACTGCTCCACCGTTGCTTCTTGCAAGCCTCGCAGCACTACTACGCGCTGATCGCCAAAGAGCGATTCGGTCTGTGCGCCCATCACCGCATTTGCAATAGCTGCTTCACGATCTTCGGCCGTACCTGTTTCGAGGTCGTGACTTTCATACATCGTGTTGCGATCGCCGTCACCAATGAGTTGGTCGGTGAGGTCGGTGAGTTTCGCCGAAATCAAGCGCGAATCGCTTCCCGTAATGAGGTACACCGTCACGCAAATATTCTCGCAGATCGGTGTATCACTGCAAGAAAACAGGCCCACAGTAACCACAACAACACGTTTGCACCGCCGTGAGGCGAGACGCGCTCACCCACTACCGCAACCCACCACACCCACTGCGTTGCACATTGCACAGGAAACATCACCACTTCACAAAGCGGCAAAACGACTGATCCACATAGCGAGATGAGCAATCCACACAGCCATGCCACGGGAAGGCCCAGCAACATGACTGCGCCTGCAACTGGAACAGCCAAAAGATTGGTGACTAACGAAATTGCAGGTGCTGAAGAAAACAGCAGCAACGAAACTGGCAGTACGCCAACTTGTGCACCAAGCGTTGTTGCAAGTGGGTCGATACACCATGACGGCCCGCGCAAATGTTGCTTCAACAAAGGTGTGACGAAAACCAAACCAAGCGTTGCTAGCGATGACATCCAGAAGCCAATCGACGTTATGAGTAACGGATCTAGAGCAAGCAATAGGACAACCGAATACGCCAGTGCACCGCGAGCAGATAGTTCGCGGCCTCGGGCAAAACTCACCGCGCTTAACCCTGCCATGGTTGCGGCTCGAAGCACTGATGGTTCTGCACGTGTCAACACAACAAACCAGCACAGCAACAACAGCGTGAGACCAAGCCGCCACCAGGTGCGAGTTCGATTGATGAGCGTGCCAAATACTGCGAGCACGAACGCCACGTTTTGCCCAGAAACTGCGGTGAGATGCGAGAGTCCAGAATTTCGAAAAGAATTCACCATGGTTCGTGATTGACCACGATCATCTCCGATGACTAAACCCATAAACAATGCGGCAACAGGTTGCGGCATGACATTTGCTGCACGCTGGGTAACTGCCCGCAAGTTGTTTGCACTGCGGTACAGCGGAGATGACGGAAAGATTTGCTCTTCTACGCGGTCAACAATGAATTCGCCAACAACGTGTCGCGATGCATAGCGAAGACGCAATGACTTGTTGAGAGCATTGCGAGTACCACTAACAACAACGGTGTTTCCTGCTTCACCGCGAGCTAATCGCCTGCCTGCTACCGAATGAGCTACTGATACATATCGCTTACCTTCGATCAATAGCACCACTTGCACGCCACCAAAGCGCTTGAT
Organism: Ilumatobacteraceae bacterium; assembly: GCA_017853385.1. Taxonomy (GTDB): domain Bacteria; phylum Actinomycetota; class Acidimicrobiia; order Acidimicrobiales; family Ilumatobacteraceae; genus UBA3006. The sequence goes on along the minus strand of JAFMJR010000039.1, from coordinate 9,008 downwards.
GGGGTCATCAATTAGTCGCGCTACACCCCAATACGGCAGTTTGCTTGCATGATTCAATTGCGACCATTGGTATGCACCGTGAATCGCAAGCACAACACAACACGTTGCAAGGAGCAATAATCTTCGACGTAATGACAGCACAGTTACGGCTGTGCCTCGTACGATTGAAGCGTGATCCACGACGGCATTGCCTTCCATCGCGCCCAAGTGCGACAACGCGGTGGGCTTATTGCCGTTGGTGCCTCGCTTGCAATGGCACTCATTGGGCTGGTTTTCGTGGCGCTACCCGGCTCGCTCTTTGGTGTTCTTGGCTTTTTGGTACTGCTGATTTCAGTGCCGGTTCTGCCAATGCTCGGCGTGCCAGCGGTGTCGTCAAACTCTGCGTATGTATTGGCGTTTTTCCTCAGCATGGTGTTGTGGTTTGCAATTGGCCACATTTGTGCACTTCGTGCAACGCGTAGAGCTGTAGCGGGATGGCCGGAATGGATTCGCGAAGTGCGTCCATTTGCCATTGGCATTTGGGTTGGCGCATTGCTGTCACTTGCCATTAGCACTGTGGTGCTTGGCGCGCTGTAGACAAAACTCATACACCAACGAGTGGTTGCATTGCCGCAAACTTTGACGGTCCAATGCCTTTCACATTCAATAAATCTTCAGGCGATGCAAACGGACCATGTGAGTTTCGATAATCAATAATTGCTTGCGCCGTACTGGGGCCAACACCTGGAAGTTTTTCGAGCTCTGCAGCAGTTGCGCGATTGATATTGACCAAACCACTTGAAGCTTGTTGCGAGTCAGTTGATGCACCAACATTCATTCCCGGCTGTGGTCGGGCAAAGGATGGTTGTCGCACACTTCCTTTTGCAGGCACGTACACCTGAGAGGAATCAATTAACGGAGTTGCCAAGTTAATTACTTCTACATCTGCACGCGCGGTTATTCCACCGGCTGCATTTACCGCATCGATGATTCGCGATCCGGGAGGCAATTCGTACACACCAGGGTGACGAACTTCGCCAGCCACATGAACAACGATTTGCAACGCCGATTGCACTTGCCCAACAGATTGAACAGTGCCTTCAGAAACCGAAGTGCTGGTAAATGAGATAGCGCTTTCAACAGGAGCTGGAGGCACACGCACCAACCACCACGCCCCTACTGCAAGCACACATGCAACAGCAGCAGAAGCGGCAATACGGCGTGCACCGTACAGGTTGATGAAGTCTGAAACCCTTTGCCACACGCACCAATGTGTGCGAAGTTAAAACAGTTGAGCAGTCAGTTTCTTGCGATGACCAGCAGTGCGTGGGTCGGCACTGCCCATTGTTTCAAGAATTTCGAGATACCGAGCTTTTGCTGCTTCGTCGGTCTTTACTTGTGGCAAAAGCGCAGCGAGTTCTTGATCGAAATCGTCATTAACAACGAATGGCTCTGGTTCGTTTTCCGGCTCGGGCTCAATTGCAGACTGCATTGATGCCGGTCCGCCAGGCAGTAACGCTTCAACAAGTTCTTTAATGACATGATCTGGTTTTGCGCCAACGAAGCCATCTAAAACAGCACCGTTTTGCATAATGAACACTGCAGGAATGCTCTGAACCTGAAAGGCGCGAGCAATTGCTGGGTTTTCATCAATGTTGACCTTGGCCAACACCACTTTGCCCCCGGTGGCATCGCAATGTTTTTCCAGAATCGGCCCAAGGGTTTTGCACGGCTCACACCATGTGGCCCACAAATCAACAATGACCGGCACGGTCTTTGAACGATCGAGCACCTCAGCCTGAAACGTTGCATCAGTTACATCAATCGCCATGCACAAAACGCTACCGCCACCAACTAGTTTGACGGTGATGAATTCAGCACACCATGTGCCTTCTGGGATCAACGAGGACCGTGTCTCGGCGTGGCTTACTGCACACATTCACGGCGCCACTGCCCCGTTTTCGTTTGAACTGATTGCTGGTGGACATTCAAATCTCACGTTCAAGGTCACCGACTCTGTTGGCAATCGATACGTGTTGCGTCGACCGCCGCTCAGTCATGCTCTTGCAAGCGCACACGACATGGGACGAGAACATCGCATTATTTCGGCGTTGCATGATTCTCAAGTTCCGGTTGCTCCAGCGCTCGGACTGTGCACAGACACCGAAGTAAACGATGCTCCGTTTTATGTGATGGCATTTGTTGACGGATTGATTATTCGTGATAACGAAACCGCACGCCGCGAGCTCACTGAAGCCACACGTTTGCATGCAAGCAATTCGCTTGTGGACACCATGGCAAAAATTCACCAAGTTGTGCCAGCAGAAGTTGGACTAGGTGAGCTTGGCAGGCATGAGGGCTACATCGAAAGACAGCTCAAACGTTGGTATGGGCAGTGGAACGCGTCAAAGACTCGCGAGCTTGCAGCAATTGATCGCGTTCACGATGAGCTTCTCAAGCGCATTCCTGAACAAGGCCCAGCAACGATTGTTCACGGCGACTATCGACTTGATAACTGCATGATTGACAGTGCGGGAAACATCGTTGCCGTACTTGACTGGGAGCTGTGCACACTTGGCGACCCAATGGCAGACCTCGGTTTGCTCATGGTGTATTGGACAGGACCAAATGATGACGCCGGAGCAAACAACTTTGCCACTACAACTGCACCTGGATTTTTGAATCGCCAGCAACTTGCCGAGCGCTACGCACAGGCTTCGGGGCGCGACATTTCACAACTTGATTTCTACGTTTCGTTTGCATATTGGAAACTCGCTTGCATTATTGAAGGCGTGTACGCCCGCTATATTTCGGGCGCCATGGGTCAGCACGATCCTCAAGCATTTGATGCCTTTAAAACCCAGGTAGAAACTGCAGCACAAAAAGCCGAGCAGTTGCTTTCGCGTCTACACTGACGCTTGAAATGACCGATTACCGAATTTCCCCCAATTTCGACGGCAAACTCCCAACGCTTCAGCAACCGATTTTGGTCGCCATGCTGACGGGCTGGATCGATGCAAGTGCAGCTGCTGCGGCAGCAATGGAAACGCTGATTACCGAAACCAATGCGGTAACGCTGGTTGAGTTTGATGGCGACACCTTTGTTGACTACCGGGCTCGCCGACCATTGATGCAATTGCGCGAGGGGGTAATCGAAAAGTTGGACTGGGCTGCACCAAAAATCATGCTTGGCCACGACACCAACAACGAAGCCGTCTTGCTGCTGACTGGCCCCGAACCAGACTCTAGATGGAATCACTTCGCAACGTGTGTAGTTGAGCTTTGTGAACAACTCAAAGTGCGCCGCATGCTTGGAATGGGCGCCTACCCCATCGCCACACCGCATACTCGGGCAGCAAAAATTTCGTGCACATCGCCAGATGCACACTTGTCATCATTGCTTCCATTCATTAAGAGCTCGGTTGATGTACCGGCAGGCATGGAAGCGGTGCTCGAGCAAGCGTTGTTTAATGCAGGAATCCAATCTGTTGGGCTTTGGGCACAAGTACCGCATTACGTTGCCTCGATGAGTTACCCCGCAGCAGCAGCAGCACTCATTGCAGCGGTCTGCGATACCGGTGGCATTTCCATAAATGCTGACGCGCTTCGTGAACAAGCTGGCGTGCAACGCGAACGCCTTGATCAATTGGTTCGTGGAAACAGCGAACACCTAGCAATGTTGTCTCAACTTGAAACAGCATTCGACAGCATGCACAGTGAAACTGGCATGCCAACTTCGGGTTTTGGAAGTGGACCATTGCCAAGTGGCGATGAACTCGCAGCCGAACTTGAACAGTTTTTGCGCGACAATCAAACGGACTAGCCCCCCCCCTAGCGCAGTACTACAGTGCTTACAGCACTACGAGTCGGGGGGCTTGCATGCCGGAAAGTTCGAAGAAAGATTTCGTTGAAGCACTTGCGCGAGGGCTTGAAGTCATTCGATCGTTTGACCGCCTGCATATGAAGCAGACCATCTCGCAAATTTCTGAGCGAACCTTGCTTGCACGCCCGACAGTTTTGCGCCTTCTCATTACGTTGAAAGAGCTTGGGTACGTTCGCGAGATCGACAACCAGTATTCGCTTACCCCCAAAGTGGTTGATTTGGGCATGTCCTACATTTCGGCACTCGGGCTCTATGGGGCAGCAAAGCCCCACATGGAGGTGCTCTCGAAACAGGTTGATCAAACCGTTTCACTTGCCGAACTAGATGGCAGCGACATTGTGTATACGGGTCGCGTAGAAGTTCCAAAAATTGTCAGCGTTGGCGTAACTGTTGGTGCACGATTGCCATCGGCAAGTACTGCAATGGGTCGAGTGTTACTTGCCGAGCTCGCCGAACAAGATTTGCAAGAGGTGCTCAGCACCCCGACAATGTCAATGTTTTATCCGCGCACCAATTTCACTGTTGAACAACTTCGCCCGCGACTTGATCGAGTACGCGCAAATGGTTGGGCCGAAAGCGATGAAGACTTGCAATATGGTGTGCACGCAATTGCAGCCCCTATTCGCTCAGAAGACCTTTCGGTAGTTGCAGCAATTGGCATTGGAGTACACACTTCGGAAGTATCAAAAGATGTGATTCGCGAAAAGTATTTGCCCTTGTTGCTTGATGCTGCAAAGGGAATTGAAGATGACTGGCGAAAATGCGCAGAGCTCCCCAATTCGATGGCCGCAATAAATTTGGATGGCCTGCAGTTACTGCATTTGCGTAGAGAAAACTCATGAAACTTGATGGCGGAATCTCAAGCAATCTCAGCAATGCCGCGAGTTCTGCACAATCGTTAGAAGCAGCTGGATATTCGGGTGGATGGACCGCCGAAACCGCCCATGACCCATTTTTCCCATTGCTTCTTGCTGCAGAACACACCACGCAACTTGAAATTGGCACTTCAATTGCCGTGGCATTTGCCCGCAACCCAATGACACTTGCCAATATTGGCTGGGATTTGCAGTCATACTCGCAAGGCCGATTCATCTTGGGCCTTGGCAGCCAGATCAAACCTCACATCACCAAGCGCTTCAGTATGGATTGGAGCCACCCGGCGGCTCGAATGCGCGAAATGATTCAAGCTATTCGCGCCATCTGGGGCACCTGGCTTACGGGAGAACCGTTGCAGTTTCGCGGCGAGTTTTACACCCACACATTGATGACACCGTTTTTCACGCCTGACAAACGCGATCTCGGAAACTTCGGGGTTCCAAAAATTTACTTAGCTGGCGTCGGTGAACTAATGACAGAAGTTGCAGGCGAAGTGTGCGACGGATTCATCTGTCACGGATTCACCACCGAGCGATACCTGCGTGAAGTAACTATCCCAGCGCTGCAACGCGGGCGTGCGAAAGCCGGAAAAACCATGGAGGGATTCGACATTGTGGGCCCAAGTTTTGTGGTCACGGGCAATAACGAAACGGAAATGAAAGATGCCGCAGCAGGCACTCGGCAACAAATTGCGTTTTATGGTTCAACTCCCGCGTATAGCGGCGTACTTGAGTTGCACGGTTGGGGCGAACTACAAGGTCAATTGAATTCACTTTCCAAAGTTGGCAAATGGGAAGAAATGGGCAATCTGATTACCGATGAAATTCTGAACACCTTTGCTGTAGTGGGCTCACCAGAACAGATTGCACCAGAACTTTCAAAGCGTTATGGCGATGTGATTACTCGCTTGAGTTTTTACGCACCATACGCGAGCGATCCAACCAGGTGGACGCAGGTCATCAGCGACCTTAAATCAATTTAAAGTTCGCCGTTATCGAGTTTGCGCAAAATTGAAACGGCGGTGACCTGCAGTTCGTCTGAATCTTGCAATTGCTGAGCAGCCCGCACCTGGCGAGCAACGCGAGGGTTTTTTACAAATCGATCTTGATGTCGCAAGAAAAAATCCCAATACAACACCGTAAACGGGCATGCATCGCTACCTGTTCGTTTTTTGCGATCGTATGCGCATCCTTTGCAGTGGTCGCTCATACGGTCGATGTATGCGCCACCACTTGCATAAGGTTTTGTTGCCAACATGCCACCGTCGGCATATTGAGACATGCCAATGATGTTGGGAACCATCACCCATTCGGCAGCATCTACGTAGCTATTCCACATCCATTGCGTGAGTTGCTGCGGGTTAATGCCTGAGATCAGCGCAAAATTTCCGAGCACCATCAAGCGTTCAATATGGTGCGAATACGCTCGGGAATTCACTCCAGTAAGCACCGATGTCATACACGCCATTTTGGTTTTTGAGATATCGGTGAACATGGGTGGCAGTTCACGTGTTGCACCTAACGCGTTCATTTCTGCGTAGTCGGGCATCCACTGCCAGTAACAGTTCCAAATATATTCGCGCCAGCCAATGATTTGTCGAATAAACCCTTCGGCCGAATTCAGTGGAACCTTTCCTTCTCTAAATGCCGACTCAGCAGCTTCCACCACTTCACCTGGTAGTAACAGTCCATTGTTGAGATACGGCGACAACAATGAATGTGCAAGGTGCCAGTTGGACTTCAACATGGCATCTTCGTGTTCGCCAAACACTGGCAACACGTGTTCCACAAAAAACGCTAAACGCTCAAGTGCGCCTTGCCTGGTTGTGGCCCACTGCCCAATTGGAAATTCTCCCCAGCAATTGCCGCGCACGGTTTCTACAACCGCTTGGTCAGTTTCATCGAGGGCATAGGTGTGAGGCTGAGGCCAGCGGTCATGTCCAGTCTTTGGCGGCGGCTGGCGATTCTCTTCATCAAAATTCCAGCGATCCCCGACTGGCTCATCGCCATTCATCAACACAACAAGACGCTTGCGTTGCCACCTGTAGAAATCTTCCATCTTGATGGACTTTCGTGAACCAAGAAATGCTTGGTACTCAGATGGGTGACATAAGAACTGATCAGAGCGAACGACCCTCACATTCAATTTGTTCACCAACATTCGAGAGGCATAGCTATTTGGCTCGGTTACAAGAACTTCATCTGGCCGAAATTCGGCAACATGGTCGCGCAAGCCTTCGCTCATTGAAGGCGCATGGCGATAGTCCACCTGAAAGCCTGCATCGCGTAATTCGTTAGCAAACTTGCGCATCGAAGCAACAATGAAATGTGCGCGCTGCACATGCCACCTACGTGACGAAATCTTTGCCGACGACTCAATCATCAGAATTTGATGAGTAGTTGGTGTGGCTGTAGCGAGAGCACCGATTTCGCGATTCAACTGGTCGCCGAAGACCCAGATTGTCGGCAAACTCATTGCTTCAGCGTAAAGCAAATGCCTAATTCTTGAATTACCCTGCACTGATATGGCCCGCACAGCGCAAACCAAAAACGGATTCGCCCCAAAGATTTGCGGCACGTGCCAGCGCCCTTTTGAATGGCGAAAGAAATGGGCAAAAGATTGGGAAAATGTGCGTTATTGCAGCGATCGGTGCAAGCCATGAATTCACCACCGTCCACGATTACCGAATTCATTGGTGTCTATAACGCTGATGCCACATTGTGGGGTGAACTCACCTACTGGATCGGCGCTCGACTGGGAACACGTCACTGTTCATTGTGCGACATCACACACGGGCTGTTCACTCCACGTGCCGAGTGGCGGGAATGCGCATCATCTCTTGAAATTCCATTCACTACGTTTCACATCAACGATGCACCACCAGACGTTACGCAGGCCGCAAGTGGCAACTACCCCGTCGTGCTAGGAAGAACACAAAATGGTTTGCAGGTATTGCTTACCGATGCAGAATTAGAACAGTGCGCAGGTTCGCCACAAGCACTGTTCGGCAAATTACAAAACTTGTTGCAATAAATTACGCAGCAAGTCCGTGCAGCCATGCCTGCACGTTTAGACCAAGATTTGCAAGGTCGTATCCACCCTCTTGCAGTACCACCGTTGGCAAATTGAGTCCTCGCACACGAGCACCACTGCGCATAAATCCATCACGCGTTACCGCTAGGTCACAGATTGGGTCGGTGATGTAGGTGTCTAGACCGAGTGAAACAATCAACAGAGATGGAGCAAAAGCTTCAATGGCCGCACATGCTTTGTCGAGTGAATCGAGAAACATGTCGTCATCGGTTTTTGCTGCAAGTGGAATATTGGTAGTTGCGCCACGACCTTTGCCTTCGCCCAATTCATCTGCAAACCCCGTGATATACGGATAGGCACGCTTTGGGTCACCATGTAGCGAAACATATTGCACATCGTTGCGACCGTAGAAAATCTGCTGCGTGCCATTGCCGTGGTGATAGTCCACATCTAGCACCGTGACTTTTGAATTGGTCGTTGTTGCAACATAATGCGCCGCTATTGCCGCGTTGTTGAAGAAGCAATAGCCGCCGTACAAATCAGTTGTGGCGTGGTGTCCTGGCGGGCGGCACAAACCGTACGAGAATTTGTCGCCACTCAGCACCAATTGTGTTGCAGTTAGTGCAGTATCCACGGCACCACGCGCGGCTTCGTACGAACCTTGCGTAATTGGCGTGGTCGTCTCGAAACACCACCACCCCAGTCGTGCATTCGCTGCCGTTGGTTCTTCAAGATTCGACATGGCCTCACGCATCGACGGGCGATAGAAGAAATCGGGGACCACCTCTCTGCTTGGTCGAACCTCGCGTTGGTAGTCGACCCATGCGGTAGTAAGAAAATTGTTTAGTCCCGGGTTATGCACTGCATTAATTGGATCGACACCCCACTGCGTAGGTGACACGAATTGCATAGAGGAATCGGCCTGCAACACTTCGCGAATGTTTTCTGCACGAGCGGTGTGTTCGTGCGGCGAATGTGAACCAGATTCGGCAATCTCTTCTTGCGGGTTATGCCCAAGATGTGCTGGTGTGTAGACAACTTTCATCGCAAAGGCTCAGTCAAACTGTGGCGCTGCACGCAGCGAGCGCTTGATTTCTGCAACACCCGACTCGGCAATGGTCTGCACGGCGTCCCACAACTTCACAGCTTCATCGCCCTTTGGCGCTTTGGAGATAACTGGCCCAAACAGGCTGGCCTCATTGCCCGACTTTGGATTAAACGTGAGAATCGGTGTGCC
>JAFMJR010000038.1 GCA_017853385.1 Ilumatobacteraceae bacterium | reverse complement strand
CCGCGATGCTGCAACAAAAGAAATTCAGGACGCGCTCGCGCGCTTTAAGCACTAATTAAACAGCTGCAACTTTTTGTTTTTTAGGGCGTGGATGCATTGTTGGTTTGGCATCAATGTCACGAATAAATGTTGCTGCAAATAGTGATCCTAAAAACGAAATAGCGATGCTTCCGGCAAATGCAAAATGGAATGCTTGCAAAGAGATGTCCTTTGTTATTTCGCCATCGCTTGCTAGGTGATTAATTCGAGAATGGAAGAGCGTTGCCAAAATGGCAACTCCAACAGCTGCTGAAGCCTGTCGCTGAGTAGAGAAAATTGCAGAGGCTCGACCAGTATCTGATTTTGCGATGTTGGCATACGTTGCAGCTTGCAGTGGAACAAAAGCAAAAGCCATGCTGATGCCACGCAAGAACATCAATTCGCGAATCGTGGTTTGACTTACATCGAGCGAAATAAAGATAAATGGAATGTTTGAGAGCGATACGCAAAACAAACCAAAAGCCACGAGTCGACGAGGGCCAACAGTGTGGTACAGCCTGCCAACAACTTGGCTAGCAAGAATCACCCCAACAGCTTGAGGGAAAGTGGTGAGTCCAGATTCAAGAGCTGAGTACCCAAGCAGGGTCTGCAGGAATTGGGGGAGTAAGAAAAGGAAGGCAGCAAAAGATGCATAAGACAAGGTGTTGATCATGTTTGAGTTACGAAACATTCGGTCGCCATACAAACGCAGCGTCAGCATCGGTTGATCAATTCTTAACTCAACAATCACCATGATGATTGCGAGAACGGTGCCTACAACGCCAGTGATTAATACTTGGCTAGACAACCAGCCCTTTTCTGGGCCCTGTGAGAGCGCGTACAACATGCCTGCTAGACCAGTTGCTGCGAGAGTAAATCCTGCGATATCAAATCTTCCCGCCGTAGGTTCTTTGCTTTCGCGCAGATACAAGGCGCCGAAAATGAATCCGAAAATTCCGATTGGAACATTGACATAGAAGATCCAGCGCCATGACAAATGGTCAATGAGCAGGCCGCCAATAATTGGCCCAAGTGCTGGCGCAATAACCGTTGGAATGATAAGCACAGTTGAAGCACGCGCGCGCTCTTCTTGGGGAAATGCTCGGAATAACATTGCTGTACCAACTGGCGTGAGCATTCCGCCGCCCACACCTTGCAAAATGCGGAATGCAATGAGTTCTCCAATGCTTTGAGCTTGACCACACAAGATTGATGCGGCCGTGAACATGAAGAGTGCAAACAAAAATGTTCGCTTGGTGCCGATGCGATCTCCGATCCAACCTGATGATGGAATCCAAACTGCGATCGACAGCAGGTATCCAATGACGACCCATTCAATTCCGGCACCCGTGGTATTGAAGGTTGATTGCAGAGTTGGAATTGCGACGTTGACAATTGTCGTATCCATGATTTCCATGAACAGACCCAGAACAAAAATGACTGCTACAACCCACTTATAGTCAAAAGGAAGTTTGCGACTCATCGGGCGTACGTAACCCCTCCGTCAACAATGACGGTGGAACCGACTACGTAGTCACCAGCGCGTGACGCAAGATAAATCGCTGCGCCAGCCATGTCTTCTGGGGTTCCAATTCGACCAGCTGGAATAGCGGCTGCAATTGCATCTCCATGGTCGCGTGCAACTTTGTTCATTTCTGAAGCGAATGCACCTGGTGCAATGGCGCTCACACCAATGTTGTCTTTAATCAAACGAAGAGCCATTCGCTTGGTCATATGAATAAGACCTGCCTTGCTCGCTGCATATGGGTAGGTCTCCATTGGGTTGATGGAAACTCCATCAATAGATGCGATGTTGATGACCTTGGCAAGGTTGTTCTTTGAAGCCGCCGCACGTAGCTGTGGCGCAAGAGCTTGTGTGAGAAAGAACGGTGTCTTCATATTGAGATCAACAGTTTTGTCCCAGCCACTTTCAGGGAATTCGTCAAATTCGGCACCCCATGCAGCCCCTGCGTTATTGACAAGAATGTCGAGTTTTGGTTCGCGCTGAGCAATTTGTGCTGCAAGAGCAGCGATTCCTTCTTGAGTTGAAACATCTCCAGGAATTGAAATGCATTCTCCATACAAGGACAGTTCTTTTGCAGCGGCATCGCATTGAGCTGCCTTACGCGCAGTGATGTAGACGCGAGCGCAACCATGTTCGAGGAACCCTTGCACGATCATTGCGCCAATTCCGCGTGATCCGCCAGTAACGAGTGCAACTTTGCCATTCAAAGAGAAGATGTCTTTCATGCTGTAAAGACTACGATCTATCAATGCGCAAGAACCCAATGTTGGCCATTTTCACCACAGTATTTATTGATCTTTTAGGGTTTGGAATTTTGATTCCTGTCTTTCCGTTGCTGATTACCGATGGTCCATTTCGAGTAACACCCGAAAGCTGGTCGTTTACGCAAGGGCTCATCATGCTCGGTTGGTTGCAGGCGATTTATCCGTTCTGCATGTTCATCGCCGCTCCGATTTTGGGGCAATTGTCCGACAGGCATGGCCGTCGACCGGTATTGGCATTGTCAATATTTGGAACTGCGGTTGGTTACATGCTTTTTGCGGTGGGCATTAGCACCGCAAATCTTCCACTGTTGTTCGCCGCGCGAGGACTTGATGGACTCACCGGAGGAAACCTGGCAGTGGCACAAGCTGCCATTGGTGATATCAGTACACACGAAAATCGTGCGAAGAACTTTGGATACATGGGCGCCGCGTTTGGGCTTGGATTCATCATTGGGCCATACCTTGGCGGAAAACTGAGTTCACCAAGTGTCAGTTTCTATGGTTTGTTTAACACCCCACATTGGTTTGGGGCAACAACTCCATTTTGGTTTGCTGCAGTAATTGCGTTCATGAACTGCACTGCAGTGTTAACCACATTTCCAGAAACCATTAAAGAAAAATTTCATGGCGGGAAAATTAAGGCGGGGCAAGCAATTAGCAATGTGGTGAACGGATTCAAGTCAGATCGCTTACGCGTAATTTTGTTTTCCGGGTTTTTGTTTAGCGCCGGTTTCACGTTTTTCACCACATTCTTTGGTGTGTATTTGCGCAACAAATTCGATTTCAGCTCGTCAAAAATTGGTGACTATTTTGCGATAGTTGGTCTGTGCATCGCGCTTTCGCAGGGTCTTGTTGTCGGTCGCGTGGCAAAGAAACTTGTGGACTTCAAGGTGTTGAAGTTCTCTATGTTCGGCACTGGCTCAATGATGTTGATCTATTTCCTCACGCCAACGACAAGCTCAATGTATTTGTATATGGTCATTCCGTTTTTCTCCATCTTCAATGGTTTGTGCATGGCAAACATGTCGAGTTTGATTAGTCGCTCTGCAGAAATGGGTAAGCAGGGTGAAGCAATGGGAATTTATGCAAGTATTTCGAGCCTCTCGCAAGTTCCTGCTGCAGTGTTGGTTGGTTACATCACGTCATCAATTACTTCAAGCCAACCGTTGATCGTTGCATCGGTATGCATCGGACTCGCTGGACTTTCCTTCGTGCTGTTGTTCAAACCTAAATATGTCTCTGGCACTGTGGGTGTCGCAGATGGAATGCCGGTGCACTGATGCCAAGTAATTTCGCGCTCAAATCGATGAATGCAGTGCATCGCCTTATCCTTGGTGTTTCTCGTGGAAAAGCTGGTTGGACCGCAGGAAATATGCCAGTTCTAGAACTGACCACAATTGGTCGAAAGACGGGAAAACCACGCAGCGTCATGTTGACCTCGCCAATTCAAGAGGGAGATTCCATCGTGATTGTCGCGTCACGAGGGGGCGATGATTTTCACCCAGCTTGGTATGTGAACTTGGTTGCAAACCCTCAGGTGCAGGTTCGATACAAAGGCGGGCCGAACAAAATGATGACCGCCCGCACTGCAACTGCGCAGGAGCGTGCACGAATGTGGCCGATAGTTGAACAGCGTTACAAGGGTTACGCCGGCTACCAGCAGCGCACCGACCGCGAAATACCTCTCGTCATTCTCGACTAAGACCTCGTATTTCGCGAGGGGTAGCGTGGGGGCATGCCAGCACCCGGAATGTATTCAGGAATTACCACTGACGATGCGATGAATTTGGCGATGTCGGCCAAAGCAGTTCCGTTGTATAACGCGGTGAAAGAATTTATTGCAAACGAAGTTGAGCCTGTGACTGAAAAGTATTTCGCACTTGGCGAAGGTCGACCAGATCGTTGGCAATATGGCGAAGGCCAACTTGAAGTTCTCGAGGATCTGAAGCGAAAGGCTCGTGCAAAAGGTTTATGGAACTTCTTTTTGCCAAATGCTGAAACCGGCGAAGGACTTTCCAACCTTGACTATGCATATATTGCGGTAGAACTCGGCAAGAACCCGATTGCTTCAGAGGCTATGAATTGCAGCGCTCCAGATACTGGAAACATGGAAGTGTTGGAGCGCGTAGGCACACCAGAGCAAAAAGAAAAATGGTTGAAGCCATTGCTTGCAGGAGAAATTCGTTCTGCATATGCAATGACAGAGCCAGATGTTGCTTCATCAGATGCGAAGAATTTGGAATGTCGTGCTGAGCTAGACGGCGACGAGTGGTTAATTAACGGTGAGAAGTACTACATCTCTGGTGCAGGCGACCCACGTTGCAAAATCATGATCTGCATGTTGCTCACCAGTCCAGATGCTCCACCGCACAAGCGTCACTCACAAATTTTGGTGCCAATGGATACACCAGGTGTGCAAATTCTTGGCCCAATGGAAGTGTTTGGCGAAGATGACGCTCCGCATGGTCACATGCATTTGCGTTTCACCGACGTGCGAGTGCCGGCATCAAATATTTTGTTGGGCGAGGGACGCGGTTTTGAAATTTCACAAGTTCGCCTCGGACCAGGACGTATTCACCATTGCATGCGTTCAATTGGTGCAGGTGAACGCGCACTTGAATTGATGATTCGACGCGGCTTAAGCCGTGAAGCATTCGGAAAGCCAATTGCACGCTTGGGAAAGAACACAGAAACTATTGCAAAAGCTCGTATTGAACTTGAGGCAATGCGCTTGATGGTTCTGCGAGCAGCAAAAGCAATGGACACGATGGGTAATGCCGAAGCACGTATATGGGTGAGTGCCGTAAAGGCAATGGTTCCAGAGCGTGTGTGCAAGATCATTGACGAAGCCATTCAAGTGTTTGGTGCAACAGGTATTTCGCAATGGACGCCACTTGCTCGTTTGTATGCGGGACAACGCACATTGCGTTTGGCTGACGGCCCGGACGAAGTGCACTGGCACGTTGTTGGGCGCGCAGAAATCAGTCGCTATGAAGGTGATACTTCACCAGTAACGACATATGAACGAAATGGTGGAATGTTCTCAGGCCCAGCCTGATTACGCAGTAACTGCTTGTGGCTTTTGCAGCCACTTTTTTCCAACAAGTACGCAACCAAGGCCTACGAGTATTGCCATGGCAACGCCTGTTGACGTGAACGCGAAGGCTTGCCCAAAATGTTCGTACATAGTGCCCGCCGACATTGCGGCAAGGCCGCCAGTAAGTGTTTGCATTCCGCCAAGCAAACCTGATGCACCTGCTTGGCGTTCTGGTGGAGTTGCTTGAGCAACGGCAATTCCAATACCTGTGACAGTAAGTGAATCAAGAATGGATTGAGTAAGCCCGATTCCCAACATTAAGTACGGCATTGTCATGAACCCGTACGAAGTCATGTACAGCGACCCCATTGCTAAACCAAATGCACTTACACGCAGTGGCCCGTATTTCTGTGCAAACTTTCCGCCAACAGTTCCAAAAAATATCCACGGCAGACCAAATAGTGCTACACCTGCGTTACCCACCCAATGAGGTGCTCGTAAGTCGTCCATGATGATGACCCAGAGTGAGTCGTAGACACCAATCATCACGTAGAGAGCCAGGCCAACAAGGACTGATCCGAGTACTGCGCGATTTTTCAATAAGTCAATTGCGAATCGTTCATCGGTGCGATCTTCAACAGCGGTTTCTGTAATTTTGAGGCGGCTAATTATTGCGCCAGTTGCTGCAATGAAAACTGCAATCAACAAAAATGGCGCTGCAAGATTGATGGAGTCAACGGTAAGTGCGGCGATTACTGGTCCAATTGCAAAGCCACCTACTTCGATGGAAACACCGCGACCCAAATTTGCGCCAACGTTTTCCGGATCGCTCACAATAACGATTCGTTTAATGGCCGGAATTGCAATACCTGCACCTATACCCATGATGAACCGACCGAGAATAAATGCCGGCAGCGTGCTGCCAAATGCCATGATGAGCGCGCCTACGGCATTACTGGCCATTCCAAATGCCATCAACTTGCGTGCATGACCTTTGTCGGCATAAGGGGCAATTGTCAGTTGTGCAAGAAAAGATGTAAAAAACCCAACAGCAATGATCATGCTGAGGCCGGCTTCCTGAATGCCGTATTCGGAACGCCAGTCATCGAGCATGGTAAACATGACGCCATACCCGGCAGCAAGAACTCCCATGGCGACTTGAAGCGTGAGGATTAAACGCTTCGTGTGCACCGTGCCACATTAGTGAACGTAGGCACGGCATGAGTGGCGACCGTCAGATAACCGCCGTAGGGTAGAAGGTATGGATGTCGCGGTTGTCGACTACACATCACCTGATGCACCTCAGCAGTTCACGAAGTCGCTTCGTGAAACTGGCTTTGCTGTATTGATCAATCACCCCATTCCGTATGACGTGGTGTTGCGTCTGCAAAACGAGTGGCATGACTTCTTTCGCTCTGAACGAAAATGGAATTTCCTACCTAGCGAAACCGAACAAGACGGATACCGACCTCTCGAAGAGGCAGAAACCGCTGTCGGTGCAGGGGTGAAAGATATTAAGGAGTATTTCCATTGGTACCCGTGGGGTCGCCAACCAGAGCATGAATCGGAAAGTGCTGCTGCGGTATATCAAGCAGGGTGGTCGCTAGCTGCGGAGTTACTGTCATGGGTAGAGACAAACACTCCAGAAGAAATTTCAAAAAACTTTTCAATGCCGCTATCGCAAATGATTGAAGGCACTCGACGCACTTTGTTGCGAATTTTGCACTACCCACCTCTTCGTGGAGACGAACCAGCTGACGCAGTGCGTGCAGCAGCACACGAAGACATCAACATGATCACCGTGTTGCCAGCGTCAAATGAGCCTGGTTTACAAGTGCAGGACCTGCAAGGAAATTGGCACGATGTGCCGTGCGATCCGGGCAGTGTGGCCATTAATGCTGGCGACATGCTGGATTACGTGACAAACGGGTATTACCCAAGTACCACTCATCGAGTGATCAATCCGGTGGGTGAGGCTGCAAAGCGTTCACGTATTTCAACTCCGTTGTTTCTGCACCCTGCTGACGATGTGCTGATTGCCGAGAATAAAACGGCCTTTGATTTTCTTCGCGATCGAATTAAACAAATTGCCGGCGTTGAATTACAGAAATAGGTAATTCAATGACCAACCAGATTGAGGTGTTGAACCCGGCGACCGGGCTGTCGATAGGCAGCGTGCACAACTCTTCTATTGCAGAATGTTTGCAGGCGGTAGACGCAGCCCATGACGCATTTGAGTCATGGAAAAACACAGCACCACGTGTACGAGCAGAGATACTCCGCAAAGCGTTCGAGATCATGATTGCTGAGCAAGAAGATCTTGCTCGAACAATCACGCGTGAAATGGGCAAAGTGCTGAGTGATGCGCGTGCAGAGGTTGCCTACGCAGCCGAATTTTTTCGTTGGTTTAGCGAAGAAGCAGTGCGCATTGAAGGCGACTACCGCAGAGCACCTAGTGGTGCAAATTGGTTACTGGTTTCGCGTCAACCAGTAGGTGTTGCACTTCTTGCAACGCCATGGAACTTTCCTGCGGCAATGGCAACACGCAAAATTGGGCCAGCGCTAGCCGCAGGTTGCACGGTTGTTTTAAAACCGGCTCACGATACGCCACTTACTGCGCTGGCAATTGCAAACATTCTGCAACGCGCTGGGGTGCCAAGCGGTGTCGTCAATGTGGTGGTCGCTGACCCACCTGGTCCGGCGGTTGAAGCCATGCTGAATTCGGGCAAAGTTCGCAAACTTAGTTTCACTGGCTCGACACGAGTTGGTTCGCTGCTACTCGCTCAAGCAGCCGAGCGTGTAATTAACTGCAGCATGGAACTTGGTGGAAATGCGCCGCTGATTGTGTGTGCTGATGCCGACATAGATGTGGCAGTTGAAGGCGCGATGTTGGCAAAAATGCGTAATGGAGGTGCTGCATGCACCGCTGCAAATCGCTTTTATATTCACGACAACGTGTTGTCTGAATTCACCGAGAAATTTACGGCTCGCATGGCAGCGCTCAAACTTGGCGACGGCCTTGATCCTTCAACCACACTTGGCCCTTTGGTTTCACGTGCTCAACAACAACGAGTGTCCGATGCTGTAGCTGGCGCTGTAAGTCGTGGAGCAAAAGTTTTGACAGGTGGTGCGGTGAGTACTGAACCTGCCTTTGGATATCAAGCAACCGTGTTGTCGAATGTTTCGCCTCATGATGAAATTTTGCAAGATGAAATTTTTGGTCCTGTTGCTGCATTGGTTTCATATTCGGACGAACAAGAAATGTTGTCGCTAGCCAACAATGTTGATCACGGGCTAGTCGGTTATGTCTTCACCAAAGACGCAGCCCGCGGAATGCGTATTGCTGAAAAACTCGAAACCGGAATGGTGGGCTTTAATCGTGGTCTAGTTTCCGACCCGGCCGCACCATTTGGGGGAGTAAAAGCTTCAGGAATAGGCCGTGAAGGCGGACACGAAGGACTACTTGCGTTTCTTGAAACGAAGTATGTTGCTGGCAATTGGTGAACCGTTGTCGCTAGCCACGCGCAAGGCCACCCAAAAAAACAGCAACTGAAACGGAAGGCGTACCCACGAGACCACTTGTTCTGCAGTGGTTCGGTCGCGCCAATCCCACACCATGTACAGGTTTGCTGGATACACGGCAACAAACAATGCGAAGGCTGCGAGAGCGCCAATTCGTCGGTATTTCGGCAAAAGAATCGCAGCTCCAATGAGCACTTCGGCAATGCCGCTTACATTTGTCCAGAAACGTTCGCTTGGCGGAAGCCATGGTGGAACAATGGCGTCAAAAAAATCAGGGTTGGCGAAGTGGGTGATGCCAGCAAGAAGAACAAATATGCCAAGTGGTACCCATAACTTGCTGACAACTGAGTTGCTATTCACGTATGTACCTTCGCACAAAATTCAGCAAACTGCTAGGTATTCCACGGTATGAACGTGGTTTCTGAAACAATGGGGTAACGCATTGAGGAGGCGCAGTGACCGACAGCATTGATGTCAAAACCAACTGGCTTGACCCGCAAACCTTGACCGATGTTCGTGGTCAAGTGCCCCTGGTGTATGTCGATGCTGTTCCTGTGCGGGTAAACGACATGGGCGAAGTGACCCATGTGGGCATGCTTTTGCGTCAAGCCCCAGACGGCTCGATCAGCCGAACCGTGGTGTCTGGTCGCGTGCTCCTTGGTGAGCGTATTCGCGAAGCTATTTTGCGTCACTTGGAAAAAGATCTTGGTCCTCTCGCATTGCCACGAGTGCCATTAGAGCCAGCTCCGTTCACAGTGGTGGAATATTTTCCCGATCCATCTATCAGTGGATTCCACGATCCACGTCACCATGCAGTGAGTCTTGCGTTTGTGGTTCCGGTTTCTGGCGACTGCCAACCAACACAACAAGCATTAGACCTCGGATGGTTTACGCCACAGCAAGCAACTTCTGAGCAAATGGTCAAAGAAATGACCAGTGGACATGACCGCTTAGTGCGACTGGCACTTGCCTCTGTCGGCCAGTTGCCGTAATTCTAAAACCCTTATATTTATTGGGTTCTACGCCTTTTTCTTACTACCCGTAGTCCGCTTGCCCGCTTGGTTGGGGCTGGCGAAAAGACCGTGATGTTGTCGTTAAGTTCGACGGTAATTCCATCTCGGTCAATATCGAGCGGGTCGCTAGAAGATTCGATTATGACAGCGGCTTCTTCTTTTGGTTTTCGTCCAAGAAGTTTGTCGAAAACCACCATGCCGCCGGCCAACATCGCACCAACTGTTCCGTAACGCTGGGCGGCTCGACGAACCATCGGGTCATGCGCATCGTTCGAAGTGTCGTCGTGTGAGTTGTTGAGTTCGTCGTTCATGAGGTGATCCCTCAAACTACAGGGTGGGGTGAATAATCTTTCCTCATGCTTGAAGTGAACTCGGTTTACCGCACCGCAGTTGCTCTTCGCACCGCTCTTATTGGCAAGCAAACATTGGCTTTTGACGCCCTTGGATGCGATGGAATTCGTCCAGTTCTTGGACACACCATTGAAGAAGTTCGCACGTTTGGCAAGAACATTGAAATTGTGTGGGACGACGGAGTGGTGTTGCATTCCACTTTTCGAATTTCAGGATCGTGGCATTTGTATCGACGTGGCGAACAATGGTCAAAGCCACGTGAACGTGCGCAAGTAGTCATTGCTGTTTCAGATTGGATTGCGGTGTGCTTTGGTGCAGTCAGTTTGGAAACCTTCCGCGACTTTGATCCGCGTAGACATCCAATTCTTGGAAAACTTGGTCCAAATTTGGTTCATCACGATGTTGATATTGAAGAGTGCGTAGATCGCATGATGCAATACGAAGATAAAGATGCAACAGTTTCTGAAGTGTTGCTTGATCAACGAGTGGTTTCAGGCATTGGCAATGTATTTCGCTGCGAGATTATGTGGGCATGTGAAGTGCATCCATGGGCTCGCATTGGTGAAATGAAGCGCGCAGAGTGTCGCGAATTGTTGTTATTGGCCCAAGAGTCACTGTTGGCTCATGAGCATTATGAGGCAAAAAACCTTGATTCTCCTAGCGAAATGGCGGTGTACGGCCGTCAAGGAAAATCGTGCCAACGGTGCGGGGATCTCATTCGGGTTGCACACCATGGTGAAGCAAACAGAGTGCTGTATTGGTGCCCAGGATGCCAAACAGGCCACCAGCCGTTGGTAAGCCCAAACTTCACACCACTCTCTATTGATCGAACACCAGTGTTTGGTGATCCACACCCTGCTTCGCAGATTTTGATGAGTGAGTTCGCCACCATGCGCGGTGACGGACAAGATTCGTTTTTCTAACTATTCGCTGGTTGTACTCACACGACCCATGATGCGGTCAACATCAATAATGATTGCAACTCGATTGTCGCGCTCCTTTGGTTGACGGTAGCGCTGTGCGTATCGAACACATGCCTCATTCACTTCAGCGTTATCGGTGTCGCGAGTTACGAGGCGTACCGTTCCTTCAAGTGTGAGCCACCGACCACCATCAACTTGTGACACCACTGCACGACCACCGCGTGCCGCATGTTTTGCTTTTTGTGATGGCGCAAAAGTGATGACGCGAACAACTTGTTTTTCTTCGTCGTAGGTGAACCCCAC
>JAFMJR010000122.1 GCA_017853385.1 Ilumatobacteraceae bacterium | reverse complement strand
ACCACACTGGTGAGTTGAATGCTGCGCGCTGCGTTACCAAGATGAACTTCAGTTCATCGCGGAATGCTTCTGCTTCGTTGGTGTCTGCGAAGTAACCGCCTTCAACACCCCAATCAGCAATGGTGTTTGCTACGCGGTCAATTACTTGGCGAAGTGAGTGTTCGCGCTCTGGTGTTCCTGGCGTGCCGCGGAAGTATTTCTGCGTAACGATGTTGGTTGCATTGAGCGACCAGCCGACTGGGAATTCAACACCGAGTTGTTCGAAAGCAACAGTGCCGTCTTTCCAGTTGTTAATGCGCGCATCGCGCTTTTCCCAGACCACTTGGTCGTATGGGTGCACACCAGGTGAGGTGAATTTGCGGCCGATGCCGATGGTGAGACGCTCTGGTGCGAGTGACATGTTGTTTGCCTTCCGTATTTTTGAATGTATAAAACCGCTTAAAACCTTGAATCCACTGGCTCTGGAGGGATTTCCAAGGGGGTCAGGCCATCCACTCGTTGGTGTCTCTTTCGAGACCACAACATGTTGTGGTGAAACTGTCCCCATTGCAGATCCGCCCACAACTGGTAGGGAATGATTACAGCATTGTAATTAGTCCGTGTCAATCATTTACGAGTTCTGCGACCACCTTTTGAGCCTTACTGGATAAGGGTTCGAGACCCCCGCGCAAATTGACATAAAAAAGTCATAAATGACCTCAAAACGTCTCAATGCAGCTTTGGCCGGAAGGATACGGCACTACCCCTGTGTGAAGGAAGTGGATAACCATGTGAATTAAAAAATTTAACTGTGATTATCCATGTGAATAAAGGGAAATACCAGTGGACAACGCGCCCACAGCCTGTTGATAACTATGCGCCAACAGGCGTGATGGTCACCGGAATGCCATTCATCACCGAATTTCCCGAAAGTGGGTCCATTTCGTTCTCGTCGGTGAGCACATTTGAGTTCACGCCAGCACGCTTGGCAGCAACAGACATGCGTGTACCACTCATGTCATGACCCCAACCGTGCGGCAAGCTCACCACACGTTCACGAATATCACTTGTTAATTCAACAACTGCATCTACCGCGCCAACTCTGCTGGTAATTCGCGCAACACTTCCCTCTTTTACGCCAACACGCTGTGCATCGTTTGGATGCATCTGCAATGTGCAACGATCTTTTCCTTTTACTAACACTTCAATGTTGTGCATCCACGAATTGTTTGAACGCAAGTGACGACGACCAACTAACACCAATTGATCGTCATTCACTTCATTCATTGATTGCGCAAGTCGCGGAAGGTCTGCGAGCAATGGTTCTGGAGCAAGTTCAACTTTTCCACTTGGAGTGCGCAGCGCTTCGGGAATGCGCGGCTCAAGTGCCCCAAAGTCAATGCCGTGCGGATGCTTTTTCATGTACTCCAAGCTGATGCCACCGGGGTTAGCACCAAAGCCATCGCCATAAGGGCCAGTGCGCAACATGAAATCGAGCATGCGATCTGTTCCTCGCGCACCCGTTGCGTCTAGTTGCTCACGAATTTGCTCTGCAGTTAGTCCATTTGTTGGCGAGGTTGAATCTTTCATGATGCTGCCAATAAAGGCATCAAGTGTGAAGTCGTCTATTGCAGCAACATCGGCATCTGCGCCCATGCCCTGTGCAATGCCTGCGAGCTTCAAGAAAATTTCCCATTCATCTGGTTGATCTGCAGCGCGCTCAAACACCGGCTCGCTGTAGTTGGCAACATTGCGCACGGAAAAACCAGTGAACACAAGATCGAAGTGACTGCGCTCTAACTGCGAAGGCGACGGCAAAATCACATCTGCGTATCGCGTTGTCTCATTCAAATAAATATCAACCGACACCATGAATTCAAGTGACTTCATTGACTCTTCAAGCGCAAGCGTGTTTGGTGTTGACAACACCGGGTTTCCACCTGCAGTAATAAGAGCCTTTATTTGCCCTTCGCCTGGTGTGGCAATTTCTTCTGCCATCACACTGGCTGGGTACTCGCCGAGCGCTTCAGGAAACTTGCGCACTCGCGAGTGGCCACGGCCAATGGTGAAACCTTTACCAGTTCCCTTTTGACCACGAGTAGTTGGCCCACCAGCTGCCGGCATGGTGAACATCACACCGCCTTCGCGATCGAGATTGCCCGTAATGGTGTTCACTACGTCAACCAACCAACTTGCCGTTGTTCCAAAACTTACAGTGCACGTGCCAATGCGGCCATACACCAACGCCTTGTCTGCAGCAGCAAACTCGCGTGCAATGCGCTTGATGGTTTGTGCATCAATGCCAACAGCCTTCGATACCGCCTCTGCAGTGAACTGCTTCAATTCACTTGGCAACACATCGAGCCCAGCAACATGAGGGCGAATGTGATCACCAACATCTGCCAAGCCTTCTTCAAAAATGGTGTTGGCAATTGCGGCAAGGAATAGTGCGTCAGCGCCTGGGCGAATTGCCAACCACTCGTCACAATGCTCGGCAGTTTTACTCTTGCGTGGGTCAACCACTACCAACTTGCCACCGCGTTCGCGCATCGCTTCTAAGCGACCCGGAAAATCTGGTGCAGTGCACAAACTTCCATTGGAGTCGTATGGGTT
>JAFMJR010000121.1 GCA_017853385.1 Ilumatobacteraceae bacterium | reverse complement strand
GTCAGCAAAGACGACGGCCCTCGCGATGGAACCACCGCAGAAGGTCTTGCACAATTGAAGCCAGCATTCCGCCCAGACGGACAAATCACAGCAGGTAATGCATGCCCATTGAACGACGGTGCAGCAGCAGTCATGGTGATGAGTGCAACTAAGGCAAAGCAACTTGGAATCACACCTCTTGCACGAATCATTTCGTCAGGCGTGTCGGGATTGAACCCAGAAATCATGGGACTTGGCCCAATCGAAGCATGCCGTCAAGCAATGAAGCGCGCAGGCATGACCATCAAAGACATTGACTTGGTTGAAATCAACGAAGCATTTGCTGCACAGGTAATTCCTTCGGCGAAACACCTTGGTATTGAATGGGACAAGTTGAATATTCATGGTGGCGGAATTGCACTTGGTCACCCATTCGGTATGACTGGTGCACGCATCATGACCACACTCATTAACGGATTGCAGACCACAGGTAAGACCATTGGTATGGAATCAATGTGTGTTGGTGGTGGCCAAGGAATGGCCATGATTGTTGAGCGTTTGAGCTGATTTAAGCCAGTTGTTCTTTCCGGTTCAGTCGCCACAACATCAGTGCGGCTGAACCGGTAAGCACGCTCATTAATAATCCAACTGCGCCGAAAGCGGCGAGTGATCCAAACCATCCGTAGAGCGATGGTGTGGTGAATGCAAGCAGCATCGACATGAGAAGTCCAGATGCTCCTGCAAGACCTTGAGCTGCAGATGCGCGGCCAATAGGTGCAGCTTTTGCAACTGCGGCTGCCGATGATGGATACATCAGTGCTTGTGCAATTCCTTCAAATACATTGAGTGCAATAACTGGCGCCAATGTGGTGAATGCTCCATAACCCGTAACTGCTGGCACCACCAGCACCATCATCCACATTGCAATGCGTTGGGGGTCGTATTTGTCGGCAAGTTTTCCGCCAAATGATGAAAAAATAAAAAACGGCACGGTGTACAGCGCAAAGGAAATACCCACCATGGAGTTTCCGCCACCCAAGTCGGTGAGGTAGCGATCCCACAACGCATCAAAAATGCCAACAGGCGCCTGAATTGCCATAGCCATCAGCACGGCGATTCGTACTCGCGGGTGACGCAATAATTCAAGACTTGGTTTGCGTGACTCGTTTGACAATGGAAGCACGGGAAACGAGCGAAATGAAATGGTGAACATGGAAAGAAGATTCACGGCACCAAACAGAGCAAATACCGCGCGTAAACCGATTGGGTCAATAAGTAATCCACCAAATAGTGGCCCGCACACAAAGCCAAGCAATTCAACAGCGGCAAGTCGCCCGAGTCGTTCGCCGCGACGCTCGGGTTCAACATGGGCAATAAGTGCTCGCACCGCAGGGAATACAAAACCAAACGACGAACCAATGACCGCACGCGCCAACACAAATTGTGGAAGTGAGCTGCCTGTTGCCATCAGCAGTGATCCGAATGCACCAATGACCATTCCCATCATGATGAGACGCTTGGTGTGACCGCGGTCGGCAAATGGTGCAACAAACAACTGCACCAAGAAACCGCTTAAGAAGCCTGCGCCGGCAATAAAACCAAGACCTGAATCGGCAAATTTGTATTTGTCTTGCAAGTCGCCAAGCGCGGCAAAGATCACCGAGTTTGATGTTGCTACGGCAAACGAACACGACATAAGCAACAACGCATCAGCGCGGTGATTGCGTTCTGTATTCATGAAAATTCCTTAGCGACCGAGTTCGTTGAGCACTGCTTGACCAAAGTCTGGCCAGTATTGCATTGCCCACTCATCAAATTCGCGGTTGGTGAGTGCAAAGCACGTCACATTGGCAACGGGGTCGTGCCAAATAAATGTTCCACTGCCACCAAAGTGGCCAAATGTAGAAGCGCTATTGCGCGGAGCAGTCCAGTGCGGGTGTTTTGCGCCTTTTATTTCTGGACCAAGTCCCCATGGGCAAGGTGAATATTTTCCAAGCCCAGGCACCACACCTTCAAGATCAGGAAACTGCGGAGTAGTTGCCTCGATGTAGGTGCTGAGTGCAATCAAGGTTGGTCGACGAAGTTCTTGAGCAAACTTGGCCAAGTCTTCAATGGTGCAGTGAATGTCTGCAGCAGGTGAGCCAAGCAATTGCGCGGTGGGCATATTGAGTGGAGCAAACAAAGCTTCTTGCAAATACTGCGCAAAGCCCATGTCAACAAACTCTGAAACATATTCTGCAGCCATGTTGTACCCGGTGTTTGAATACACACGCTTGCGCTCGGGGCTAATGATGCTGGCAGCACTATCAAATCCGTAACCACCTGCATGGCACAACAAATGGCGAAGAGTGCAACCAGGTTGACCAACGGGGTCATCTAGTGAAACCGAACCATCTTCAACTGCAACAAGCGTTGCCCATGCGGTCATCACTTTTGAAATAGAAGCTAAGCGAAACGAATGATTGTGCTTGCCGCGCGTAAACAAATTTCCGTGATGGTCAATGACTCCAGCAGCAACGCCATCAACGGGCCACGAGTCAATAAGAGTTAATGACTCCAAAGATGCAGCGCCCACAGGCACTAATTATTGCTGCGAATCAGTTCTGCAACGCGGAATG